>SCRF01000041.1 GCA_004322005.1 Rhodanobacter sp. | reverse complement strand
GGCCAGTTGTCCACGTCGGTGGTGGTCATCAGCTGGCCGCCCTGCTGCAGGCCGGTGATCATGGTCGGCTTCAGGTTGGCGCGGGCCGCATACACCGCAGCGGTGTAGCCGGCGGGGCCGGAGCCGAGGATCAGCAGGCGGCTGTGTTTGGGGGTGCTCATGACAGGTATAATCCTTCGGTTTGCTGGTGACTTGGCTGGCTATTCGCTCCAACCCCCGCGACGGTTTCGCCGAGACCGTAGCAGGTGGTGACGACAGAGCGCACGATCCCCGGAAGAATGGGGAATACGCAGGACCGATTCAAGTCGCCGGCAGATCAACGGCACCACCGCGGCGGTTGAGCGATGGATCCACCACGTGCTCCCACAGGATTTCTTTCTCCATGCGTATCGGTATCCCCTCCGAAACCAAGACCCTTGAAGGTCGTGTTGCCCTCGTTCCCGCCGCCGCCGCCGACCTGGTGCGCCGTGGCCATGAAGTGTTCATCCAGTCCGGTGCCGGCCTGAAGAGCGGTTTTTCCGACGAGGCCTATGTCGGCGAAGGCATCAAGGTGGTGGCCGATGCCGCCGCGCTCTACGAGGCCGGCGAGCTGATCGTCAAGGTGAAGGAACCGGTTGCCGGGGACCTGGCGCTGCTGAAGAAGCATCACCTGCTGTTCTGCTACCTGCACCTGGCCGCCGAGCCGGCACTGACCCGCAGCCTGCTCGACATCGGCCTGACCGGCGTGGCGTTCGAATCGGTCGAGGAAGACGGCGGCCTGCCGCTGCTGCTGCCGATGTCGGTGATCGCCGGCCGCATCGCCACCCAGATCGGCACGACCCTGCTGCATCGCCCGCAGGGCGGCAAGGGCAAGCTGCTGGGCGGCATGGCGTCGACCCCGCGCGGCAAGGTGGTGGTGCTCGGCGCCGGTGCCGCCGGCGGCAATGCCGCCGCGCTGGCCGCCGCGGCCGGCGCCAACGTGGTGGTGTTCGACAAGCGCCAGGATCGCCTCGCCGAGATGATGGCGATGGGCCCGAACGTCACCGCGCTGTATGCCTACGAATCCTCGGTGGCCGAGGAAGTGCGCGATGCCGACCTGGTGGTCGGTGCGGTGCTGATCCCCAGCGCCAAGGCGCCGCACGTGGTGACCGAGGCGATGGTGAAGACGATGGAGCCGGGCAGCGTGCTGGTGGACATCGCGATCGACCAGGGCGGCTGCTTCGAGACCTCGCGGCCGACCAGCTGGAAGGAACCCACCTACGATGTGCACGGGATCACCCATTTCTGCGTGACCAACATGCCCGGCGCGGTGCCGCAGACCTCGTCGGTGGCGATTTCCGCGGCGATCCTGCCGTACGTGCAGCGTCTGGCCGCCGGCAACGAGTGGCGCGAGTTCGCGCCGTTGCGCGTCGGCATCAACGTCGACGGCGGCAAGCTGGTACATCCGGCGCTGCAGGGTATGCTCTGACCCTTGGCAAAAAACAGGAAGCCCTCCACGGTGGCACGCAGCGCGAACGCCAGACAGCAACCGGACAAAGGCCTCAGCGAGGAGATGAAGCGCCGGCTGCGCGAGGCTGGCGCGCTGTTGCTGTTGCCGCTGGCGCTGTACCTGCTGCTGTGCCTGGTCAGCTACAACGATCAGGATCCCAGCTGGTGGCATGCCGGCAGCGTGGGCTACGTCAGCAACCTGTGCGGCATGGTCGGGGCCAACATCGCCAGCGTGCTGCGCAGCATTTTCGGGCTGGTTGCCTACGGCTTCCCGTTGCTGCTGTTGCTGCTTGGCGTGCAGGTGCTGCGCCAGCATGGCGCGCGATCCATGCATGCGTGGGAGCCGTCGCTGCGGCTGATCGGGCTGGTGTTCTTCTTCATCACCGGCCCGGCGCTGCTGTACATCAATTTCCATGAATCCCCGGTACAGCCGCAGGGTGCCGGCGGCATCGTCGGCAAGTGGGTGGGCGACGGATTGCTGCGGGCGCTGGGCGAGCAGGGCGCGCCACTGCTGTTGCTGGCCTTGTTCCTGATCGCGGTGACGCTGGCCACCGGGCTGTCCTGGTTCAAGCTGATGGACTGGACCGGGCGCGGCGTGCTGAAACTGGTCGGCTGGCTCAGGGCCAGGATGCATCAGGCGCCGCAGGTGCTGGCGGCGCGCCAGGCGCGCACCGAACGCGAGGAGGTCAAGAAAGCCGATGCGGTGAAGCAGGCCCGGCGCGAGCCGGTGCGCATCGAGCCGGCACCCGCACCGGTGACGAAAAGCGAGCGGGCCCGGCTGGAAACCCAGATTCCGCTGTTCGTCGGGGCTGCCATGCCGGGCGAGTTGCCGCCGCTGTCGCTGCTTGACGAGGCGCCGCCGCAAGGGCCGGGCTACTCCGAGGAAACCCTCGAAGTGCTCTCGCGCCAGGTCGAGTTCAAGCTCAAGGACTTCAAGATCGAGGCCAAGGTGGTCGGTGCCTATCCGGGGCCGGTGATCACCCGTTTCGAGATGGAGCCGGCGGCCGGCGTGCGCGGTTCGCAGGTGTCGAGCCTGGACAAGGACATCGCCCGCGGCCTGTCGGTGGTCAGCGTGCGCGTGGTCGACGTGATCCCCGGCAAGAACGTGATCGGGCTGGAGATCCCCAATACCAAGAAGCAGATCGTCTACCTGTCGGAGATCCTGCGTTCGGACAAGTACGACCAGCTGAAGTCGCCGCTGGCGCTGGCGCTGGGCAAGGACATCGGCGGCAAGCCGGTGGTGGTGGATCTGGCCAAGATGCCGCATCTGCTGGTCGCCGGCACCACCGGTTCGGGCAAGTCGGTGGCGGTCAACGCGATGGTGCTGAGCCTGCTGTACAAGGCCAGCCCGAAAGACGTGCGGATGATCATGATCGACCCGAAGATGCTGGAGCTCTCGGTCTACGAGGGTATCCCGCATCTGCTGGCGCCGGTGGTCACCGACATGAAGGAGGCCGCCAATGCGCTGCGCTGGTGCGTCGCCGAGATGGAGCGCCGCTACAAGCTGATGGCGGCGGTCGGCGTGCGCAACCTGGCCGGTTTCAACAAGAAGGTGCGCGACGCGGAACACGCCGGCCAGCCGCTGCTCGATCCGCTGTTCCGGCCGAACCCGGAGATGCCCAATCTCGCCGCCGAGCCGCTGGAGCCGCTGTCGTACATCGTGGTGATCATCGACGAATTCGCCGACATGATGATGATCGTCGGCAAGAAGGTGGAGGAGCTGATCGCCCGCCTCGCGCAGAAGGCGCGCGCCGCCGGCGTGCACCTGATCCTGGCCACCCAGCGCCCGTCGGTGGACGTGATCACCGGCCTGATCAAGGCCAACATCCCCACCCGCATCGCGTTCCAGGTCTCCAGCAAGATCGACTCGCGCACGATCCTCGATCAGTCCGGCGCCGAGACCCTGCTCGGCCACGGCGACATGCTGTACCTGCCGCCGGGCACCGCCACGCCCGAGCGCGTGCACGGCGCCTTCGTCGACGACCACGAGGTGCATCACGTGGTCGCGTGGCTGAAATCGCAGGGCGCGCCGGACTACATCACGGGCGTGCTGGAGGAAGTGCAGGCCACCGGCGACGGCAAGTTCATCGACGACGCCGGCCTGCCGCAGGATGGCGGGGAAGGCGGCGATGCCGAGGCGCAGCTGTACGACAAGGCCGTCGCCATCGTCACCCAGACCCGTCGCGCCTCGATCTCCGGCGTGCAGCGGCACCTGCGCATCGGCTACAACCGCGCCGCCCGGCTGGTCGAGCAGATGGAGCAGGACGGCGTGGTCAGCGCCCCCCAGCACAACGGCAACCGCGAAGTGCTGGCGCCGCCGCCGCCGAAGAACTGACACGGCTGGCGCGTGTAGGAGCGCACCCTGTGCGCGAATGCTTTTGTTCATGCACCGGCAAAGAGCATTCGCGCACAGGGTGCGCTCCTACACACGATCCGTTAAGCCAGTGCTGTCCACAATTCATTCTCATTGCCCTTGCCATTTCGGAAAGCCTGATGAAACGCCTGATGCCTGCCTTGTCCGCCCTGTTGCTGACGTTCTCGCTGAATGCCATGGTGCATGCCGCCACCGGGCCGGCGCGTGCGCGGCTGGATGCCTTCGCCGACGGCCTGCATTCGCTCACCGGCGATTTCAGCCAGACGCTGACCGACGTCAACGGCAACGTCAGCAAGACCAGTTCCGGCACGCTGGTGCTGCAGGCGCCGCGGCAGTTCCGCTGGGACACGCTGGCGCCGTACAAGCAGACCATCGTCGCCGACGGCAGCCGGGTCTGGATGTACGACCCGGAGCTGGAGCAGGTCACCGTGCGCGTGCAGAGCAACCAGGAGGCGCACAGCCCGCTCACCGTGCTGACCGACGTCAAGCAGTTGGACCGGCAGTTCAAGGTCAGCGAGCAGGGCGAGCGTGGTGGCCTGCAGTGGCTGCGGCTGACCTCCACCGCGAAGGATCCGCAGTTCGATTACGTCGAGATGGGTTTCGACGCAAACGGTCTGGCCCGCATGCGGTTCCGCGACCAGCTCGGCTCCACCACCGACATTCGGTTTTCCGGTTGGCGGCGCAACGTGGCGATCCCGCCGGCGACCTTCAACTTCGTGCCGCCGCCGGGTGCCGACGTGATCGGCGACGTGCCGGTGATGAGCACCCAGCCGCTGAAAAACTGACGCCCCAACCCTTCGCGGCGGCTTCGCCGCGAGGCGAAAGCGCGGGGCGGCCGTCCGATGGCACCCGCCGGCGCAAGGGAAACGGGGGCCGGGCGAGGAGGCCCGCCGCGCTATCATGCGCCCATGTCACGCAGCCACTCCCCTCCCGCGGACCTGTTTGCCGGTAACCACTCCGACGCGCTCAAGCCGCTGGCCGAGCGCATGCGCCCGCGCAGCCTCGACGAGATCGTCGGCCAGCAGCGCCTGGTCGGACCCGACAAGGCACTGCGCCGCGCACTGGAGGCCGGCAAGATCCACTCGATGGTGCTGTGGGGGCCGCCTGGTTGCGGCAAGACCACGCTGGCGCTGCTGGTGGCGCGCTACGCCGATGCGGATTTCCGCGCGATCTCGGCGGTGCTGTCCGGGCTGCCCGACGTGCGCAAGGCGCTGGCTGAAGCCGAAATAAATTTTGCGCAGGGCCGGCGCACCGTGTTGTTCGTCGACGAGGTGCACCGCTTCAACAAGACCCAGCAGGATGCGTTCCTGCCACACATCGAAAAGGGCGTGATCCTGTTCATCGGCGCGACCACCGAAAACCCCTCGTTCGAGCTGAACTCCGCGCTGCTGTCGCGCTGTCGCGTGCACGTGCTGGAGCCGCTTTCGACCGACGACATCATCGCCGCGCTGAGGCGCGCCCTGGCCGATGCCGAACGCGGCCTTGGCGAATTGCAGCTGCAGGTGGGCGACGAGGCACTGGACTCGATCGCCCAGGCTGCCGACGGCGACGTGCGCCGCGCGCTGACCCTGCTGGAAATCGCCGCCGAGCTGGCCGGCGACCACGTCATCGACAACGCCACACTGAGCCAGGTGCTGGCCGACCGCACCCGCCGCTTCGACAAGATGGGCGAGCAGTTCTACGACCAGATCTCGGCGCTGCACAAGTCGGTGCGCTCGTCCGACCCCGATGCCGCGGTGTACTGGTTGTGCCGCATGCTCGACGGCGGCGTAGACCCGCTGTACCTGGCCCGGCGCATGACGCGCATGGCGGTGGAGGACGTCGGCCTGGCCGAACCGCGCGCGTGGCGCATGGCGCTGGATGCGTGGGATACCTACGAGCGCCTGGGCAGTCCCGAAGGCGAGCTGGGGCTGGCGCAACTGGCGATCTGGCTGGCGATCGCGCCCAAGAGCAATGCGGCCTACATGGCCTACAACACGGCGCGCGCCGCGATCCGCGAAGGCGGCACGCTGGAGGTGCCGATGCACCTGCGCAACGCGCCGACCAGGTTGATGAAAGACCTCGGCTACGGCAAGGGCTACCAGTACGACCACGATGCCGAAGGCGGCATCGCACTCGACCAGCAATGCCTGCCCGACGCGCTGGCCGGCAGCGTGTTTTACGAGCCGGTCGAACGCGGGCTGGAAATCCAGCTCAAGGAAAAGCTCGACGCCTTGCGCAGCAGCCGCAGCCGTGCGCGGCGGGATCCCGCCGCACGGTCATGAGTGCGATCCCGCCGGCACGGGCCGATCAGGTTCCGGCGCGGCCAAGCCGATGCTGCAGTCGGGCGGTAAAGCGGCGAATGCGCGCCGCATTGGCGCCCACGTCGCTTCCGCCCAGGCGCGACTCCGAGCGGATATCCAGACGCGACCCGTTGCCCTCGGGACGCACCCTGATCACGACGTCATCCTTGAAGCCGAACCAGCGCGTGGTCGCGGTGGCTTCCAGCCGCCCGGCATCGGCTTGCTCCGCCACGATCCGCCAACCCATGGCCAGGGCGACCTCGTGCGCGGCGGCCAGCACCTCGGCGGCGGGATGCGCCAGATGCAGCGGCCGGATATCGGGGTAGGCCGCATGTTGTTTGGCGGCAACCTCGGCACCGCCGTAGACCGGCGAATTGGGCGCCTTTGCGCGCAACGGCAAGATGGCCTGGAACTGGGGCGGGTGGACGGTATCGGTGCTGATGTCGTGAATCGCCGGCAGCGACCGGGCCTTTCTTACAAGCAGCCACGGTGGCACGAAAGCGAACGCGCCCAGCAGCAGGCCGACGATCGCATAGAGGGCATAGCGGCGATGGCGTGCGAACAGCGTCAGCGCGATCGCCACCAGCGAGATGGCCCCGGCGGCGAGACCGCCCATCGCACCGATGCGAATCGCGCCGAAGGCGGTGCTCAAGCCGATGAGCCCGTAACGATAAGCCGGCCCGGGCAGCACCACCGCAAGCACCGCCAGCACACCGAGCGCGATGCCGATACATGTCACCGACAACGCCCAGCGATGCAGCGTGCGGTGGGGTGCGGAACGATCGATCGTTGTATTCATGCGTGTTGGTCCTTTCATGGGAGGTGGACGGACATGCTTCGATCACTATGCTAGTGCTGGGCATCGGATCCGCAGCCCCACTGTGGGGCAGGCATCGGCGGCTACTGCATTCGCCCTGAGCCCTTCGGTGAGCTCAGGACAGGCGTAGGCCCGAAGGGCCGAAGTCGAAGGGCTGCCCTTCGACTTCGCTACGCTACGCTCAGGGCGAACGGGTGGAAAGTGCTGCGCTCTGCACTGAAACTCGACACTAATCAGGTTCGCCCTTGCCTGTACGGCACGATGCAGCATACATTGCATCGCTAACGAGGGAGGGGCGAAGCATGCGTGTATTGGTGGCCGGATTGATCGGTGGCATCGTGATGTTCATCTGGGGCGTGGCGGCGCACATGATGCTGGGGCTGGGCCAGGTGGGCTTCAAGCTGCCGGCCGACGAGAACGTGGTGCTGAGCAGCCTGCATCAAGGGCTCGGCGAACACGCCGGTGTCTATGTGCTGCCCGCGCTGGATCCGAAGACACGCAAGGACCCGGCGCAGGTCATCGCCTATGCGCAAAAGGCCATACGCTCGCCCTACGCCTGGGTGGTGTACCAGCCGCAAGGCACGGACATGACCAGGATGGGGCCGCAGATCGGGCGGCAATGGGCGTCCGACACGCTCGGCGCACTGGGGTTGGCGTTCATGATGGGATTGGCCGGGCCGGGCTTCCGGCGGCGCATCGCGGTGGCGGCCGTCGCTGTGTCATTCGCCTGGTTGAGCACGCTGGTGCCGTACTGGAACTGGTACCGCTTTCCGACCAGCCTGATCCAGGCCGCGCTGGTCGAGCAATTGATCGGCTGGCTGATCGCCGGTGCGGCGATGGCCTGGTGGCTGGGTCGCGGCGAGCGTCAGCAGGCGCATTGAGCCGGGCGACAGGCCGGGCTGCGGAATCGCGCGGCCCGGCATTCATTGCGGCGATTGCCGCCCGGCGGCGATAATCCACGGTTCAAGCCTCACCTGGACTCGAAGCCATGCTGGATCCCGCACTGCTGCGCACGCGCCTGGCCGAAACGGCTGCGCGCCTCAAGGCGACGCGCCACTTCGACCTCGACGTGAGTGCCGTCGAGGCGCTGGAAAGCCGCCGCAAGCAGCTGGCGATGCAGACCCAGGAACTGCAGAACCTGCGCAACACGCGTTCCAAAGCGATCGGCCAGGCCAAGGCCAGGGGCGAGGATGTGGCGCCGCTGATGGCCGAAGTCGCTGGCCTGGGCGACCAGCTCAAGGCCAACGAACAGGCGCTCACCGAGGTGCAGGCCAAACTTGCCGAAATCGCGCTGGGCATCCCCAACATCCCGCACGAGTCGGTGCCGATCGGCCGTGACGAGAACGACAACCTCGAGATCAGCCGCTGGGGAAAACCCCGCGCGTTCCATTTTGCGGTGAAGGACCACGTCGAGCTGGGCGAGCGTCACGGCTGGCTCGACGGCGACGCCGGCGCCAAGCTGTCCGGTGCGCGCTTCACCGTGCTGCGCGGCCAGCTCGCCCGGCTGCATCGCGCGCTCGGCCAGTTCATGCTCGACCTGCACACCACCGAGCACGGCTATCTCGAATGCAACGTGCCGGTGCTGGTCAACGCCGACAGCATGCAGGGCACCGGCCAGCTGCCGAAGTTCGAGGAGGATCTGTTCGCCACCCAGGTTGGCGACACCCGGCGCTACCTGATCCCCACCGCCGAAGTCTCGCTGACCAACCTGGTGCGCGACACGATCCAGGACGCCGAAGCGCTGACGATGCGGCTCACCGCGCACACGCTGTGCTTCCGCGCCGAGGCCGGCAGCTACGGCCGCGACACCCGTGGCATGATCCGCCAGCACCAGTTCGAGAAAGTCGAGATGGTGCAGATCACCCGCGCCGGCGACTCGCATGCGCAGCTGGAGGAAATGGTCGGCCATGCCGAGACCGTGCTGCAGAAGCTGGAGCTGCCGTACCGCAAGCTGCTGCTGTGTTCGGGCGACATGGGTTTCACCGCGGTGAAGACCTACGACCTGGAGGTATGGTTGCCCAGCCAGCTGACCTACCGCGAGATCTCGAGCTGTTCCAACTGCGAGGATTTCCAGGCCCGTCGCCTGCAGGCGCGCGTGCGCAACATCGAGACCGGCAAGCCCGAACTGGTGCACACCTTGAACGGCTCCGGCCTGGCGATCGGCCGCACCCTGATCGCGGTGATGGAGAACTACCAGAACGACGACGGCTCGATCACCGTGCCCAACGTGCTGCGCCCGTACATGGCCGGGCTGGATCGCATCGCATGAACGCGCCGCTGCCGCAAGTCTCGTGGGGCAAGGTCGAGAAAATCACCAGCCTGTGCCTGATCGGCACCTTGCTCGCCTTCATCGGCAGCCGCCTGATCTTCGCCGTGTGGTGGCCGATGCACACGCTGGACTTCAGCATCTCGGCCATCGCCGTGGCGCTGCTCATCGCCAGCTTCCGCTTCGCCGCCCACCGTCGCGGTTGGCGGATCGGTGTGATCGCCTATGCCAGCGCCACCCAGATCGTGCCGATGGTCGTGCGCGAACCCGTGCTGCTGCTGCCACTGCTCGGCGGCCTGATCCCCGTCGCGATCCTGCTGGGCTGTCTGATTGCACTCTCCAGAAAAGGCAGCAACGCCCGGCCAGCGCAACGTTCCTGATAAACTGCGCCGCCGTAGTGGCGCGCAACGCGCGCCTTCGGCAGGACCACGATTTCTGGAGAGATGGCCGAGCGGTTTAAGGCACCGGTCTTGAAAACCGGCGAAGGGTCAAACCTTCCGTGGGTTCGAATCCCACTCTCTCCGCCATATCAGCCGTCAGGGCGACAGCGATCAATGCACGCTTGGCACGGCGTCGACGGACCACCGCCTCAGCTGGGCACGCTGTTCCTGAATCTGCAGCGACTCGATCAGTTCGTCTGCTTCTTCACGGGTCGTGAAGAGCACCACCGGTTCGCCGGCGTCGGTGTCGTAGACCAGAAAGCCGTTGTTTCTCCTTCGCACTTCAAGCATGACCGGACTCCTGCGCAGTGGAGGTGCCCGGTTCGTCGGTTCCGCCAGACGTTGCAGCGTCGGCTATCGCCTGACAGCTTTCGGTTCGGTCCAGACCTCCGGGTCTGGCTATCATGCCTTTGTGTTGCTGAACGGCCGATCAGCGGTGGGCTCTCGTGCGTGAAAAACGGCGCCGGACTTGCCTGTCCGGTCGCTGGCCGGGCCGGTGAGTGGTTTGTTGGATGCCGGCAAAACGCCGGGTTCCGATCCCGGGCCTGGCACGAAAGTCGTTCGGTACCGTTGCCGTACCGCTGACTCGGTCAATGCGTCCAGCTGTCCAGCTTGCCGTTGCGGTCGAACAGCACGGTACGGTCGCCGGGGTAGAACCAGACTTCGGTCATCGGCCGCACCTGCTTGCTGTCAGGCATGCCGAGCACATCGCCGACCTGGCGCTGCGACATGCCGCGATGCAGGGCGGACCAGTTCGCCAGCACCGCCGGGTGGGCAGTTGATGTCTGCGCAGCGGCCGGCGGTGGCATCGGGCGTGTGGCCGGCACTGCGGTCTGCTTGGACAGGGCCGCGGCGGGTGGGCTGGCTGGGTGGGACGAAGCCTCGCGCTGTTCGAGTGCGGTAACTCGTGCCTCCAGCGCCTGAATCCGTTTTTCCACACTGGAACGGGTCGACTGGGCAACGGCGATCGTGGTCAGCCCGCAGGCCATCAGCACGCACAAACCCTTTGCTGCAAGGTGCTGTCGCATGTCGCCTCCTACATGGCCGATGGAAGAAAAGGTGTCACCATTTAACCGCCCGGGTCAATAGGCACGCATAAACCCGTCTCCGGCCCGCGTCCTGAACAGGTCGGCAGGATGCTGACGTCGGAATGTCAATGGACCGCACGCGCGGGACACTTGTTCGCCATCATGAGGCCGTGGAAATGCTCGAAGTCCGCAACGCAGGCGATGGCTACGTGGTGTACGACACCGAGGCCGACGAACCCGTGATGTTGTTCACGACGCGTCGCGAAGCCGACAAGCTGATCGCCACCCTGCAGATCGAAGAGGTTCACTCGCAGCTCAGGTGCTGGTCGCCGGATACGGTTCCTGACGCCTACTGACGGCAAGGAACCGGTCTCCGGCACCGCTCAGCGAATCCGTGTGATGTTTCCGTTTGCGTCGACCTGCACGACATCGCCTTCGCGGATGTCGCTGGCGTCTTTCACCTGGATGTTGCTGTAGTTGCCGTCGCCCATTTTCAGGCGGATGGTCCAGCTTTCGCTGCCGCCGCCGGTGCCGATGGCATGGCCGGCAAAACCGCCGCCGACCGCGCCACCGACCGTTGCCAGTTCCTTGCCCTTGCCTTTGCCGACCTGATGGCCGAGCACGCCGCCGGCGACGGCGCCGAGGATCGCGCCGGCGGTGCCGTGATTGCGCCCCCCGGTGACATTGTGCTCGATGCGTTCCACCGTGCCGCACTGGTCACAGCGCAGATAAATGCCGTCCGATCGCATCAATACGCCGCGCGAGGACTGCGCCTGCGCCAGCGGTGCGACCGCCAGTGCCAGGATCGCGACGAGCGGGAGGAGTGGTGCTTTCATGCGGTAGCTCCTTGAGTGGTGGGACACAACGCCACATTGCGCCGGCGGGCTGAAAGGCAGGTAAAGAGCGCGCTGGTGGATGCGGACCTGGTCAGCAACACGGCCGCGGGTTGCGCTCGGTCAGTCGGAGTTGCTGGCGGGCCCGGGTTCGACCGCGGGGACATCACGTCGGAGCAGCCAGGCCAGCACCGGCGGGGTGACCATCGCGGTGAGCAGCGACATTGCCACGATCACGGCATAGATGCGCTCGTTGAACACCCCGGCGGCCAGGCCGAGGCTGGCGATCACCACGCCCACTTCGCCGCGCGGCACCATGCCGAAGCCGACGATGGTGGCGCTGCGCCGACCCAGCGACAAGGCGCCGAGAAAGCCGCCGGCCAGCTTGGAGACGATGGCGATCGCGGTAACGATCGCCAGCATCACCAGCGCGTCGACATGGGCCAGCTCACCGAGGTTCACCTTGGCACCGGTCACCACGAAGAAGAACGGCGTGATGAAGGCGAGCAACGGCATCGTCTGGTGCTCCAGCTGATCGCGCTGGCGGGTTTCCGAGGCGATCAGGCCGGCCAGGAACGCGCCGATGATCGCGGCCAGGCCGAAGCGGGTGGACAGCCACGCCAGGCCGAGGCAGATCGCCAGCACCACGCTCAGTGCCGAGTGCGGGCTGATCGGTGCCTCCAGCCAGCTGGAGCCGCGGCGCATCACCTGGGTACCGCCCCAGCCGATGATGGCGACGAAACCGATCGCGCCGGCCAGCGTCAGCAGCAGCGATTGCAGGTCCGGCGTGCCGCCGCCCTGCAACGAGGAGACCACGCCCAGCAGCAGCATCGCGAGGATGTCGTCGATCACTGCGGCGCCCAGGATTACCCGGCTCTCGGTCCGCTGCAGCACGCCCAGTTCCTGCAGCACGCGCGCGGTGATGCCGGCCGAGGTGGCCACGAACGCGGCGGCGACGAACAGCGATTTGACCCACTCGAAGCCTTCGCCATGCGCCCACAGCGCGCCCGCGGCAAAGGGCACGATGACGCCGAGCACACCGACCAGAAAGGCGTTCTTGCCGACCTTTTTCAGGTCGTCCAGCCGCGTTTCCAGGCCGACCGAAAACAGCAGCAGCACCACGCCGATCTCGGCCAGCACGTCCAGCGGCGTGCCGGGCAGGATCTGTGCGGGAGTGAGCCAGCCCAGCAGCGACGGGCCGACCACGCCGCCGGCGGCGATCTCGCCGACCACGCCGGGAAGTTTCAGGCGCTGGGCGATCTCGGCACCGATCTGCGCGGCGACGAAGATGATGAACAGGGTCAGCAGGATATCGGCGGCGTGGTGCATGGCGTCGGCGTTCCCCCGGATGATGGCCGGATGCTACAGCACGCGCGCCACGATCGTGACCGCTCAGCCGGTGACCAGCGCCGCGTTCAGCCACAGGTGCAACGCGATGCTGGCGACGTAGCCCAGGCCGATCGCCCAGCTCCAGCGCAGGTGGCGCATGAAGGTGTAGTGCCCGCGCGAAGCGCCCATCAGCGCCACCCCGGCGGCGGAGCCGACCGACAGCAGGCTGCCGCCGACGCCGGCGGTCAGGGTGATCAGCAGCCATTGCCCCTGATCCATCGGCGGGTTCATCTTGATCACCGCGAACATGATCGGGATGTTGTCGACCACCGCCGACAGCAGCCCCATCGCCGCATTGGCCACGGTCGGCCCGAAGGTGCCGTACAACTCGTGCGAGGCCAGTTCCAGATAGCCGATGGCGGCCAGGCCACCGACGCAGGCGAACACCCCGTAGAAGAACAGCAGCGTGTCCCACTCGGCGTTGGCGATGATCTGGAAGATCGAATAACCCTGCGGCTCGATACCCTGCGCCAGCGCATAGCGGCGCTGGCGGTGGTCGATGCGGGTGGCCACCAGGTTCAGCAGCGCCAGGCCGGTCAGCATGCCGTATACCGCCGGCATGCCCAGCAGCTGGTGGCCGGCCACGGTGATCATGATGGTCAGCACAAAGGTCAGGCAGATGGCGATGCCGCCGGGCTTGATGCGGCTGTCGTTGGCCGCACGCTCCGGCTTGCCGGCGGGCAATGCAAAGAACATCAGTACGGCGGGCACCAGCCAGTCGACCAGCGCGGGCAGGAAGATCCGGAAGAACTCGAAGAAATCCGCCTTCTGCGCCTGCCACACCATCAGCGTGGTGATGTCGCCGAACGCGCTCCAGGCGCCGCCGGCATTGGCCGCCACCACCAGGTTGATCAGCGCCAGCGTGATGAAGCGCGCATTGCCGGCGCCGACTGCCAGGATCACCGCCGACATCACCAGCGCGGTGGTCAGGTTGTCCAGCATCGGGGAGAGGAGGAACGCCAGCAGCCCGGTGATCCAGAACAGGCTGCGGTAGCCGAAGCCGCGTTGGACGAGCTGCCCGCGCAATGCCTCGAACACGCCGCGCTCGCCCATGGCGGTGACGTAGGTCATCGCCACCACCAGGAAGAAGAAGATCTCCGCGTATTCCAGGAACATCGTCTCGAAAGCCTGCCGGGTCTGCGCGGCCAGGCCGGTCGCGCTGCCGGTGTGCCAGGCGATCAAGCCCCAGATCAGCGCCGCCGCCAGCACCACCGGCTTGGATTTGGCGACATGGATGCGTTCTTCCAGGATCACCGCCACGTAGGCCAGCACGAACAGCGCCAGCGCGATCCAGCCGATCGGATGCTGGCTCAGATGAAAGTTCACATTGGCGCCGGGTTCGGCCGCGGACACGGGCACGCTGGCAAGCAGCGTGGCCAGGGCGACCAGGGCGGGCAGCCATCGCATGGAAAATCCTCTGGGTGAAATCGTTGCGTCGATCGCGGCACAGCGTATCAGTTACCCGTGTCGGCCCGGATGCCCGCCACCCATGCGTTCAACGCGTGGCACGCTGCAGCATGCCGGCATGGCTTCCGGGATGGTCCGGTCGCAGTCGCAGAAAAATCAGTGCGGCAGCCAGCGTGACCAGCGCCAGCAACAGCACGGCGGCATGGAAGGCGCCGACATAGGCGGCCGGCACGTGCGCATGGCGACCCAGGAACAGCTCCATCAGGATGGTGGCCAGTGCGATGCCGAAGCTCATCGACAGGTACTGTGCGGTCGATGCCATCGAGGAAGCCATCGAGGCGTGCCGGACGTCCAGGTCGGTGTAGATCAGCGTGTTCATCGCGGTGTATTGCAGCCCCATGAAACCGCCGTAGACGAACGTCAGCGCGCCGATCAACCAGGTCGGCGTGGAGCTGTCCAGCAACGCGAACGAAGCCAGCAGGCCGGCCACGATCATGGTGTTGCCCAGCAGCATGCGCCGGTAGCCGAACCGGTTCAGCAGCGGATGGATCAGCCATTTGGCGCCGATCGAGCCCAATGCCTGCGGCACCATCATCAGGCCCGCCATCAACGGCGACCAGCCGCAACCCACCTGCAGGAACAGCACCAGCAGCAGGAACATGCCGGAGATGCCGAGCCGGGTGAACAAGTTGCCGGCCAGCGCCACCCGCACGCTGCGCACGCGCAGCAGGGTGAGGTCCGCCACCGGATACGTGGTGCGCCGGCTGTGCCAGACGTAAAGCGTGCCGAACAGCAGCGCCAGCGCGCCGCAAGTGGCCATGCCAGCCGCATGATCGACCGTGCTTCCGCTCATTTCCGCGACGGCCAGCAGCAGCGCCGAGGCGGCGGCAAACAGCACGAAGCCCGGCAGGTCGAAACGGTTCGGCCGGGCGAGCCGATAGTCCGGCATGCCGCGCCGGTTCATCCACAGTCCGAGCACGCCCACCGGCACGTTGATCAGGAAAATCAGTCGCCAGCTGGTGAACTGCACCAGCGCACCGCCCAGCAACGGCCCCAGCACCGAGCCGAGCAGGCCGAACGTGGCCACCGTGCTCATTGCCTGCACGAACTCGCGCTTGTCGATGCTGCGTGCCAGCACATAGCGGCCCACCGGCATCAGCGCGGCGCCGCCGACGCCCTGCAGCACACGGGCTGCAACCAGTTGCGGCAAGGTCTGGGCGAGACCGCAAAGCAGCGATCCGAGACCGAACACCGCGATCGCGGTAGCGAATACCCGACGCGTACCGAAACGATCGCAAAGCCATGGGCTGGCCGGGATCAGGATCGCCAGGGTCAGCACGTAGCTGGTCAGTGCCGTGCGCATGCCCAGCGGCGTCACGCCCAGCGCATTGGCCACCGCGGGCACCGCGGTATTGACGATGGTCGAATCGAGCGCCTGCATGAAGAACGAGGCAGCGACCAACCAGATCAGGCCACGAAAACGATGACGCGAGGACACTTCGGAAAGAGTCGCCAGCAGGGCATCCGAAGCAGGCAGGGGAGGGTTGGACGCGTCGGCAGGCATGACCGCGCCATGATAGCTGCTGTGACAGCTTTTATTCCGGGTGAGCGCTCGGGAAGTCAGTCGCGTTTCAGCTTGGCGGGTGCATCAGGGTTTGAAGTGATGCACATAGCCGATGCTGAAGCCGCCCGGCAGCCAACCCACCAGCAGCGACGAATGGCGATGCGCGGTCCACAGTCCCACGCCGGTACCGAGCGCCACGCCGATTAGCACGTCGCTCTGCCAGTGCCCATGCGTCTTCATGCGGGCAACCGCGTCGTAGGCCGGCAGCAGCGCCAGCGCGTACACGGCCGGGTGCTCGCTGCCGTAGTTGACCATGAACGGGGTGACCGCCGCCGAGATCGCCGCGACCTCGCCGCTGGGAAAACTCTGCGCGTGGGTGCCCTGGAAGAAACGGTTCGGATCGGACGTCTGCGATGGCCGTTCACGCTGGAACGTGTATTTCATCGCCTGGGCGCCGACACCCGAGATCAGCATCGCATCGGCCGAACGCCAGAACGTGTCGCCGAGCTTGTTGCCGTCGCCGAACGCCAGCGCGCCGACACCCACGGTGAGGATCGAGCCGTACATGAGAACCTGTTGGTTGCTGCGCTTCCAGATGCCGCTGTTGTCGTAGTGCAGGCGGTGATCGATGCCGAACGGGCCGCCGCCGGCATGGGCGTTGCCGCAGAGAGTGCAGGCAACGAGGAATGCGGCCAGACGTGACGCACGCATGGGCTCCTCCCGCAGCGACATGGACAGCGCTGCCATTTTCCCAAGCTAGCGCCGCGATCTTTCGCTACGCTTACTTTCGATCGATGCGATGGCGCCGCTGCAGCAGGCATATCGTTAAACTCGACGGATGAGGATGACCGCATGAACCCCGCCGCCGTTTCCGCCGAACTGAGGGCGCGCGCCGCCGACTTGCGCGACCGGATCGAGCAGGCCAATTACCGCTACCACGTGCTCGACGACCCGGAGATCACCGACGCCGAGTACGACCGGCTGATGCGCGAACTGGAGGCGCTGGAGGTTGCGCATCCGGCGCTGGCCAGCGCCGATTCCCCGACCCGCCGCGTGGGCGCGCGCGCGACCGGCGGTTTCGCCGAAGTCCGTCATGCGATCCCGATGCTGTCGCTGGGCAACGCGTTCGAGCAGGCGGGCGAGAGCGACCGCGAGCGCTACCGCGAGGTGGCCGAATTCGAGCGACGCATCGAACAGACGCTGGATCGGCGCGACCCCGTTTTTTCGGTCGAGCCGAAGCTGGACGGCCTGGCGATCAGCCTGCGCTACGAGCACGGCGTGTTCGTGCAGGGCGCGACCCGCGGCGACGGCGAGACCGGCGAGGACGTCACGGCCAACCTGCGCACGGTGCGCGCGATTCCGCTGCATCTGCGCGGCACCGGTTGGCCCGAGGTGCTGGAAGTGCGCGGCGAAGTGGTGATGCTGCGCAAGGATTTCGCGGCGTTCAACGACTACGCCCGCCGGCATGGCGAGAAGCCGCTGGCCAATCCGCGCAACGGCGCCGCCGGTTCGCTGCGCCAGCTCGACCCGGCGATCACCGCCAAACGGCGGCTGAGTTTCTTCGCCTACGCGGTCGGCGTGGTCGAGGGCGGCGAGCTGCCGCCGACGCATTCGCAGACCTTGCGGCAACTGCGCGAGTGGGGCTTTCCGGTCTCCAGGGAAGTGGATGTCGCGCGCGGCTTCGACGGCCTGATCGGCTACTACCAGCGGATCGGCGCGAAGCGCGACCGCCTGCCGTACGACATCGACGGGGTGGTCTACAAGCTGGACGATTACGCCGGCCAGCGGGTGATGGGTTTCGTCTCGCGGGCGCCGCGCTGGGCGCTCGCGCACAAGTTCCCGGCGCAGGAACAGACCACCACGGTCGAGGCGATCGAGATCCAGATCGGCCGCACCGGCGCGGCGACGCCGGTAGCGCGGCTGGCGCCGGTGCAGGTGGCCGGCGTCACCGTCACCAACGCCACGCTGCATAACGCCGACCAGATCGCGCGGCTGGACGTGCGCGTGGGCGACACGGTGATCGTGCGGCGCGCCGGCGACGTGATCCCGGAAGTGGTGCGCGTGATGCCCGGGCTGCGCCCGCCGCACACCCGGCCCTGGGCCATGCCCACGCATTGCCCGGTGTGCGGTTCGGCGCTGCTGCGCGAGGAAGGCGAGGCGGCCTACCGCTGTTCCGGTGGGCTGATCTGCGCGGCGCAGTGCAAGGAGGCATTGATTCATTTCGCCTCGCGCCGCGCGATGGATATCGACGGTCTGGGCGAGCGCTACATCGACGCACTGGTCGAGCTGGAGATCGTGCACACGCCGGCCGATCTGTACGGACTCACCGTCGAGCGTTTCGTCGCCATGAAGCAGGCGATCGACGAGCGCGAAGGTACTACTCCGGAGACTGTCAAAGCCGGCAAGGTGGCCACCAAATGGGCGGAGAACCTGGTCGCGGCGATCGAGGCCAGCAAGCACACCACGCTGGCGCGCTTCCTGTTCGCGCTGGGCATCATGCATATCGGCGAGAGCACGGCCAAGACGCTGGCGGCGTGGCTGGGAAGGCTGGAGTTCGTGCGCAGCATGCCGGCGCCGGTGCTGCGCGTGCTGCCGGACATCGGCGACGAGGTGGCCGCGTCGATTGCCGGTTTCTTCGCGCAGCAGGGCAACCAGCAGGTGGTCGATGCGCTGCTCGCGGCGGACATCGTCTTCAGCGACGAAGGCGATCCCGATCCGCGCCTGCGCGAGCGGCTGGGCCTGGCCACGCTGCTGGACATGGCAAAGATCAACCAGCTCGGCCCCAAGCGCACGGCCTTGCTGGCGCAGCATTTTCCCACGCTGGACAAGCTGCTGGCCGGCGGCGCCGCGCACTGGATCACCGCGGGCCTGCCGCAGGCGGCAGCGACAAATCTGCAATCGTTCCTGGGCGATCCGGATGCGCTGGCGCGGCTGCGTGAGGCCGAGGCGGCGATGCAGCGCCTGCTGGCCGCGATCCCGGCCTCGGCTCGCACGGCGCAGGCAGCGTTGGCCGGCCAGACTGTGGTGCTTACCGGCACGTTGACGGCGCTGACCCGTGACGAGGCCAAGGAGCGACTGGAGGCACTCGGCGCAAAGGTGTCCGGCTCGGTATCGAAAAAAACCAGCTTCGTGGTCGCCGGCGAAGCGGCCGGCTCCAAGCTGGACAAGGCCAGTGAGCTGGGCGTGCCGGTATGGGACGAAGCGCAGCTGCTGGCGCTGCTGCAGGCGCATGAGGGCGGCCGGGTGATCCTGCACAACGCGGCGTGGTCGGCATGACTGGTGTCGACACGTATGCAGCGCTGCGGCTGCGCGCACGCCTCAATGCCTTGATCCGCGCCTTCTTCGCCGAACGCGACGTGCTCGAAGTCGAGACCCCGATCCTGTCGGCCGCCGGCAACACCGATCCGAACATCGAGAGCTTCAGCACGCAGTTCAGCGGCCACGTGGACGCCGGCGCGCGCGAGCGCTGGCTGCGCACGTCGCCCGAGTTTGCGCTGAAACGGCTGCTTGCCGCGGGCATCGGCGATTGCTACGAGCTGGGCCGGGTGTTCCGCAACGGCGAGGCCGGCGGCCGGCACAATCCCGAGTTCAGCATGCTGGAGTGGTATCGGGTGGGCTGGGATCACCGGCGCCTGATGGAGGAGACCATAGCGCTGGTCGAGGCTGCGCTGGAACTGGTGCAGCGGCGTGCCGAGGTGGTGATCGTCAGCTATCGCCAGTTGTTCCTCGACGAGCTGGGGCTCGATCCGCTGCACGCGAGCATCGACACCTTGCGCGCGCCGCTGGCTGATTACGGCATCGATCCGGCTGGACTCACCCGCGACGACTGGCTCGACCTGTTGATCACCCACAAACTGCAGCCGGCATTTGCACGCGACCGCATCACGGTGATCCACGACTACCCGGCCAGCCAGTGTGCGCTGGCGAAAGTTCGACCCGGCGAACCGCCGCTGGCCGAGCGCTTCGAGCTGTACCTCGGCTGTCACGAACTGGCCAATGGCTATCACGAATTGAACGACGCCGCCGAGCAGCGCGTCCGCTTCGAGCGCGACAACGCCATGCGCCGCGCACGTGGCCGGCGCGAGCTGCCGCTGGATGCGTACCTGCTGGCTGCACTCGATGCCATGCCCGATTGCGCCGGTGTGGCGTTGGGCATCGAACGTCTGCTGATGTGCCTGGCCGGCACCGATGCGATTGCCGACGTGTTGACGATTCCGTTCGATCAGGCCTGACCCACGGGACGATTCTCCGATCACGTCCGCCATTGCCGCATTCCCCGATCTGCCGCGCGAACGACCCGATGCGCGCGACGTCCGCACGCTGCTGCCGGCCGCGCCCGGCGGCGCGCTGGAGTTGCGCTACGTCGTGGTATTCGTGTTTTTCGCGGTGCCGCTCGGCCTGCTGCCGGTGCATGCGCAGATCGGCATGCTGGCGCAGCGCTTCGGCGTGCTGGCGCCGGCGCACCATTTGGCGTGTACCGCGCTGATCGGGATCGCTGTGGCCGCCCATTCGTTGCGCCGGGACGGAAGCCGCAACACGAATTCGTAGGAGCCCGCTCGCGGGCGATGCTTTTGTTCTGATGCAGCAACGAAGAGCATCGCCCGCGAGCGGGCTCCTACGGGGAACTCAGAACTCCAGTTCCTGTGCCGCGCACAGGTAGTCGAGCAGCGGTGCGATGCGCTTGAAATTCTGCACCACCCACGGCAACAGTTCGGCGGAGCAGGCCAGCGCATCGTCGAAGCCTTCGCCGGCGGCGAAATCCTTGCGCTTGAGGTCCTCGATCAGTTCGTGATCGGGATCGAAGCCGCGCGGCGGGCGGCTCAGCGATTCGCCCCAGAAGGTGAAGTGCGCGCGGAAGGCTTTGCCTTGCGTGGCGCGTTTCCACGCCGACGGGTTGTCGGACAGAAAGCCGCGGATGTGTTTCAGCGCGTCCGGTTCCGGATGCCACATGCCGCCGCCGGCGAAGCAGGCGCCTGGCTGGATGTGCATGTAGAACGAGGGCGCGGGAATTTCGCGGTGGCGTTCGTGGAAAAACCGCGCACCCTGCCACGGCTTGTACGGCAGCTTGTTGTTCGAGAAGCGCGTGTCGCGAAAAATGCGGAACAGCGAGCCGCCGTTCTTGCGCGTGTCGGCGCGATAGTGCGGGCTGATCTTCGCCAGCGGCGCCTGCAGGTCGCCGATCAGTTGCAGGAACGGCTCGCGCACATGGCGCTCGTAGTCGCCCTTGTGCGCGGCGAACCATTCGCGGCTGTTGTGGCGATCCAGTGCGCTCAGGAAGCGGAAGGTGGCGGGGGTGAAATAGGCTTGTGGCATGGCGGGTCGGCGAACGGCGATGTCGGGGGTGGTCATTGGCGATGTCGGGGTTGGCCATTGTAGGAGCGCACCCTGTGCGCGATGGCTTTTGAGGCGCGTGCAGCAAGAGCATCGCGCACAGGGTGCGCTCCTACAAAATATCGATGCTGGCGGCGAGTTCCTCGCCCCAGGCCTGCAACTGGTCGAGCAGGGCCAGCTTGCCCTGTGCCTGCAGGTCGGCGCGCAGTTCGGCAAGGCGGGCGAAGTAGTCGTCGAGGGTGAGGCTGGTCAGCGCTGTCGGGCGGGTCAGGCGGGCTGTGCGGAAGGCGTCCCAGCGGGCCTGTTCGGCGGCATCCAGCGTTTCCGGCCAGTTGCGCGCGCGGTAGCGGAACAGCAGCTCCGGATAGCGCGGGTCGCGGAACGGAAACGCGCGTTCGCCCAGCTGCGCCGGTGGCGTGGCGCGCACCTGCGTCAGCAGCTTCCTGTCCGCATCGGGCAGGAAACCGCCGCCGTACAGCGCCAGTTCGGGATCTTCCGGCGGCGGCAACTCGGCAGCACGCTGGAAAATTCGCTGCAGTTTCTCGGGCAAGCCGTCGATCGCGTGCAGCGCGTCGCGGTGGGCCAGGCAGCGATCCAGGTCCAGTTGCAGGCGCGGCAGCTCCACGCCCCGCAGCACCGACAGCGGGGCCAGCGCCGGCACGTGGTTGGCGCGCACGGTGCGCAGCGGTATGCGTTCGACGCCCTCGGGCAGATCGGCGCGCGCGGTGAACATGCGGTCGGCGATCTCGTCTTCGTCCAGCGCCAGCCATGCCGTGGGGTCGCTCGCCAGGTCGTACACGATCACCTCGCCGGCGCGGCTCGGATGCGCCGCCAGCGGTGCGATCACGGCGAGGCAATGCCGGCTGGCCGGGTAGCGCGAGGACACGTGCACCAGCGGCGTCATGTTCGCCACGTCGAGCAGCTCGAACACTTTCTGCTTGCGCCGCAGGCCGTAATACCAGTCCCATAGCCGCGGCTGGCGCACGCGGATCAGCCGCGCCAGGTCGATCAGTGCATACACGTCCGACAACGCATCGTGGGCGTGTTCCTGCCTGAGCTGGTTGGCGCTGGCCAGGTGCTCCAGCTTGAAGCTGGGCGAGCCGTCCTCGCGGACGGGCCAGACGATGCCTTCCGGCCGCAGCGCCTGGCACAGGCGCACCAGGTCGATCAGGTCCCAGCGCGAATTGCCGTTCTCCCACTCGCGGCCGTACGGCTCGTAGAAGTTGCGGTAAAGCATCTGCCGGGTGAATTCGTCGTCGAAGCGCAGCGAGTTGTAGCCCACGCCGCAGGTGCCCGGCATCGCCAGCTGTTCGTGCACGCGGGCGGCGAACTCGGCCTCGCTGACGCCCTCGCGTTCAGCCAGCTGTGGGGTGATGCCGGTGATCATGCAGGCATCCGGATGCGGCGGCATCTCGCGCGGCGGCTTGCCGTAGAACATCACCGGCTCGCCGACGACTTCCAGCTCCAGCGTGGTGCGGACGCCGGCAAACTGCACCGGCCGGTCGCGCCGCGAGTCGGCGCCGAAGGTCTCGTAGTCATGCCAGAAGAAGGTCTGCATAGGCGAATCATCGCATGCTCAAAAGCCGACAGGCTGCCACGCAAGACTGGTAAACTCGTACAGATCAAGGAGATCCCATGAGCCATGCACACGACGACAACCTGATCTGGATCGATCTGGAGATGACCGGCCTCGATACCGACAACGATTCGATTCTGGAGATCGCCACGGTCGTCACCGACAAGGACCTGAACGTGCTGGCCGAAGGCCCGGTATTCGCGATCCGCCACGAGATCGACCGGCTGGAGTCGATGGACAGTTGGAACAGCAACCAGCATCACAAGTCCGGGCTCTGGCGGCAGGTGCTGATCTCGCAGACCGACCATGCGATGGCCGAGCTGGCCACGGTCGATTTCCTGCGCGCGTGGGTGCCGCCGGGCAAGTCGCCGATGTGCGGCAATTCGATCTGCCAGGACCGGCGCTTCATGCACCGCCAGATGCCGCGGCTGGAACGCTACTTCCATTACCGCAATCTGGATGTTTCCACCCTCAAGGAACTGGCCCGGCGCTGGGCGCCGAACATCGCCAGGAACGTCAGCAAGGAATCGGCGCACACCGCACTGTCCGACATTCGCGATTCGATCGAGGAGTTGCGTTACTACCGTCGTTTCATGGGCGAGCTGGGCGGGTCGGTCGGGGCCTGATGCCGGTGTCGCGCAGCAGGCCGGGTGCAGTGTCGGATCAGTGAGGAGTTGAGCATGTCGATCGATCTGTTTGCGCCGGTGCTCGACTGTGCCGGGCGTCCATTGCGACTCGATCGCCCGCGGGTGGTCGGGATCCTCAACGTCACCCCCGATTCGTTCTCCGACGGCGGTACGCACGACAGCGTGGAAGCGGCCGTGGCGCATGGCCTGCGCCTGGCGCAGGAGGGCGCCGACATGCTCGACGTCGGCGGCGAGTCGACCCGTCCCGGTGCGGCGGCGGTATCGGTCGAGGAGGAATTGCGGCGGGTGCTGCCGGTGATCGAGCAGCTGATCGCGCGCACCACGCTGCCGGTCGCGATCGACACCTCCAAGCCGCAAGTGATGCGCGCGGCGGTCGCCGCCGGTGCCGGCATGATCAACGACGTGCATGCGCTGCGCCGCGAGGGGGCGATGGAGGCCGCCGCCGAACTGGGCGTGCCGGTGTGCCTGATGCACATGCAGGGCGAGCCGGGTGGCATGCAGGTCGAGCCCTACTACGACGACGTGGTCGGCGAAGTGCATCGCTTCCTCACCGACCGGCTGTTCGCCTGCGAGATGGCTGGCATGGACCGGCGCAAGGTGATGCTCGATCCGGGCTTCGGCTTCGGCAAGACACTGGAACACAATCTGGCGCTGTTGTGCGCGCTGGAACGCTTCGGCAACCTGGGCGGCGGGGTGTATGTCGGGCTGTCGCGCAAGGCGATGATCGGCACGCTGACTGGCAGGACCGTGCCGGCCGAACGTGCCGCCGGTTCGGCCGCGGCGGCACTGATCGCCGTCCAGCGCGGCGCGCGCATGGTGCGCGTGCACGACGTGGCCGCCACGGTCGACGCGCTGGCCGTATGGCAGGCGGTGCATGCGCTCGACAGCGTGCCCCGGCGCGAAGAGAAGAAACCCGCCATGCCGCGCTGGCCGGACGACGAGTGAGTGCTTCCATGATGGCGATCCAGCGTTATGCTTCGCCGGAGAGGCAGGAGCAACCGTTCGGGACAGAAGGCCACGATGAACCAGCGTAAATACTTCGGTACGGACGGCATCCGCGGTCTGGTCGGACAATGGCCGATCAGCGCGGATTTCATGCTGCGCCTGGGCCGCGCCGTGGGCAGCGTGCTGGTGCGCGACGGCAAGGATCGTCGCCCCATGGTGCTGATCGGCAAGGACACGCGCGTCTCCGGCTACATGTTCGAATCGGCGCTGGAGGCGGGCCTGGTGGCTGCCGGTGTCGACGTAGGGCTGCTCGGGCCGATGCCGACGCCGGCGGTGGCGTTTCTCACCCGCTCGATGCGCGCCAGTGCCGGCATCGTCATCAGCGCCTCGCACAACCCGCATTGCGACAACGGCATCAAGTTCTTTTCCGCCAGCGGCGAAAAGCTGTCCGACGAGATCGAGCTGGCGATCGAGCAGGAAGTGGACGCCGATTTCGTCACGGTACCCTCCGAACAACTCGGCAAGGCCAGCCGGATCCGCGATGCGGTAGCGCGCTACACCGAATTCTGCAAGGCCACCGTGGTCCAGGACTTCAGCCTGCATGGACTGAAGCTGGTGCTCGACTGCGCCCACGGCGCAACCTACCAGGTGGCGCCCAGGGTGTTTGCCGAACTCGGCGCCGAGGTAGTGGCGATCGGCGACAAGCCGGACGGTTTCAACATCAATCGCCAGGTCGGCTCCACCCATCCGCAGGCGCTGCAGCAGGCGGTGCTGGCGCATGCGGCCGACATCGGCATCGCGTTCGACGGCGACGGCGACCGGGTGATGCTGGTCGATCGGCATGGCGCGCTTGCCGATGGCGACGACATCCTCTACGTGCTGGCCCGCAGCCTGCTGGCGCGTGGCCTGCTGAAGGGGCCGGTGGTCGGTACTCTGATGAGCAATTACGGCTTGCAACTGGCGATGGCCGAACTCGGCGTACCGCTGATCCGCGCCAATGTGGGCGACCGTTACGTGATGCAGCAGTTGCGCGAGCACGACGGCATGCTCGGCGGCGAAACTTCCGGTCATATTCTGTGCCTGGATCGCGTCACCACCGGCGATGGCATCGTCGCCGCGCTGGCCGTGCTGGAGGTATTGGCTTTGTCCGGCCAGGATCTGGCCATGGCACGTCAGGGGCTCAGGAAAATGCCGCAGGTCATGTTGAATGTGCGTGCGCCGGGTGCGCGCGAGGCGCTGCAGAGCGCCGCGGTGCAGCGGGCGCTGGCCGAGGTGGAGCGGACCCTGCACGGCCGCGGCCGGGTGGTGCTGCGTGCCTCGGGCACCGAACCGCTGGTGCGCGTCACCATCGAGGCGGCCGATGCGGCGGAAGTGCAGCAGCTGGCCGCAGGGCTTGCGGCGGTCGTGAAGTCGGCGGCCGAAGCCCATCGGCTGGAAGCATCGTGAGACGGGTTCCCACCCTCGATATTCGCCGCTACGACAGCCCGATCACCGCGCACGAATACCTGCTGCAGCGGCTGCGCGAGATCAAGCTGATCTGACCCGACCGGGCCCGCCGTCTATCGCTCGGTGTTCCGGTAGCGTCCGGCCTCGCGCGCCGACAGCCACAGCGCGAGCCGGTCGGGCATCAGTTGCACCAGAGTCTTGATCGCCCGGTTGACCCGGCCGGTGACGTGAACCGCCGTGCCGCGTTCCACCGCATCGATGCCTTGCGCCACCACTTCTTCCGCGCTAAGCCACATGAAACCGGGGAGCCGGTTCATCTTGTCGCGGGTGCCGGTGACGTCGTGGAATTCAGACCAGGTGAAGCCCGGGCACAAGGCGCAGACGTGCACGCCGGCCGGCCGGTTCTCCAGGGCCAGCGACTGCGAGAACTTGATCATGTAGGCCTTGGCCGCGGCATACAGGGTGTGTCCGGCCGGGCCGGGCACATGGCCGGCCAGCGAGGCGACGTTGATGATGCGTCCATAGCCGCGCTGGCGCATGCCGGGCAACAGCCGCCACACCAGTTCGGTGGGCGCGGTCAGCAGCACCTGCAGAAAATCCGCGTGGGTGGTCCAGTCGTTCGCCTCGAACGTGCCGGGCACGCCGTAACCGGCATTGTTGACGAGCCAGTCGACCCGCAGGCCGCGCTGCTCCAGTGCGTCGAACAACTCCAGCGGGGTGGCGGGATCGGCCAGGTCATGCGCCAGCACCGTGACCTGCCTGCCATATCGCTCGCGCAGCTCGCCGGCCAGCGCCTGCAGCCGATCCAGGCGGCGCGCGGTCAATACCAGGTCGTGTCCGTGCGCGGCCAGCTCGCGCGCGAACGCGGCACCGATGCCGGCCGAGGCGCCGGTGACCAGACTGAGCGGGCGGGCAGGCGACATCGGCCATTCCTCGTGGTGGGGCGTCATTCTCGTTCGGGTTGGCCTGCCCGCACCAGCCCTTGTGGGGTTTGCCGATGATTCGGCCGATCAGTAAGCTGGCAGCCTGATCGCAACGGAAGCAGACCATGCGCAAGAAACTTGTCGGCGGCAACTGGAAGATGCATGGCAGCCGTTCGATGGCTGCCGCCCTGATGCGAGAGATCGCGGCTGCCGGACCGACCTCGATCGACGTGGTCGTGTTCCCCCCCTTTCCCTACATCGCCGAACTGGCGGCGAACCATGGCGATGCGGGGCTGGGCATCGGCGGCCAGGATGTCAGTGAACACGAGGGGCAGGGCGCCTATACCGGCGAGGTTTCCGCCGCGATGCTGGCGGACATCGGCGCGCGGTGGGTGCTGGTCGGCCATTCCGAGCGCCGGCAATATCACGGGGAGAGCGACGCGCTGGTCGCGCGCAAGTTCGCCGCGGCACGTGCCGGCGGCCTGACGCCGGTTCTCTGTCTTGGCGAGACGTTGGCGCAGCATGAGGCGCATGAAACCGAGGCGGTCATCGCGCGCCAGCTGCAGGCGGTGCTGACGCACAGCGGCATCGCCAGCTTCGATACCGCGGTGATCGCCTATGAGCCGGTCTGGGCGATCGGTACGGGCCGCACCGCCACGCCGGAACTGGTGCAACAGGTGCACGCTTTCATTCGTAGCCAACTGGAAAAGGAAGATGTTACAATTTCCCGTCTGACCCGACTGCTTTACGGCGGCAGCGTCAAGGCGGCGAATGCCGCGGAATTGTTCGCGCAGGCGGACGTGGACGGAGGGCTGATCGGCGGAGCCGCTCTGGTGGCCTCCGATTTCCTTGGGATCTGCGCCGCGGCGCATCAAGCGCTACAGGTTCAATAAACAATCATGTTTGTCATTTTCAGCGTGTTCTACATCCTGGTCGCTGCGGCGATGATCGTGCTGATCCTGTTGCAGAACGGCGCGGGCGCCGATGCCGGCTCGGGTTTTGGTGCCGGCGCATCGGCCACGGTCTTCGGCGCACGCGGATCGGCCACGTTCCTGACCCGTGCCACCGCCATCCTAGCCGGGCTGTTCTTCCTGCTCAGCCTGAGCATGGGCATCTACCTGCACGGCAGCGGCCGGCCGACCAGCACCGCCAATGATCTGGGCGTGATGGCCGCGCTCGTCAAGAAGTCCGCCACCCAGCAAGCGCCCGCAGCACCTGCCGCTTCGGAAGTACCCGCAGCCTCCCGTGCACCGGCCAGCGACGCTACCTTGCCGGTTGCACCGCCAGTGGCGGCACCGGCTGCGGTCGAAAACAAGGGCGGGGTACCGGCGCCCGCGACAACGACCAAGCAGCACTAAGCAACACACCTGCCCAGGTGGCGGAACTGGTAGACGCACTACCTTGAGGTGGTAGCGACGCAAGTCGTAGGGGTTCGAGTCCCCTCTTGGGCACCATTACACCGTTTCAGGACGTCCAATACAGTCCAAGAAACACAACGAAACCAGCCACTTAGCTGGTTTTTTTGTGGGCGCCCGACAGGGCGCGCCTGCCTGGAGGTGCAAGCCCTGCAAACCATGAAAAGACTGGCCCGCCCTTGCGGGGGATCGCCATGCTGAACTAGAGAAGTCGCTCAGTCGTAGCGCCGGCGCAGACCCACAAACAACCCCATCAGCAACAGGCCGAGGCCGAAAATGCCCATCGCCGCAGGTTCCGGCACCGTCTGCCGAGGCGTGATGCAAGGCGAGCCACCTTGAGTCGTTCCTGTACCCGACACGATCCAGCCGCTGCAGCCACCGAGAATCCCCTGCACATGCGCCACCGATAACCATTCGTTTGGGTTGACCGCAAGCGAATTGCCATTCAACGCACTGCTGAACGTAAGGTCATAAACCGCCGAACTGCCGCTTTGGAGCCGGTTGCCCGATGACCAGCCGAAGGCGAGATTGAACACGCCGGGCACCGGACCGCTGTTGAAACCGCCCGTTTCCGAAAATGCATTGTTATCCGCACAGGTTCCCGATGTGCAGTTGATTCCGGTGACCGTCCGGTTGAGATAGAAGGCCCATCCGATTGCGGACCTGTTGCTGTTCAGACCCTGCACAAAATCCGGGTTGCTCAGGTACGAAGTCAATGTCAGCGTTCCTGAGGAGGCCCCCATGTCTGACGTAAAGGTAGCCTTCAGCCATGGACCCATGCCATCTGGAATGCTGCCGGTAAAGACCTTATCCAAGTTTATGTTTATGGTGGTGCTTGTCGGGGCGAGGGTGCCGCCGCCATCCTCACCAGTGTCAATGGCGGCGAGCGCGGACATCGGCAGGATTACCGCCAGTGTCAAACCACTCAGAGCCAGGAATCTCTTCATCGGGACTACCCTGCGTTGTTCGCTTCGTGCTGGCAGATGCACGCGTCGATTTTTCTGAACCGCTTCATTGCCTCAATCGATGTTTATTTTCAAGCAAATATTGTTCCAATATGACAAACCATTAATTTTATTGAATTATCAACAGATGCCCGTGCTGAAATCATGAAAAGTGTAAATTTTTGCGACACTTTTTGATGTCCAGATTCTCTCTTGTCGACAGCGCTTTGCATGCTCATGCTGCCCGAACCGGCAGCGTATCGCCAGCGTCGCGGGTGAGGCCAGAGCCGGCAGTAACCGACCCTGGAATGCCAGGTGGAACCAACGGCCGGGAGGCATGCAGAGTTTCGCGACCAGTACGCACGTGCGCGCGCGGCGATGCGATCAATTTCCCGGCCCCCAAAAGCGCCTTCGGGGTGGTTTGCGGGCGATCGCGCGGTTGCCGGGCCGATTGCCGGGCATCGGTGGCTCACCTCCATCGCGAGTGGTTCTTTGTGGTTGTTGCGCCAATTCCGTTAGCCTGTCCCGATGTCCGATCCTTCCGATGAAAAAGCGTCGCAGCAGCCGGCATCGGCGACGGCTGCGCCGATCGGGTCATCGGTGCTGCCGGTTTCGGTGGGCGACGGCTCCCGCTTTGAATTGCTGTGCGTGCATCCGGTTGGCGAATGGCGCCGGCTGCTGTACTGGTTGCCGGCGCTGGGTGTGCCGGCGCGACATTATCTGCCGTTGGCCGAGGCTCTGGCGGCACACGGCGTCGCTGTGGTGTTGCATGAA
Source organism: Rhodanobacter sp. (assembly GCA_004322005.1). Lineage (GTDB taxonomy): Bacteria > Pseudomonadota > Gammaproteobacteria > Xanthomonadales > Rhodanobacteraceae > Rhodanobacter. Next base: position 27,675 of record SCRF01000041.1, on the reverse strand, counting down.
TGGCGTGGCATCGGTTCCAGCAATCGGCGTGCGGACCGCGCCTGCAACTGGGCCTATCGCGAGTTGCTGCTGGACGATTTGCCGGCGGCCCTGACGACGGTGCGGCAGCGCTGGCCGCATGCGCTGTGCTGGATCGGCGGGCACAGCCTGGGCGGTCAACTCGGTTCGCTGTATGCGAGCCTGCATCCGCAGGAGCATGCCGGCCTGGTGCTGGTGGCCAGCGGCTCGCCCTATTGGCGTCGCTTCCGGCATGGCTGGCTGATCAAGGCCGCCTATGCGGTCGCCCCGCTGTTGGCCGGTGTGGTGGGCTACATGCCGGGACGCCGGATCGGTTTTGGCGGCAACGAGGCGCGCGGCCTGATCGCCGACTGGGCGCGTACCGGCCGCACTGGCTGCTATGCGGCGACCGGCGTGAAGCAGGATCTGGAACAGCGACTGGCATCTTTGCAGTTGCCTCTGCTGGCGCTGCGCCTGCATGACGACTGGATGGTGCCGCCGGCGTCGCTCGACTGGCTGCTCGGCAAGATGCCGCAGACGACGCAGACGCTGGATGTCGTCACGTCGCAGGATATGCATGGTGATCCGGCCAATCACTTCGGCTGGATGAAAATCCCGGCACCGATCGCCTCGCGCATTGCCGCCTGGATCGCCGGACATGGCAGCGCCTGATCAGTGCAGGGTTTCATGCACAGCACAATACTGTTTCAACCGTTTGTTCCGGGCCCCTCGACTTCGCTACGCCACGCGCCGGAGCGAACGGTTATTGAAACCCGGCACTGATCAGGTGACGACAAGGCCGCTTGATACCGCAGCGACCTGCCTGCACGTTGGTGGGCTGATACCTGCCGGAATCGCCCCATGAATCTGTTTGAACCGTTTGTCCAGCGCAGCCTCACCTTGCGCAATCGGCTGGTGGTTTCGCCGATGTGCCAGTACTCGGCCACCGACGGCCTGCCGGGTGACTGGCATCTGGTGCACCTGGGCAGTCGCGCGGTGGGCGGCGCGGCGGCGGTGATCGCCGAGGCCTCGGCCGTATCGGCACAGGGCCGCATCTCGCAGGGCGATACCGGTCTGTGGAACCGGGCGCAGGTCGAGGCATGGCGACCGATTGTCCGCTTCATCCGCGCGCAGGGCGCGATCGCTGGCGTGCAATTGGCGCATGCCGGGCGCAAGGCCAGTGCACAACGGCCGTGGCAAGGACACGGGCCGTTGCCGGCCGGGCAGGACGACTGGCTGACGGTGGCGCCGTCGGCGTTGCCGTTCGATGCTGGCTGGCCTACGCCGCAGGCGCTGGACGAGGCGGGCATCCAGGGTGTGATCGAGGATTTCCGCGCGGCCGCGCAACGTGCGCTGGCGGCCGGTTTCGAACTGATCGAAGTGCATGCGGCGCACGGTTATCTGCTGCATCAGTTCCTGTCGCCGTTGAGCAACCGGCGCACCGATCGCTACGGCGGCAGTTTCGAGAATCGCACGCGCCTGGTGCGCGAGGTGGTCACCGCCGTGCGCGAGGTCTGGCCGGCCGTGCTGCCGATGTGGCTGCGCATCTCGGCCACCGACTGGGCCGAAGCCGACGCGGGCTGGAATATCGGGCAGAGCGTGCAACTGGCGCAGCAGATGAAGCCGCTGGGCGTGGACCTGATCGATGTCTCCAGCGGCGGCCTGCTGCCGCAGGTCGCCATTCCGCTGGCGCCCGGCTATCAGGTACCGTTTGCCGCGCGCATCCGGCGCGAGGCCGGCATCGCCACTGGTGCCGTGGGCCTGATCACCGAGGTTGCGCAGGCGGCTGCGATCGTGGCCAACGGCGAAGCCGATGCGGTGCTGATCGCCCGCGAAAGTCTGCGCGATCCGTATTTTCCGCGTCGCGCAGCGCAGCTGCTGGGCGCGCAAATCGACGCGCCGGATCAGTATCGGCGTGCCTGGTAATTGCAAGGAGTTCGTGATGAAAACTGCTCCGACCCTGATCGAAGGCCACCTGCACGATCTCGGCGATGGTTTCAGCGTGCGTCGGCTGCTGCCCGCGCTGCAGGCACGGCACGTCGGGCCGCTGGTGTTTTTCGATCACATCGGGCCGGCCGTCTTCGCCCCCGGCAAGGGCATGGATGTGCGGCCGCATCCGCACATTGGGCTGGCCACGATCACCTGGCTGTTCGAGGGGACGATCCGCCATCGCGACAGTCTCGGCAGCCTGGCCGACATCTACCCCGGCGGGGTGAACTGGATGACCGCCGGCCGCGGCATCGTGCATTCCGAACGCACGCCGCCGGATGCGCGTCGCGACGGCCAGACCCTGCACGGCGTGCAGATCTGGGTGGCGTTGCCGCAGGCCGATGCGGAGATCGCGCCGGAGTTTCATCACCACGAACGGGCCGAGTTGCCGGCCATTCGCCAACCCGGCGTGGACGCGGTGTTGATCGCTGGCACGGCGTATGGGCAGGCGTCGCCGGTGAAGGTGTTCGCCCCGATGTTCCTGCTCGAGGTGATCATGCAGGCCGGTGCGGAACTGATCTTGCCGACGGAGCATGTCGAGCGCGGCATCCATGTGGCCGCCGGGGCGGTCGACTGGGGCGAACTGGAACTGGCCGCCACGCAGATGGCAGTGCAGGCGGGACCGTCGGCGCCGCTGCTGCTCGCCCGCGTGGCCAGCCGCTTGATGCTGTTCGGCGGTGCGCCGCTGGATGGCGAGCGTCACTTGTGGTGGAACTTCGTGGCGAGCACGCACGAGCGCATCGAACAGGCCAAGGCCGACTGGCAGGCGCGGCGTTTCGATCCGGTGCCGGGCGATACGGAAGAGTTCATTCCGCTGCCGTCGTGAGTGGCTTGCAGCGGCCGCGCGAGTGGTCCACTCTGAGCGGGCCGATCCGTTGCGGAGCTACCCATGTCCGGTTTCGACAGCTTTGCCGAGTTCTGCCCGTACTATCTGAGCGAACACAGCAACCGCGTGTGCCGGCGCCTGCATTTCGCGGGTAGCAGCCTGGTGATCGTGGTGGTGCTGGCGGCGCTGCTGACCGGTCAGCTGCGCTGGCTGTGGCTGGCGCCGGTGGCCGGTTACGGCTTCGCCTGGATCGGCCACTTCGCCTACGAGAAAAACCACCCGGCCACGTTCAAGTACCCGCTGTACAGCCTGCTCGGCGACTGGGTGATGTACGGGCAGATATGGCGCGGCAAGATTCGCTTCTGACTCCCTTCTTCTCCCTCCCCTGCTGCAGCAGGGGAGGGTTGGGGAGGGGGCTTTTCGCCTCAGCGGTATTTCTGATGGCAGCTCTTGCAGGCGCCGCCGATCGGCTTCAGCGCAGCGGCCAGTGCCGTGCAATCGGCAGGTGCAGCCAGCAGTGCCTGTTCGATCTTCCCCTGCAAATGTCCGGCGGCATCATTGAACGGCTTTTCGCTGAGGTCGAACACCGGCACGATGTCGGTGGCGGTGGACTGCAGCCGTCCGAGGTGCTGCCGGATCTTCGCGGCATCGCACTGCCGGGCTTTCAGCGCGCGGGCCAGCTGGCCCATGTGGTAATCCATCGTCACCATCACCGCGTGCGGCATCGGGTTGCGCGCATTCAACGCATTGACGGCATTGACGGTGCCGATCACGCCGATCACCAGGCCCAGCAATAGCAGCAGTGCAGCACGCATCAATCCGGTTCCGTCGCAGGCGGGAAGTCGGTGAGCATAACCTGCGAACTGCGCTTGTTCCACGCGACCACGATAAAATGCACGCCACACCGCAGGGGCAAGCCGATGACACTCGCGCAGACACGATTCGCCGCCGCCGGCATGCCGACATGAGCGACATGAGCGACACCGGTTTCCCCGCCGAGCGCTTTCAGGGCGTGGAGCGTCTGTACGGCACCGGCAGCGTGGCCCGACTGGCGCAGGCGCACGTCTGCGTGATCGGTGTCGGCGGTGTCGGCTCCTGGGCTGCCGAGGCGCTGGCGCGCAGCGGCATTGGCCGGCTCACCCTGATCGACGCCGACGAAGTCTGCGTGTCCAATACCAATCGCCAGCTGCATGCGCTGGACGGCGAGTTCGGCAAGTCCAAGGTCGGCGTGATGGCGGCGCGTGCGCACGCGATCAACCCGACCTTGCGGCTGGAGGCGATCGAGCGCTTCCTCACCCCGTCCTCGCTGGACGAACTGCTCGATCGCGGCTACGACGTGGTGCTCGATGCCTGCGACGCGTTCCGGGTGAAGCTGGAAACGATCGCCTGGTGCCGTCGACGCAAGCTGCCGATCGTCACCGTGGGTTCCGCGGGCGGCCGCACGGATGCCACCCAGATCCGCGTGCGCGACCTGTCGCGCACCGAGCACGATGCGATGTTCAGCCTGATCCGCAAGAAGCTTCGCGCCGACTTCAACTTTCCGCGCAGCCCGGAGCGCTACTTCGGCGTGTCGGCGGTGTACTCGCTGCAGAACGTGCAGTACCCGCAACCCGACGGCACGGTCTGCGGCGCCCGCCCGCCCGGGGGCGATGCGCTGAATCTTGCCTGCGGCGGCGGACTGGGCGCCGCCACCCACGTCACCGGCACGTTCGCCTTCGCAGCCGTCGGCAAGGTGCTGGAAAAACTGCTCGCGTAGGAGCCCACCCTGTGGGCGAATGCTCTTCGCGATCATTCCGACAAGAGCATTCGCCCACAGGGTGGGCTCCTACGGATTCTCGCCGGGGCGGGGCTTACCAGCCCATGTAATGGCCGCCGTTGATGGCGAGGTTGGCGCCGGTGATCCAGCTGGCTTGTTCGCCGGTGAAGAATGCCACCGCGTGGGCGATTTCCTCCGGTTTGCCGAGGCGGCCCACCGGGATCTGCGCCACGATCTTCTCGCGCACTTCCTCGGGCACCGCCATCACCATGTCGGTGCCGACATAGCCCGGCGAGACGGTGTTGACGGTGATGCCGAACTTCGCGTTCTCCTGCGCCAGCGAAATGGTGAAGCCGTGCATGCCGGCCTTGGCGGCGGCGTAGTTGGCCTGGCCGTACTGGCCCTTCTGGCCGTTGATCGAGCTGATCTGCACGATGCGGCCCCACTTGCGCGCACGCATGCCCTCGATCACCGGGCGGGTGACGTTGAAGCAGGCGTTCAGGTTGGTGTTGATCACATCCATCCACTGCTGGTAATTCATCTTGTGGAACGTGGAGTCGCGGGTAATGCCGGCGTTGTTGACCAGGATATCGATCGATCCGCATTTTTCCTCGATCGCACGTACCATCGCCTCGCAGGCGACCGGATCGGACACGTCGCCGGGCACCATGCACACGTCGATGCCTTCCTTCGCCATCGCCTGATGCCACGCCTCAGCCTTGGCCGGGTCACGGTAATTGGTGGCAACGCGATGCCCCTGGCCGGCCAGGTAGCGGATGATCGCGCCACCGATGCCACCGGTACCGCCTGTAACCAATGCCGTGCGCTGAGTCATAATGGATCTCCTGTGTGGTGAAGCAAGAGGGAGCGTGTCATTCCGGGCAGCATCGCAAATGAATGCTGCAATTCGTCATCGCAGCGAGCCGATGCACGGTTTCTTTATAGCGGTTCAGGCGACAGAACGACCGCTGCATTGCGGCAAAAGGGCAGGGTCGAAATCGGTCAGTGCCTGCGCCAGCAGACCGTGCACGTCGCTGGCTCCCGCGGGTGCCGGCAGCCCCAGAAAAACCAGCGTCTGACGCAAGGCAGGCAGCGGTTTGGCCGGATCGACCGGAAAGGCCCGGTCGGATTTCGACAGCTTGCGGCCGTCGCTATCCAGCACCAGCGGCAGGTGCCGGTATGCCGGTGTGGGCAGACCGAGACAGCGTTGCAGCCAGATCTGTCGCGCCGTGGAGCCGAGCAGGTCGTGACCGCGCACCACTTCGGTGATGCCCTGGAACGCATCGTCCACCACGCAGGCCAACTGGTACGAATAGGCGTCATCGGCCCGGCGGATCACGAAGTCGCCCACGCTCTGGCGCAGATGCTCGCGCTGCGGGCCCTGCAGCGCGTCGTGGAAATCGATCGCGATATCCGGCACCCGCAGGCGCCAGGCAGGCGGGCGATCCGGGTTGGCCGGTGCGATGCATTGCCCATCGCGGTGCATGCCGCCGTCGAGCGCCAGCTCGCTGCGGCTGCACCAGCAGGCAAAGGCCATGCCCGCGGCGCGCAGCCGCTCGAACGCCGCGTCGTACGCGCTGCGGCGCTGCGACTGGAACAGCGGCGGTGCGTCGGCCACCAGGCCGAAGGCCGGCAGCGCGGCGAGAATGCCGGCGGCGGAGCCGGCGACTTCGCGGCTGGGGTCGATGTCCTCCATCCGCAGCAGCCACTGGCCGCCGGCGTGCCGTGCGCTCAGCCAGCTGCCAACGGCCGCCACCAGCGAGCCGAAATGCAGTTGACCGGTGGGAGAAGGGGCGAAGCGGCCGCGATAGGTCATGCGGATATTCTATGGGCTGCCGGGTAGCGTCGCTTGCGGCGGGGTTTGCGGGAAACAGCAGTCGGATGGCCCCTTCGGCAGGCATGTGCATCGCGCCACGCCCCTTGAAACTCCCGCTCGCCGCCCCGAATAATTGCAAGCGGTCGTGGACGCGGCTTTGCGCATGACTGCCCATGGTTCGGCATCGCCCGTTTGCCGCCCGGCAGCCGAGTGACCCGTGCATCGCCGCGTCGATGGGTAGCGCGCGGCATGACCGACACATTGAACCCTCGCCCCACGTGGAGACGCGTGGAGGAAGAGGGCGCGGTGAGGGGTCGGCACTTGCCGGTATCGCGCCTGTTCCGCCATTTGTTCTTTCCGCCTGACAAGAGTTGCCACGCATGAACGCACCCGCCGAAACCCGCAAATTCGAAGCCGAAGTCGCCCAGGTACTGCACCTGGTCACGCATTCGCTGTACTCGCACAAGGAGATCTTCCTGCGCGAGCTGATCTCCAATGCCTCCGACGCCTGCGACAAGCTGCGCTTCGAGTCGATCGCCAAGCCCGAGCTGTCCGCCGGCGACAGCGAGCTGCACATCGACGTGAGCTGGGACGAAGCCGCCCGCACCGTCACCGTGCACGACAACGGCATCGGCATGAGCCGCGACGAGGTGGTGGCCAATATCGGCACCATCGCCAGCTCCGGTACCCGCCGTTTCCTGGAGGCGATGAGCGGTGAGCAGAAGGCCGACGCGCGGCTGATCGGCCAGTTCGGCGTGGGCTTCTATTCCGCCTTCGTGGTGGCCGACAAGGTCACCGTGATCACTCGTCGCGCCGACGCACCGGCCGGCGAGGGCGTGAAGTGGGAAAGCGACGGCAAGGGCGAGTACACGCTGGAGCCGGTCGAGCTGGCCGAACGCGGCACGTCGGTAATCCTGCACCTGAAGGCTGACGAGGACGAGTTCCTCAAGGGCTGGCAGCTGCGTTCGCTGATCCGCAAATACTCCGACCACGTCGCCTTCCCGATCCGCATCCCGAAGGAGGCCCCGGAGAAGGACGGCGAGGAGGCGCCCGCCGTCGAATGGGAAACCGCCAACGACGCCTCGGCGCTGTGGACCAAGCCCAGGGCCGACATTTCCGACGAGGACTACCAGGGCTTCTACAAGTCGCTCGGCCACGATTTCAACGACGCGCTGGCGTGGACGCACAACCGCGTCGAGGGCAGCCAGAGCTTCACCACGCTGCTCTACATTCCCTCGCAGCCGCCGTTCGACCTGATGATGGGCGGCCGCGACGAGCGCAAGGGCCTGAAGCTCTACATCAAGCGCGTCTTCATCATGGATGCGGCCGAGGAGCTGCTGCCGAACTACCTGCGCTTCGTGCGCGGCGTGGTCGATGCCGACGACCTGCCGCTCAACGTCAGCCGCGAGATCCTGCAGCAGAACCGCCAGCTCGACCGCATCAAGGGCGCCTGCGTCAAGCGCGTGCTCGACCTGATCGAGAAGCTGGCCAAGGACGAGCCGGGGAAGTTCACCACCTTCTACAAGGCGTTCGGCAACACGCTCAAGGAAGGCATCAGCGAGGATGCCAACAACCGCGAGCGGATCGCCAAGCTGCTGCGCTTCGCTTCGACCAAAGGCGAAGGCAGCGCGCAGACCGTCTCGTTCGACGACTACATCGGCCGCATGGCGGTGGGCCAGGACACCCTCTGGTTCATCACCGCCGACAGCTACGCGGCGGCGCTGGGCAGTCCGCAGCTGGAAGCATTCAAGGCCAAGGGCATCGAAGTGCTGCTGATGTCCGACCGGATCGACGAGTGGATGCTGGGCAGCCTCAGCGAATATGCCGGCAAGAAGCTCAAGAACGTGGCCAAGGGCGAGCTGCCGCTGGACGAGGCCGACAAGAAGAAGCAGGAACAGGCCAGCAAGGCCGCCGAGCCGCTGCTGAAGAAATTGAAGGAGCTGCTCGGCGATCGCGTGGGCGAGGTGAAGGTATCCGCCCGCCTCACCGACTCGCCGTCCTGCCTCGCCTTGAGCGACTACGAGATGGCCCCGCACCTGACCCGCCTGCTGCGCGAGGCCGGCCACGACATGCCGGAGAACAAGCCCACGCTGGAGATCAACCCGCAGCATGCGCTGCTGAAGCGGGTGGAGGCCGAAACCGACGAGGCCAAGGCCAGGGATCTGGCCACCTTGCTGCTGGAGCAGGCCGAGATCGCCGCCGGCGCGCAGTTGCCGGACCCGGCGGCCTTCGTGCAGCGGATGAACCGGGTGTTGCTGGGGTAAGGCGCTGGGCGTCTTTTCGTTGCCCCCTCTCCCCCGCGGGGAGAGGGCTGGGGTGAGGGGCAGGTGTTCGCGAAAATCCAACCTGACCGCCTGCCGTCACCCCAGCGAACGCTGGGGTCCAGCGTCTTTCGTCTTTGCTGCCTCGTCGCTTCAGCGTGGCATGTAGACGAAGAGCTCTCCGTCCTGCTTTCCGGCCTGTGACTGATTCGGCGCAGGCCGTCGATCGATCCGGACGATGGTCCGGACCGTCCATCACGCCCTGCGCGCCAGCCGCTCCGTGATGTGCGCGCGCCAGGCGGTCGACAGCTCCGGTATTTCCAGCGCACGCGCCAGGATGCGCAGTGCGGCCGGGTCGTCGGGTTTCAGGTAGGCGTCGAACAGCGTGCGGATCGACAGGTGGCCGTGGCCGCGGGCCACCACGTCCACGGCGTTGCCGGCTTCGATCGTGCCTTGCTCCAGCACGCGCAGGTAGAAGCCGGTGCGCAGCGACTGGGCGAACCGTTTCGGCATGCCGGTGTCGGCCAGCCGGATGCCCAGCTTGAAGCACGGCACGCGCGGCTGGGTGATGGCGAACCGCGCATCGCCGATGCGCAGCTGGTCGCCCACGCACAGCTCGGCTTCGTCCAGCCCGGTCACTGTGAGGTTTTCGCCGAACTGCCCATGGGGCAGGGCATCCCGGCCGAGCACGTCGCGCCAGTACGCGTAGTGATCCAGCGAATAGGCGTAGACCGCCTTGTCCGCACCGCCGTGGTTGCGCAGATCGGCCTGGCCGTCGCCGTCGAGGTTGAGCCAGCGCACCGCCACCGGGCCGGTCACCGATTGCTTGAAGATGCCGGTCGTCACCGACCGGTCGCCGTGCGCGACCACGGCGGGCGGCGCGACGTTGATGGCGATCAGGGTCATGGTCATCGGTGCACGGCTCCGCAGTCTCGGGTCGGCGCCTGCCGTCGGCCCGCTCGCTCAGGCTTCTTTGGGCTTGCGCTTGCGTATCGGTCTGGCTTCGCTGGCGGCGATGAGTTGCTGCAGATAGGCAATGCCTTCCTCTTCGGGAAAGAAGGCAACCACATCGGCCACGCTCAGGCCGTAGCGTTTCCTGAGCGACAGGAAGTCGGCCCGGGCGTTCGCCAGGCGCATGTTGCCGGTCGGCTTTTCAGTCGGCAGGTGTTCCTTGCGGTCGATCGCGGCGAGCTCTTCCTGGAAGCGCCGGAATGCATCGTTGGGGATGGGCATGCAGGTATGGGGATGTCTGTGCTGGATGCCGGTATTGTCGCATGACGGCCAGTTGGTTTTTCTGCCGCGGCCGTCAGCGACCACCCGTAGGAGCGCACCGTGTGCGCGAAAAGCTCTTGTTTCCTTCACCCGCCGGCAAAGAGCTTTTCGCGCACAGGGTGCGCTCCTACGGGCTCGCCGGGTGGGGTTGGGCGAATTGCCAGGCGCGCAGGCCGATGATGGCCAGCACGACGAATCCCGCGTACAGCACCGAGGTGATCAGCAGGTGCTTGTAGACGTACTCGCCCACGTAGATCACGTCGACCACGATCCACAGCCACCACGCGGCGATGTGCCGGCGGCCTTGCCACCACTGCGCGACCAGGCTGAAGGCGGAGAGTGCGGCGTCCAGCCAGGGCAGCGCGGCATCGGTCCAGCGGTGCATGGCGAAGCCCAGCGCGAGCGCGCAGGCCAGACCGATCGCGAGGTGTGTGGCCGCCTCCGCGGCGGGCAGCGGCGCGACCCGCACCCGGCCGTCTTCACCGAGGTTGCGCAGCCAGCGATGCCAGCCGTAGACGATCAAGCCGGCAAACGCGACCTGCAGCAGCGCATCGGAATACAGCCTGGCGTCGATGAAGATCCACGAGTAGACCAGTACCGACAGCAGTCCGATCGGCCAGCACCACGGCTGGCGCCTGGCGGTGAGCCAGACGCCCCAGGCGCTGAGCAGCGCGCCGGCGAGTTCGACCCAGGTCATCTCAGAACCCGACCGTGAGCGACAGCCGGGCCAGCCGCGGTGCGCCCGGGAACAGGTAGCTGTCGCCGTAGGCGCTGCCGGTATCGCGCCAGTAGAAATGGTCGAACACGTTGTCCACGTTCAACCGCCAGGTCAGCGTATGGCTGTGCCACTGGCTGTCGTAGCGCAGGCCGGCGTCGAATACGTTGTAGGCCGGCACGCTGATCTTGCCATTGGGCGTGGCGGGGTTGGTGCCGGCGTAGCGCCAGCCGCCGAGCAGGCTCAGCTGCGGCGCGAACGGCAGGCGATAATCCAGATAGACGGCCGAACGCAGGCGCGGCACATTGACGATCTGGTGGCCTTCGTAGCTGGGCGTACCGGTGTTCTGGGCGCGGGCGCGGATCAGGTTGATGCTGGCGGTGAGGCGCAGGTTGGGGCTGACCCGGCCGGCGGCGTCGAGCTCCAGCCCGCTGTGCACTTCCTGGCCGCTCTGCACGAAGGTGAAGCCCTCGGGGGTGCTGTCCGGCTGCGCGAACTGGTAGCGCTGGCGGATGCGGTACAGCGCGGCGGTGAGGCTGAGCGCGTCGCCCCAGTCGTACTTCACGCCGGCCTCGACCTGGCGCGACAGCAGCGGCGCCAGCGTGGTGCCGCCGTTGGATGCCCAGTACGGCGCCTGACCACCCAGCGCCAGGCCCTTGCTGAAGCTCAGGTAGGCGGTCAGCGGCGCGATGGGCTGCCACATCAGCGCCGTCTGCGGCAGGAATTTGCTCAGCCGGGTATCGCGCTGGAGCAGCCCGCTGCTGTCGTAGTCGCGCTCGTGCAGGCGCACGAAGCGACCGCCGGCCAGCAGTTGCCAATGCGCACCCAGATGCAGGCGATCGAGCGCGAACAGCGAGTGCTGCCAGCTGGTCAGGGTGCGCGCGGACGGGCCGGGCTGGTTCGGCGAGGGCGCGAAGAAGGGCGGGTTGGCCTCGCTGATGTTGGCCGTGCCGACGTAGTCGTAGACGTACGGGCGCTGGTCGAGGGTGCGGCGAAACGCGCTGGCACCGAGGCTGATCTCGTGGCTGACGGTGCCGGTGTCGAAGCTGCCCTTGAGCACGGCACGCGCCTCGTCGTTCTGGCGGGTGTCGTCGGGGCTGCGGAAATCGTAGACGTCGTAGTCGCCGTTGGGCGCGAAGAAATAGCCCGGCGTGGCGCCGCTGGCGCAGACCGGCGAGAAGAAGCAGCCGTAGGCGAAGGCCACGTTGTCGTTGATCCGGCTGCGGCTGTGGCCGGCCGACAGCTGCGCGCTCCACGCGTCGCTGAGGCGGTAGTTGAAGCGCACGGTGGTATTGCTGGCGGCGATGCCCACCGGCTGCTGCCACGGCTCGAAGCCGAGCATGCGGGTGCGGCTGGGATGCGACGGCAAGGCGGTGCCGCCCAGCAGCTGGTAACCGGAGACCGAGCGCTGGCCGCTGGTCTGGTAGTCGGTGTCCAGCTGCAGCGTGGCGTTCGGGCTGATCTTCCAGTCCGCCGCCAGCGAGAGGAAATTGCGCCGGCCGCTGGCGTGCTCGACGTACGAATGCATGTCCTCGTGCGCCGCGTTCACCCGCACGCCGAAGCGGGGCGACAGCCAGCCGCCGATATCCACCGCGGCGTAGCGCGAGCCGTGCGAGTCGGTGCCGACGGTGGCGCTGCGCACGTCGGCCGGACGCTTGCTGACGTAGTTGATCAGGCCGCCCGGGGCCACCACGTCGGCCTCCAACCCGCCGAGGCCCTTGAGGATTTCCACCCGCTGCTTGTCCTCCAGCGGCGTCAGCTGCTCGCCGGTGATGGTCATGTCGTTGAGGCGGTAGCCGGTGGCCAGGTCCAGCACGAAGCCGCGGATGGCGATGTCCTGGTAGTAGCCGACCGGCGCGTAGTTGTCGCCCAGCGCGGCATCGGAGCGGGCCAGCTCGCTGAGCGTGCGCGGCTGGCGGTCGTCGATCTGGTCGCGGGTGATCACGCTGACCGCGGCCGGCGTGTCGTGCAGCGGCGCGCTGCCGAAGCTGCCGAAAGTATCGATCTGCGAGCTGTCGGCGCGGTAGCCCTGGTCCGTGTTCGCCTTGACGTGGACGGCTGCCAGCGGCGTGGCGTGTGACTTGCCGGCGGTATCGTCGGCGTGCGCGGTGGGCGCGTGGGCAAGCGCCAGCGTGGACAGCAGGGCAAGGGCAAGGCGGGTGCGGGGCAGCGGCATCGTGCGTCGTCTCATGGGGGCAGACGAAGCGACGGCGAGCCGCCCGCCCGGACGGACGCGACGACTCGGCAAGCTCCCTACGCCGGTACTGACCGGATCAGGTTCCAAGGGACTCTCTCAGCCCGGCAACGCCGGGCACCCCCGCTTCAAGAACGTCTATTGAAACACGAAGCGGGCGGCCGTCGCCATTGCGTCGGCATGGTTCGCCGTGAGCGCGCCACCCTCCCGCACCGTTCCATTCCCCGGTTCGGCACCCAGTTTGCCGGCGCTGTCGGGCATGGCTGGAAGGGCTCGTTGCGCGGGGTTGTGCCGCTCAGGCGCTGCTGCGCAGAGCATGCAGAAATGTCTGCCCCGGCGGCGTGGCGAACCACGCGGCGTGGCCCAGCAGGAAGGTGTCGTAGGCGACGTCGGCATTCGGGCGCGAGTGGGTGATGGCGTGGAAGTACTCGACCTCGGACAGCGCGAAATCCATGTGCACCAGCGGCAGCAGGTCGGTCAGCAGCTGCCGTTGCGCGCTGTCCAGCGGGCGACGTTCGCCGTAGCCGGCGATCAGCGCCAGCGCCACGTCGGCATGCGCGGCGTCGGCGCCGCGATCGAGTTCGAGCCAGGCGATCGCGTTGCGTTCGATCGCGGTGGCCAGGTCGAACAGGGCGAACGTGGGCGCGGCCAGACCGAAGTCGAGCACGGCGGTGATGGTTGCGTGGGCTTCGTCACCGCTCCAGCACAGGTTGGAGACATGCCAGTCGTTGTGCGTCCACAACCGCGGCTGTTGCATCAGGCGCGGCCGCACGGCGGCATGCCAGGGCTTCAGCAGGCGGTCGAGATCGCTGGTCCAGTCGCGGTCGCGCAGGTAATCGGCCAGGCCTGGACGTGAGGGCAGTTGCGCCTGCAGGGCGGCAACCGGATCGGCGGCGCAGAGCAGATCGCTGCGCGCAACCAGGATATGCGTGTCGCGTTGGGCGGCGCGGTAGGTCGCAGCGGCATCGTGCAGCACGGCGAGCATGCGCCCGGCGGTGAACGCATGTTCGCGGTTGGGCAGCACCGACCACGAGATGGCTTCGCGGTACAGGTCGACGCCGGCGGCACGCGCATGAACCTCGTAGACCCAGTCGCCCCGGGCGATCGCGGTCTCTCCGTGTTCGTTGCGCACGACCTCGGGTATCGGCACGCCGACGCGGCGCAGGTGCGCGATGAAGCGGTGTTCCTCGGCCAGCGTCGCGGTCGAACGCACCCGCCGGTGATGACGCTTGACGAAGACCACGCCGGCGGTCGTGTCGACCAGGCAGGCGGCCGACAACGGGCGCGGGCTGTGCCAGCCGATGCGGTTCGGCGTGCCCAGTTGCGGATACGCGCGCAGCACGAGCGCGACCTCGCCGGCGGTCAGTGGCGGCCAGTCCGGCGGCATGCTGTCGCCAGCGAGGCCGTGCACGCTGTGGATGGGATCGCTCATGGGCGGTGTCGGGGGCTTCGATCGAGGCAACGAAGTGGATTATCCCCGAAGACGTCCCGGCCGCTTCGGGCTGCCATGAAATGCCGGTACAGCCATGCGTTGTGGCAGCGGCTTTTGTGGGAGATTCTTTGGTAGGAGCGGCTTCCGCCGCGATGCTCTTGGGTTGTTCTGGCTAAAAGCATCGCGGCGGAAGCCGCTCCAAAGGAAAAAAACGCACATGGCCACGGCAACTTCCCGCCGGCGGCTGCATCGCGTCTAATGGGCGGCCCCCCAGGACGTGCGTCGCCTCATGAGTGCCCTGTTGCTGCTGTTTGTCTGCCTGATACTCGGTGTGCTGGTCGCGCGACTTGCCAAGCCGCCGGCCGGCACGGTGCACGGGATCAACTGGTGGGTACTCAACGTGGCGTTGCCGGCGCTGGTGCTGGAGCTGATCCCGCGGCTGAGATTCGATCCGCAGCTGTGGTTTCTGGTGGCGGCGATGTGGCTCACCTTCGGTGGCGCGTGGCTGCTGTTCGGCATGCTGGGGTCGCGGCTGGGCTGGTCGCGACAGCGCATCGGCGCGCTGATCCTGGTCTGCGGCCTGGGCAATACCGCGTACATGGGCTATCCGCTGATCCAGGCCATGCACGGCAAGGCGGGCCTGGCGCTGGCGGTGGTGGCCGATCAGCTCGGCGCGTTTCCGCTGCTGGCGTCCGCCGGCATCGTGGTGGCTTCGCTGTATTCCGGGCGCACGCCACAGCTGCGCACGATCGTCGGACGGATGCTCACGTTTCCGGCGTTCGTGGCACTGATGCTGGGCATTTTCGTGGGCTGGCTGGGCGGCTGGCCGGAACTGCTGAATAACGTGTTGGCGCCGATCGGCGCCACGCTGACGCCGCTGGCGCTGTTCTCGGTGGGCCTGCAGTTCAAGTTTCATCCGGGCCAGCGACAGGCGACGGCGGCGAGTCTGGGACTGGGCTGGAAACTGCTGCTGGCACCGCTGCTGTGCTGGGCGATGGGAATCGCCGCCGGCGTGCAGGGGCTGGTGCTCACCGTCGGCGTGCTGCAGGCCGCGATGGCGCCGATGGTGTCCGCGGCGATTCTCGCCGACGAGTACGATCTGGAGCCCACGCTGGCCAACACCGTGCTGGGCGCCGGCATCGTGCTGTCGCTGATCACGGTGCCGCTGGGCAACCTGTGGCTGGGCGGGTAATCATGCAACAGGGCTTGCAGCAATGATTTCGGCCAGGCGAACGCTCGCCTCCTCCGGCCTAGCCCGATAGACTGCCGGCATGTCACCGCGCACCGATTCCGAATTGCCCGAGATACGCGCCGACGTGTGGCTGTGGGCGGCCCGTTTTTTCAGGACGCGCGCACTGGCCAAGCAGGCGCTCGGCAGTGGCAAGGTGGCGGTGAATGGCGCGCCCTGCAAGGCTGCCCGGGCGGTGCGGATCGGCGACATGCTGCGGATCAGTCGCGGCGAGGAGCGGGTCGAGGTGGCGGTGCTGGCACTGTCCGGGCAACGCGGCCCGGCGCCGCAGGCGCAGGCGCTGTACCGCGAGAGCGACTCCAGCCAGCGGGCACGCGAGGCGGCGCGCGAGCAGCGTCGCTTGACCGGCGCGGGCCTGCTCCGACCGCCCACCCGACCCGGCAAGCACGATCGGCGCGCGCTGCGGCAGTTGAAAAACCCGTCCCGCAGCGATGCCGGTTGAGTCGCCCCGATCCCGCTGCAGCGGGATCGGGAGGCTTCAGGATTGCATCCATGGCGCGACTACCGGGACACTAGACGCCATTCCTCAGGGGGAGGCGGCTCATGGCGACGCTCGATCTGTTCAGGCGACTGCTCGGCGGTAGCGAGCGACGGCATCGGTTGCCGCGCATTCTTGCCCCGCGTGGTGCGCGCATGCTGGTGGTGGACGATTCGGCCACCATCCGTGCCGTGCTGGGCAAGATGCTCAGCCAGGATGGCTACGCCGTGTTGAAGGCCGGCGACGGCGAGACGGCGCTGGCGATGGCACGCAGCGAGCAGCCGGCGCTGATTTTCCTGGACATCGTGATGCCCGGCATGAACGGTTTCGCCGTGCTGCGCACGCTGCGCCGCGACCCGCAGACCCGCGCCATTCCGATCGTGATGATCAGCGGCAATCTGCAGGCGACCGAGCAGTTCTACGTGCAGCGCTACGGTGCCGATGACTTCATGAAAAAGCCCTTCGGCCGCGCCGAGGTGTTCCAGCGGATCCAGCAACTGGTCGAGTCGGGGCGGTTGCCGGCGCGCGATCCGTCGCTGGAGTCCGCCGGCGACACGCCTGACCCGGGCAGTGCGCAGTTCGATGCGATACCGGATGTCGCGCTGCCGGACAAGGACGACCCGAGCATGACCCCGCCGGCATTCGACATGCCGCTGAACGATGATCCGGACGACCCGCAGCGGCGCGAATAGCTGCCGGCTCCGGATCGGGCGGTACCGGACTTTCATGGTCCATCCCCGCAGATCAGGCGAGGTCGAAGCGATCGAGGTTCATCACCTTGTTCCAGGCCGCCACGAAATCCAGCACGAACTTCTGCTGCGCGTCCGGACTTGCATAGACTTCCGCCAGGGCCCGGAGCTCGGCGTTTGAACCGAAGATCAGGTCGACGCGGGTACCGCTCCACTTGAGTTCGCCGGTGCGGCGATCGCGTCCTTCGAACATCTCCTCGGCGTCCGAGACGGCCTGCCACTGCGTGCCCATGTCGAGCAGGTTCACGAAGAAGTCGTTGCTCAGCGCTTCCGGCCGCCCGGTAAAGACACCGTGCCGGGTCTGCCCGACGTTGGTATCCAGCACGCGCATGCCACCGACCAGCACCGTCATCTCGGGCGCGGTCAGGGTCAGCAGTTGCGCCCTGTCGACCAGCAACGCCTCGGCCGACATGCCGAACTCGCCCTTGAGGTAGTTGCGGAAGCCGTCGGCGACCGGTTCGAGCACAGCGAAGGCCTCCACATCGGTCTGCTCCTGCGCGGCGTCCATGCGTCCCGGCGTGAATGGAACCGCCACGGCATGGCCGGCGTTCTTCGCCGCCTGCTCGACGCCGGCGCAACCGGCCAGCACGATCAGATCGGCGAGCGAGACCTGCTTGCCACCGGTCTGCGCGCCGTTGAACTCGCGCTGGATGGTCTCGAGGGTTTTCAGCACGGTCGCCAGTTGCCCGGGCCGGTTCACCGCCCAATCCTTCTGCGGGGCGAGACGGATGCGCGCGCCGTTCGCACCACCGCGCTTGTCGGAGCCGCGGAAGGTGGACGCCGACGCCCAGGCGGTCGACACCAGTTGCGAGACGGACAGGCCCGAGGCCAGGATCCTGCCCTTGAGGGCGGCCGTGTCCGTTTCGTCAATCAAGGCATGGTCGAGCGCAGGGATGGGGTCCTGCCAGATGAGTGCTTCGGCGGGCACTTCCGGCCCGAGGTAGCGCGCCAGCGTGCCCATGTCGCGGTGGGTCAGCTTGAACCACGCCCGCGCGAACGCGTCGGCAAACTGGTCCGGATGCTGGTGGAAGCGCCTCGAAATCTTTTCGTAGACCGGGTCGAACCGCAGCGAGAGGTCGGTGGTCAGCATGCCGGGTGCGCGGCGCTTCGACGGGTCGTGGGCGTCGGGAATGGTGCCGGCGCCGGCGCTGTCCTTCGGCGTCCACTGATGCGCGCCGGCCGGGCTCCTGGTCAGTTCCCATTCGTAGCCGAACAAGTTGTCGAAGAAGTCGTTGCTCCACGTCGTCGGCGTGGTGGTCCAGGTGACTTCCAGGCCGCTGGAGATCGCGTCGCCGCCCTTGCCGGTGCCAAAGCTGCTGTTCCAGCCGAGGCCTTGCTCCGCGATGCCGGCGGCTTCGGGGGCCGGCCCCAGATGGGACGCCGGGCCGGCGCCGTGGGTCTTGCCGAAGGTGTGGCCGCCCGCGATGAGCGCGACGGTCTCTTCGTCGTTCATCGCCATGCGGGCGAAGGTCTCGCGGATATCGGCGGCGGCTGCGAGCGGGTCCGGGTTGCCGTCCGGTCCCTCCGGGTTGACGTAGATCAGGCCCATCTGCACGGCAGCGAGCGGATTCTCGAGATCCCGCTTGCCGGAGTAGCGCTTGTCGCCGTCCAGCCAGGCGGTCTCGGTACCCCAGTAGACCTCGTCCGGTTCCCAGGCGTCCTCGCGCCCGCCGGCGAACCCGAAGGTCTTGAACCCCATCGACTCCAGCGCGACGTTGCCGGCGAGGACGATCAGGTCGGCCCAGGAAATCTTGCGGCCATATTTCTGCTTGATCGGCCAGATCAGCCGGCGCGCCTTGTCGAGGTTGACGTTGTCGGGCCAGCTGTTGAGCGGTGCGAAGCGCTGCTGGCCGGTGCCGGCGCCGCCACGACCGTCCGCGATGCGGTAGGTGCCGGCACTGTGCCAGGCCATGCGGATGAACAACGGACCGTAGTGGCCGAAGTCCGCCGGCCACCAGTCCTGCGAGTCGGTCATCAGCGCATGCAGATCCTTCTTCACCGCCGCCAGGTCGAGGTTCTTGAACGCTTCGGCATAGTTGAAGCCCTCGCCCATCGGATCGGACAGGGACGAGTGCTGGTGCAGGATCTTCAGGTTCAGCCGGTTCGGCCACCAGTCGCGGTTCGACATGCCACCGCCAGCGGCGTGATGGAACGGGCACTTCGTTTCGGTTGACATGGGTTCTCTTCTTCTGGTCGTTTGTGCCCGGCTACCCGGTCCGGTTGGGGACGAGTGCCGACCGATGAGTGGGTTCCTGCCAGGGGCGTCTCTTGCCCGGGCCGGTGCACAGAGGCGTCGTCGGCACCCTTCGACTCCCTTGGCTCTTGCATGCCGTGGCTGATGTCGCGGCCTGGTCAGGGTAGGACGATGCCGCGACCATGAAAATTCGATTGTTTCGATGTGTTCGATAGCTGCAGGCTATCGATGATGGCTGCGGCTACGGCTTCAGGATAGCGATCGAACGCCGACGTGACGTGAAGCCGCGTGGACTTCAGATCAACGACTTGAGCCGGTACAGCGCATCGAGAGCTTCGCGCGGGGTCAGCGCATCGGGGTCGATCGCGTCCAGCGCATGTTCCACCGCCGACGGCGCCGGTGGCGCGAACAGCCCCAGTTGCGGCGACTCTGCCGGGACGGCCCGGACTGCGGCGGCATGCTGGTGCGTGCCGCGTTCGAGTTTCGCCAGCGTGCGTTTCGCGTCCGCGATCACCGACTTCGGCAGGCCGGCCAGTGCGGCCACCTGCAGGCCGAAGCTGCGGTTGGCGGGGCCGTCCTTCACCGCGTGCATGAACACCAGTTGCTCGCCGCGTTTTTGATCGTGAAACTCGACCGCGTCCAGGTGCACGTTGGCGATGGTCGGAAACTCCCCGGCCAGTTCGGTCAGTTCGAAGTAATGCGTGGCGAACAGCGTCCAGGCGCGGCTGGCCGTGGCCAGGTGCACGGCGGCGGCGCGCGCCAGCGACAGGCCGTCGTAGGTGCTGGTGCCGCGGCCGACCTCGTCCATCAGCACCAGGCTGTGCTCGGTGGCATTGTGCAGGATGTTGGCCGTTTCGCTCATCTCCACCATGAAGGTGGATTGCCCGCGCGAGAGGTCGTCGCCGGCGCCGATGCGGGTGAAGATGCGGTCGATCGGGCCGATCAGCGCGCGCGAAGCCGGCACGTAGCTGCCGATGTGGGCGAGCAGCACGATCAGCGCGTTCTGCCGCATGTAGGTGGACTTGCCGCCCATGTTGGGACCGGTGATCACCAGCATGCGGCGGTCGTCGTCCAGCCGCAGGTCGTTCGGCTCGAACGGTTCGTCGCGAACCTTTTCCACCACCGGGTGGCGGCCGCGCTCGATGTGGATGCCGGCCTCGTCGGTGAGTTCGGGCGCACTCCAGTCCAGCGCCTCGGCCCGTTCGGCCAGGGTGGCGAGCACGTCGAGCTCGGCGATCGCCGCGGCGGCGCCCTTCAGCGGTTCGAGTTTTCCGGTCAGCGTGTCGAGCAGGGCCTCGTACAACGCGCGCTCGCGCATCAGCGAGCGCTCCTTCGCCGACAGCACCTTGTCCTCGAAGGTCTTGAGCTCCTCGGTGATGTAGCGCTCGGCGTTCTTGGTGGTCTGCCGGCGCGTGTAGTGGGTGGGTGCCTTGTCCGACTGGCCTCTGCTGATCTCGATGTAATAGCCGTGCACGCGGTTGTAGCCGACCTTGAGCGTACTGATGCCGCTGGCGGCCTTCTCGCGCTCCTCCAGTTCGACCAGGTACTGGTCGGCGTGGGTCGAGAGCCGGCGCAGTTCGTCCAGTTCGGCGTCGTAGCCGTCGGCGATCACGCCGCCGTCGCGCTGCAGCACGGGCGGCTGCTCGACGATCGCGCGCGTCAGCAACTCGACGGTCTCCCGGTGGTCGCCGATTCGGTCGACCAGGTCGCCCAGCAGCGGACTGAGCTCGTGTTGAAGAGTGCCGCCAGGGATGGCCGCTTCTTGATTCTCGCGATCAGGGATGATTGCACTAGATTGAAGAGTGCGGCCAGGGATGGCCGCTTCTTGATTCTCGCGATCAGGGATGATTGCACCAGATTGAAGAGTGCGGCCAGGGATGGCCGCTTCTCGATTCGCGCGTTCGGCGAAGAGCGCACTGGCAATACTGGGTGCCGCGGCCAGGCCGTCGCGCAGCGTGGACAGGTCGCGCGGGCGCGCCGAGCGCAGCGCCACACGGGCCAGGATGCGCTCCAGGTCGCCGATGCCGCGCAGGCGTTCACGCAGGCCGTCATAACGGCGGCCGTCGATCAGGATGCCGATGGCTTGATGGCGCCGGCACAGCAGCCCGCGCGCGCGCAATGGGCGGTTCAGCCAGCGCCGCAGCGCGCGTGCGCCCATCGGCGTCACCGTTTCGTCGAGCACGCCCAGCAAGGTGTGCTCGGTGCGTCCGCTGGGGTGGGTGTCCAGTTCCAGGTTGCGGCGGGTGGCGGCGTCCAGCGCGATCGTCTCGCTGGCGCTTTCCACCGCCATGCCGGAGATGTGCGGCAGCGCGCTTTTCTGGGTCTCCTCGACATAACCGAGCAGGCAGCCGGCGGCGGCGATGCCCAGCGTCAGGTTGTCGACCCCGAAGCCGCCCAGGTCGCGGGTGCCGAAGAAGCGGTTCAATTCGCGCCGGGCCGCATCCGCATCGAAATGCCATGGCGCCCGCTTGCGCAGGCCGGGCAGGCTGCTGACCAGTTTGGGCCACGCCACGTCCTCCCCGACCAGCGTCTCGGCCGGTTGCAGCCGCGCCAGTTCGGCCGCCAGCGCTTCGGCGTTGGGCACCTCGCTGAGCAGGAAACGGCCGCTGCACAGATCGATCCAGGCCAGCCCGTACGCGCCGCCCGGGCCGGCGGCGATGGCCAGCAGCAGGTTGTCGCGGCGATCCTCCAGCAGCGCGGCATCGGTGACCGTGCCGGGCGTGATGATGCGCACCACCTTGCGTTCGACGATGCCCTTGGCCAGCGCCGGGTCGCCGATCTGCTCGCAGATCGCCACCGACTCGCCCAGCCGGACCAGCCGTGCCAGGTAATTTTCCGCCGCGTGGTACGGCACCCCTGCCATCGGGATCGGCGCGCCGGCGGACTGCCCGCGCTGGGTCAGTGTGATGTCGAGCAACCGCGCCGCCTTGCGCGCATCGTCGTAGAACAGCTCGTAAAAGTCGCCCATCCGGAAGAACAGCAGTACCTCCGGATACTCGGCCTTGGCGGCCAGGTACTGGCGCATGAACGGGGTGTGCTGGACGGGATCGGTTTGGTTCATGCTATGGAAGGTCTTGGCGTGATCGCGCGGAACGGGTAGAACGTGGCTCCATGCGCAACGTTCATTCAAGTCGGGGAGTCTCGCATGGAGTCGTCATCCGTTCCCACTGATGCCCGCTTGCTGGCGCTGGCCGGCGCGGTGGCGATCGAGGTGCAGCGGCGCAAGCTGATGCTGGTGACAGCCGAATCCTGCACCGGCGGCTGGATCGCCAAGACCTTGACCGACCTGCCCGGCAGCTCCGCCTGGTTCGGGGCCGGGGTGGTGACCTACAGCTATGCCGCGAAGGAGGGGCTGCTCGGGGTCAACCCGCGCACCCTGGAATACGCCGGCGCGGTCAGCGAGGAGGCTGTGCTGGAGATGGTCTCCGGCGCGCTGGCCCGCTTCGGTGCCGGTGCGGCGGTGGCAGTGACCGGCATCGCCGGGCCATCCGGCGGTACGCCCGGCAAGCCGGTCGGTACGGTGTGGATCGGCTGGAAGCTGCGCGGTGGTTACGGTCATGCGAAGGTGTACCGGTTTGCCGGCGATCGCGAGGCGGTCAGGCGGCAGACCGTGGCGGCGGCGCTCATCGGCTTGCGCAAAACGCTGACGGAATGATGCGCCGTGTGCCGCCAGACCGGCTTGACCGGTATGGGATACTTGACCTCCGCAGACGACAGGCTCCTGGATCGCACCGCCCTGATCGCAGTCGGTGAGACGCGATGCGGGCATCATGCTCACCAATCACAGCCCAACCGGAATTCAAGACGATGGATGACAACAAGCGCAAGGCACTCACCTCTGCCCTCAGCCAGATCGAAAAGCAGTTCGGCAAAGGCGCGATCATGCGCATGGGCGACCGCGTCAATGAAGCCATCGAGGTGGTCTCCACCGGCTCGCTGGGGCTGGACATCGCGCTCGGCGTCGGCGGCCTGCCGCGTGGCCGGGTGGTGGAGATCTACGGGCCGGAGTCGTCCGGCAAAACGACGATGACGCTGCAGGCGATCGCCAGCTGCCAGCGCGCCGGCGGTACCGCCGCGTTCATCGATGCCGAGCACGCGCTCGATCCCACCTATGCCGAAAAACTCGGCGTCAAGGTCGACGACCTGCTGGTGTCGCAGCCGGACACCGGCGAGCAGGCGCTGGAGATCGCCGACATGCTGGTGCGCTCCGGCGCGGTGGACATGGTGGTGGTCGACTCGGTCGCCGCGCTGACGCCCAAGGCCGAAATCGAAGGCGAGATGGGCGACTCCCACGTCGGCCTGCATGCGCGCCTGATGAGCCAGGCGCTGCGCAAGCTGACCGCCAACATCAAGAAGTCCGGCACCCTGGTGATCTTCATCAACCAGATCCGCATGAAGATCGGCGTGATGTTCGGCAGCCCGGAAACCACCACCGGCGGCAACGCGCTGAAGTTCTACGCCTCGGTGCGGCTGGACATCCGCCGGATCGGCGCGGTGAAGAAAGGCGACGAGGTGATCGGTTCGGAAACCCGCGTCAAGGTGGTCAAGAACAAGGTGGCGCCGCCGTTCCGTCAGGCCGAGTTCGAGATCCTTTACGGCGAGGGTACGTCGCGCGAGGGCGAGATCATCGAGCTGGGCGTGGCACAGAACCTGATCGACAAGTCCGGCGCCTGGTACAGCTACAACGGCGACCGGATCGGCCAGGGCAAGGAGAACGTGCGCCAGTTCCTGCGCGACAATCCGGCAATCGCCAACGAGATCGACAAGCTGCTGCGCGAACGCCTGCTGGTGCCGGTCGGCAAGCCTGCCGCCGCGGCTGCCGAAGAGGCGCTTGAGGAAGCCTGAACCGTGATTGTTGATGGCCGCATGCACAGGACATGGCCCGGTTTGTCCGGGCCATGTCCGTTGGCATGACCATGCGACGCCGTCCCGGTCCGGACGACCCGGCCAAGCCGCAGCGCAGTGCCTACGACAAGGCGCTGGGGCTGCTGGCCCGGCGCGAGCATTCGCGCAAGGAACTCAAGACCAAGTTGCGCCAGGGCGGCTACGCAGGCGAGGAGACCAGCGCGGCGATCGATCGTCTCGGCGAGCAGCACTACCAGGACGACGACCGCTTCGCCGAAGTGTTGCTGCGCAGCCGGATCGCCCAGGGTTATGGCCCGATGCGCCTGCGGGTCGAACTGAAAAGCCATGGCCTAGCCGACGCACGGATCCGCGAATTGCTGGAAGAGGCTGAGGTCGATTGGAACGCTTCCGCGGCAACCCAGCTACGTCGCCGCTATGGCGGTGCGGGCACGGCAGACCCCGCCGAGCGTGCCCGTCGGGCGCAATTCCTCTTGCGCCGAGGCTTCGCGGCCGCCACAGTACGGAGTGTCACCCACGCCGACGTGGACGAAGCCGCCGACGATATTCCCTGAAATCCATGCTTCACGGATGATGGATGGTCTGGTCGAGTGGCCGGTTGCGGTGTGGTCTCTTTACGCCAGCCATCACGACGTGCATGAAAACTTCCGAAATCCGCTCCACCTTCCTCGACTATTTCCGCGGCAAGGGACACACCATCGTGCCGTCCAGCTCGCTGGTGCCCTCGAACGACCCGACCCTGATGTTCACCAACTCGGGCATGGTGCAGTTCAAGAACGTGTTCCTTGGCAGCGAGAAGCCAGGCTACGTGCGGGCGGCCGACGTGCAGCGCTGCCTGCGCGCTGGCGGCAAGCACAACGACCTCGATGCCGTGGGTTATACCGCGCGCCACCACACGTTCTTCGAGATGCTGGGCAACTGGTCGTTCGGCGACTACTTCAAGCGCGAGGCGATCGCCTACGCGTGGGAGCTGCTGACCGAGGTCTTCAAGCTGCCGGCCGACAAGCTGTGGGTCACCGTCTACCACACCGACGACGAGGCCTACGACCTCTGGCACAAGCAGATCGGCGTGCCGGCCGAGCGCATCGTGCGCATCGGCGACAACAAGGGTGCGCCGTTCGCTTCGGACAATTTCTGGCAGATGGCCGATACCGGCCCCTGCGGTCCGTGCACGGAGATCTTCTACGACCACGGCCCGGAGATCGCCGGCGGCCCGCCCGGTTCGCCGGACGAGGACGGCGACCGCTACATCGAGATCTGGAACCTGGTGTTCATGCAGTTCGACCGCGCACCGGACGGCACGCTCAGCCCGCTGCCCGCGCCGTGCGTGGACACCGGCATGGGCCTGGAGCGTCTTGCCGCGATCTTGCAGCACGTGCATTCCAACTACGAGATCGACCTGTTCGCGCACCTGATCCGCGTGGCGGGCGAACTCACCGGCACGGGCGACCTGGCCAACAAGTCGCTGCGCGTGATCGCCGACCACATCCGCGCCTGCGCGTTCCTGATCGTCGACGGCGTGCTGCCGTCCAACGAAGGCCGCGGCTATGTGCTGCGCCGGATCGTCCGCCGCGCCCTGCGGCATGGCTGGATGCTCGGCGTGCGCGGTGATTTCTTCTGGAAGATGGTTGCGCCGCTGGTCGAGGAGATGGGCGAGGCCTATCCGGAATTCGCCGCCAGGCAGGCATTCGTCGAGGACGCGCTGCGCACCGAGGAGCAGCGCTTCGGCGAGACGCTGGAGCACGGCATGCGCCTGTTCGATGAGGTCGCCGGCAAATCCGGCAGGACGATTGCCGGCGCGGATGCGTTTCGTCTGTACGACACCTATGGTTTTCCGGTCGACCTGACCGCCGACATCGGGCGCGAGCGCGGTCTGGAAGTGGACATGGAGGGCTTCGAGCGGGCCATGAACGAGCAGCGCGAGCGTGCCCGTGCCGCCGGCCGTTTCGAGGCGAAAGGGCAGATGCCCGCCGAGCTGGCCAGCCAACTGAAGCCCACCAGTTTCCTCGGTTACGAGGCACTGCAGCATGACGGCGCGAAGGTTGTCGGCATCGTGCGCGATGGCACGCGTCTCGAGCAGCTCGGTCAGGATGAGCAAGGCCTGTTGATTCTCGACCGCACGCCGTTCTACGCCGAGTCGGGCGGTCAGGTCGGCGACCGCGGCGAACTGCGCAACACGGCAGGCCACTTCGATGTCGGCGATACGTTGAAGATGGGCGGTGTGTTCTTCGGTCACGCCGGTCGCTGGCATGGTGCGCAACCGTTGCGCGTCGGCGACGCGGTCGATGCCAGCGTGGACGCTGCCCGCCGGCAGGCGATCGTACTCAATCACTCGGCGACCCACCTGCTGCACGCCGCGCTGCGTCAGGTGCTGGGCGATCACGTGACGCAGAAAGGCTCGCTGGTGGCGCCGGAGCGGCTGCGTTTCGACTTCTCGCACTTCAAGCCGATGAGTCGCGACGAGCTGAGCCGGGTCGAGGCGATGGTGAATGCCCAGGTGCGCCGCAACGAGATCGCCGAGGTGCGCGAGATGGCCTACGACGACGCGATCGCATTCGGCGCGATGGCGCTGTTCGGCGAGAAGTACGGCGACGAAGTGCGCGTGCTCAAGCTCGGCGATTTCTCCACCGAGCTGTGCGGCGGCACGCATGTCGATCGTACCGGCGACATCGGCTTGTTCAAGATCGTCGGCGAAGCCGGCGTGGCCTCCGGCGTGCGCCGTATCGAAGCGGTAACCGGTGAGGGTGCGCTGGCGCTGGTGGCCGATGAGGAGCGCCGCCTGGGCGAGCTGTCGCAACTGCTTTCCAGCAGCGGCGACGATGCAGTGGAGAAATTGCGCCAGCTGTTCGACCGTCAGAAGAAGCTCGAACGCGAACTGGAGTCGTTGCGCAGCAAGGCCGCCGGCTCGGCGATCGCCGATCTGGCCGGCTCGGCGCGCGATGTCGACGGCATCAAGGTGGTGGCCGCGCGGCTCGAAGGCCTCGATGCCAAGTCGCTGCGCGACGGCGTGGACCAGCTCAAGCAGCAACTAGGTGACTGCGTGATCCTGCTGGCCGGCGCGGTCGATGGCCGTGTGTCGCTGATTGCCGGGGTGCATGGCAAGGCGTTGGGGCGGATCAAGGCGGGTAGTGTGGTTGCACATGTCGCCGCACAGATCGGCGGCAAGGGCGGCGGCCGTCCGGATCTGGCGCAAGGTGGCGGATCGGATGCCGGGAACCTGCCTGCCGTGCTGGCCGACTTGCCCGACTGGGTGGCGAGCCAGTGAACCCATCGGGGCAGGTCTGTCGTGTCAATTGCGGCGACACTGATGCTCAGCTAGTATCCGGTCACGCTGCGCCATTGGAAACAGTGGTGTTGCAGTCAGGACGCGCATGAAGTGTTTTGGCTTTGATCCGGGATGGCGGTAGGGTCTTCGATGGATCAATCGTCGAACTGCGGACGATGGAACTCAGGGGTGAGGTTCGATCAATCTGCAGGTCTATGAAATACAGCATAAAAATGGAGTAGCAATCATGTTGATTCTGACCCGCCGGGTCGGTGAGACTCTGATGATCGGCGACGAGGTGACCGTTACCGTTCTCGGGGTGAAGGGCAATCAGGTGCGTATCGGCATCAATGCGCCCAAGACCGTCGCCGTGCATCGCGAAGAAATCTATCAGCGGATCAAGGGAGAAGGTGAAACGGGCAGCGTGGCTGGCGAGTCAGACGAACACTGATCGATCAACAAACGCTTTACCTGGATCACACCGGTCAGTATCCTAGCCGGCTCCGCAGTGATGCGGGAAAAACTGGAGAGATGCCCGAGCGGCCGAAGGGGCTCCCCTGCTAAGGGAGTATAGGGTCAAAAACCTTATCGAGGGTTCGAATCCCTCTCTCTCCGCCAG
>SCRF01000040.1 GCA_004322005.1 Rhodanobacter sp. | reverse complement strand
GGAGATCGTGCGGGAGATTCTTCACGGCTGGTGTTCCCCACGCGAGCGGGGATGAACCGTAGATGCCTTTTTATGGGCACTTTGGGCACATGTGTTCCCCGCGCGAGCGGGGATGAACCGCGGATGCGCTCGACCTTGGCGCGGCTCATCACGTGTTCCCTGCGCGAGCGGGGATGAACCGTGGACGTCCAGCAACGGCAAGGGCATCGAGGAGTGTTCCCCGCGCGAGCGGGGATGAACCGTCACCGGCCGCACCGGCTGGGTGAGCAAGGCCGTGTTCCCCGCGCGAGCGGGGATGAACCGACATACCAGGATGCGATCGACCAGCAGATCGCGTGTTCCCCGCGCGAGCGGGGATGAACCGTCGTCCAGGCCTAACGGACCGTTTCGCAGGGTGTGTTCCCCGCGCGAGCGGGGATGAACCGCCGTGCAAGATCGGTATCACCCGTCTGGCGTCGTGTTCCCCGCGCGAGCGGGGATGAACCGTTCGTCGACCACTGGCACGCAGCAGCGGGAGCGTGTTCCCCGCGCGAGCGGGGATGAACCGTTGATGGCAAGCCCTCGCGAGGTGCTGGTGAAGTGTTCCCCGCGCGAGCGGGGATGAACCGGGGCTTTAGACTCCGTAACCATGACCAAGACGTCTGATCGGCGATTCAGCGCGCTGCACCCACCGCAGTGACGGCGAGTGTGCCGCGGTGGCTTGCGTGTTCGCGTCGTGGTGCTGGCATCATGGACGGCCCCGCTGAGCTCTTGCCACATGCCAACGACGCGCGCTGATTTCGACGCCACTATCCGCCACGGCACGCCGCTGTTCCGCCGGGCCAACCTGGCGCTGTTCGCGGCGGGCATCGCCACGTTCGGCCTGTTGTATTGCGTGCAGCCATTGATGCCGCAGTTCAGCAAGGACTACGGCGTAAGCGCGGCGACCAGCGCGCTGTCGCTGTCGCTGACCACCGGGGTGCTGGCGTTCGCGATGCTGTTTGCCGGGGCGGTGTCCGATGCGTGGGGGCGCAAGTCGGTGATGACGGTGTCGTTGTTGTCCTCGGCGGTGCTGATGCTGCTGATCACGGTGACGCCGGGCTGGGCCAGCCTGCTGGTGCTGCGCACCCTGCTGGGGCTGACCCTGGGCGGCCTGCCGGCGGTGGCGATGACCTGGCTCAGCGAGGAGATGCATCCGGATTCGATCGGCCTGGGCATGGGCCTGTATATCAGCGGCAATGCGATCGGCGGCATGAGCGGGCGACTGATCACCGGCGTGCTGGCGGACTTCTTCGACTGGCGGGTCGGCGTGGCGGTGGTGGCGCTGATCGGCCTGTTGTCGGGTTTGATGTTCTGGCGGCTGCTGCCGCCGTCACGGCATTTCGTGCGCCAGCCGCTGCACGGCCGTGCGCTGCTCGGGCGCTTTGCCGGCGTGTTCCGCGATGCGGGCCTGCCGTGGATGTTCGCCGAGGGTTTCCTGCTGCTGGGTGCGTTCGTCACCGTCTACAACTACATCGGCTATCGTTTGCTGGCGCCGCCGTACAACCTCAGCCAGACGGTGGTGGGGTTGATCTTCAGCGTGTACCTGATCGGCACCTTCAGCTCGGCGTGGATGGGCCATCTGGCGGGCCGGCTGGGGCGGCGGCGGGTGCTGTGGACCACCTTCGCGCTGATGCTCGCCGGCGTCGGCCTGACCCTGTTCCACTCGCTGTGGCTGGTGGTGGCCGGCATCGTGGCGATCACGTTCGGCTTCTTCGGCGGCCACTCGATCGTCAGCAGCTGGGTCGGCCGGCGCGCCGGCAACGCCAAGGCGCAGGCCTCGTCGCTGTACCTGTTCGCCTACTACATGGGTTCGAGCATCGCCGGTGTCGGCGGCGGCTTGTTCTATGCCGCCGACGGCTGGAACGGGCTGGCCAGATTCGTTGGTGCGCTGGTGCTGGCCGGCCTGCTGATCGCGTGGCGGTTGTCGCGGCTGCCGCCGCTGCCCGGGCCACCGTCGCCGGGCACCGAGCCGCCGCTGCCGTGAGCCGGGCGGGCTTCGGTCCGCCCGGGGCGCAGCCGGGCGTCAGCGCGCGGCCGGGCGCAGCATGTCCTTCACCTGGCCGAAGTTGCCATCGTTGGGCTGCGGCTTGATGCCGAGCAGATGGGCCATCAGCGGATACACGTCGACGTTGGGGAACTCCGGCACCACCGCGTGCCGACGGAACCCCGGGCCGTGCGCCAGGAACAGCGCGCGCATCTGCGGGGCGGCATTGTCGTAGCCGTGTTCGCCATGGACCGGCTTGCCGTGATGAAGCATGGCGATGCGGCTGCTGGTGATCAGCCAGCCGACCCGGGCCGAGCACACCAGCGGCGGCACGCGCGGATTGCGGCCGTAATGCAGGCGCGCCGGGATCCGCGATTTCTTCCAGCAGGTCATGTGCGCGTGCGGCTTGAGCAGGGCGGCTTCCAGCTCGGCTGCGTGGCCCGGTGCCGGGATGATGCCGGCGATTGCCCCGGTCGACACCACGCGGGCGTGGCTGGCGTCGATCAGCCGGTCCAGAACGATGCGCTGGTTCGGTGGCGTCGCGGCCATGCCGTGGTCGGCCAGCACGATCAGGTTGATCTTGTCGTACAGCCCGCGCTGCCGGAGGCCGGCGACCAGCCGTGCCAGCGCCGCGTCGACCTGGCGGATCGCGTCGTTCAGCTCGGGCGAGTCGGGCCCGTAAAAGTGGCCGGCGGTGTCGACGCCCTCGAAATACAGCGACAGGAAATCCGGCCGCTGCCGTCCCGGCAGATCCAGCCAGTGCAGGATCGTGTCCACCCGTGCGTCGTACGGCATCTTGCCGTTGTAGGGCCGCCAGTGGTCGGGCCGGTAGCCGTGGATGCGCGCCTCCGAACCCGGCCAGAACATCGTGGCGGTGTGCAGCCCCTGCTTGTCGGCGGTCACCCAGATCGGTTCCGCCTCGTCCCACCAGCGGCCGTCGCCGACCGCCTTGCGCAGGTCGAGCCGGAACGTGCCGAGCTGTGGATCGAACATCGAATTGTCGACGATGCCGTGATGATCCGGGTACTCGCCGGTAACCAGCGTGTAGTGATTCGGGAACGTCAGCGACGGAAACGCCGGCTCCATCGCCTGCGCCCGCACGCCGCCGTCGGCCAGCATCCGCAGGGTCGGGCTGATGCCGCGCTCGAGGTAGTCGGCACGGAAGCCGTCGATCGAGATCAGCAGCAGCGGGGTGGTCGGTCGCGTCGCCGCGATGTTCGCGGGCGCGGTCGGCGGCGTGGATCCGGCGGCGCGGCCGGCGCTGAACAGCAGGAACGCACAGCACAGCGCGCGGAACAGGAATTTCATGCATGGCCTCGGGAGACGGTTGGTCTGACGGTCGCATGATGATGCACGGGCATGACCGTTTTGCGAATCGCGGCAATGCATGCCCGCCATTGCTTACCGAGCGAACAGGTCGCCTACCGGCAGCGCATGTTCCAGCGTCAGCAGGAAATGCTTCGTCGGCAGGCCGCCGCCGAAGCCGGTGAGGCTGCCGTCGGCGCCGATCACGCGGTGGCAGGGCAGCACGATCGGCAGCGGGTTGCGGCCGTTCGCAGCGCCCACCGCACGCATGGCCGCCGGCTTGCCGATGCGCCGCGCCAGCTCGCCGTAGCTGATCGTGATGCCGTACGGAATCCGCCCCAGTTCCTGCCACACCGCGAGCTGGAACGGCGTGCCCAGCGGATGCAGCGGCAGCTCGAAGCGCCGGCGTGTGCCGGCGAAGTATTCCTCAAGCTGCGCACGGGCGAACGCCAGCGCAGTGCTGGCGCGGATCCAGCCCGCCGGCGCTGCGTGCGGATGCCGCTCCTGCTCGAAGCGGATCTGGCGCAGGCCCTCGCGATCGGCGACCAGCAGCAGGCGGCCGACCGGTGAGGGCATCTCGTCGTAATGAATCGTGTCGTCATCCATTGTCAGCTCCCGGGTTTTCCGTAGGAGCGCACCCTGTGCGCGAATGCTTTTCATGGAAATACAACAAGAGCATTCGCGCACAGGGTGCGCTCCTACGCAGTGGTGTCGGCAACGGCGTCGCTGGCGCTGCGCCACAGGTGCATCACCGCGTACGCGCGCCAAGGCTTCCAGGCATCGGCCAGTGCCGTGAGTGCCTTCGTGCTCAGCTCGGCGCCGCCGCCTGCCGCGGCGCGGCGCAGGATCAGGTCGGCGGCGGGGAAGGCATCCGGGTGGCTCAGCGCGCGCATCGCGATGTAGTGCGCGGTCCATGCGCCGATGCCGGGCAGCGCCACCCAGCGTGCAACGAACTCGTCCAGCGGCTGCTCCGCGCGAAAACCGATGCGGCCATCCAGCACTGCCTGCGCGATGCCGCGAATCGTGGCGGCGCGTGTCGTCGTCACGCCGATCTCGCGCAGATCCGCATCGGCCAGCTGCGCCGGCGTGGGGAACAGCCGCTCAAGTCCCGGCACCACCGACACCGCCAGCGGCTCGCCGAACCGTTGCACGATGCGCGTGGCCAGCGTGCGGGCGGCGGCCACGCTCACTTGCTGGCCGAGCACCGCGCGCACCGCGATCTCGAAGCCATCCCAGCCGCCCGGCAGGCGCAGGCCGGGGCGCTTGCGCAGCAGCGGCTTCAGCACGCCGGCGCTGCCCAGCGTGGCGGCGATCGCCCGCGGGTCCGCGTCCAGGTCGAACATCCGCCGCAACCGGCTCACCACTGGCAGCATCTGCGTGGGCAGCGCACCATGCAGTTCCAGCTTCAACGCGTGCCCGTCGACATGCTTCGTTCCAGCTGGCCATGCGCTCAGCCGCAGCCAGGCCGGTGCGGCGGCCGTGCCGAACACCCGCAGGTAGGCATGCCCGTCCACCCGCTCCACGCCCGGCAGCGCGCGGGTGCGCAGAAACGCCAGCAGCGCGTCGAAATCGTACGGTGGCCGGTAGCCGAGCCGCAGCACCAGCGCATCGCCATCGGTCGCGCGTGGCGGTTGCCGGCGCAGCTCGCGCGGCGGCATGCGGTTCGCCAGCGCGAACGCGGCGTTGAAGCGGCGCAGGCTGCCGAAGCCGGATGCGAGCGCCACCTCGGTCACCGGCAGCGCGGTCTCGGTCAGCAGTTGTTTCGCGAACAGCAGGCGGCGCGTGGTGCGCACGTCGATCGGCGGCGCGCCCAGGTGTGCCACGAACAGCCGGCGCAGTTGCCGCGCACCCACGCCCACGCGCGCGGCCAGGTCGTCCATCGAGTGTTCCCTCAGTACGCCGCTGTCGATCAGCTTCAGCGCGCGCGCCACCGCATGCTCGCCGCGTTTCCACAACGCATTGCCGGGCGCCAGCTCCGGCCGGCAGCGCAGGCAGGGCCGGAAGCCGGCCGCCGCGGCCGCCGCGGCGCTCGCGTAATAGCGCACGTTGCCCGGCTTCGGCGATGGCGCCGGGCACACCGGTCGGCAATAGATCCGCGTGCTGGTGACCGCGGTGAAGAACAGTCCGTCGAAGCGCGCGTCGCGGCTCAGCCGCGCCTGTTCGCAGACGCGGTGGTCGGGCAGGGTACTGGCAAGGGCGTCCGGCATGCGTGCAGGCTAGCACCGGCGTGCGGCGCGGACTCGCCGTTTTCGGACATCAATGCCGATATGTGTTCAGGCGTTGCCGGGCTTCGGGTATTGAGTTTGCCGACCGGTCTGGAAAGTCGCGACAGCGGCCGCGCTTGCCGGCCGGCCCGCGCCGCCGCTGTCGAACACGACATGCCGCACGGCATAGCTGCCGCGGCGCCACACCGTACCAAATGTGCTGGCCGTGAAGCTGGGGGTGGCCTCGGGAGCCAGGCTCGCAGCAGATACGGGCCGCATGCGGCGTTGTCCCGGCACGGGTGCGGTGGGCTGGTGGTCGCGGTCGTGCGGAGCAGCAGGACAAACCATGTATTGCGTGTCATCGGTCGACTCCCGCCCTTGGCAAGTGACAGCCGGCATCTGCCCGGTCATGCTCGCGTACCGGTGCTGCAGGGGATATTGACTCGCGGAACTTGCCGTGACTTCGGAACCGTCCGCATCGACTCTCGTTGCGGCGTGACCGCTTATGCAGACCGACCGGCCGACACACGCAGTGTCAGCCGGTCAATCACAAGCACTCCACACCATAATCACCTGATCGGCGCCATCAAGTGCACGTACGGCGTATCGGCCCACATTACATACGGCGCCGCGGTATCCGGATCCGCGCCGTGGGGGTAGTTTGCGTAGAAAGCCGGGTCCGCACCCACGATCATGAAATGCGGGCCGGTCCTGATCCAGTGGTTGCCGCTTTCCGGTTTCGTCGCGTACGGGTCGGTATTGCTGGCATCCGTGCCGCCTTCGAGCATGTACATCAAACCGAGCTTGCCGACGGGCGGGTGCTGGTGCGCCATCCAGGCGTTCGCCCATTCCAGCGCATTCCTGTCCATGCACATCGGGTCCGGGCCCGGGGTTGCCGGGCTGTCCGGCATGCACGTGAAATCGTTCGTGCCCTGGCGCAACGTGCGCATTTTCCCGTTCGCGTCCATCGCCACGATCGTGGCGTCCTTGGCCACGTGCGCCGGTGCGGCGCGCATCGCGCTCTTGATCAATTGCGCATCGGTCGGTGCCTTCTTGCCTGCCGCCTGCACGGTGCCCATGACGACGAGCATCGTGGCGGCAAGGGCGAACCAGTTCATTGAGTTTTTCGTACGCATGGCAACCCCCGCTGTGATTGGCGACGGCTCCCGGATTCCCCAGCGATAGTCTCTGCCACTGTCTGAGCCGGGTCAATCGGTACCGGTGCTGTCACGATGGGGTCGATGCCGCATGGCGGTGACCGGATCGGCGCCGCATAATCAGGTTTCATCATGCCTTGCCGTACCGACAGGATTCCTCCATGACCGCGCCCACCCGCATCGACACCACCCGCAGCATCCGCGCGCCACGCGGCACGACACTGAGCTGCAAGAGCTGGCTCACCGAAGCGCCGTTCCGCATGCTGCAGAACAATCTCGATCCGGAGGTGGCGGAGAACCCGGCCGAGCTGGTGGTGTACGGCGGCATCGGGCGGGCGGCGCGCAACTGGGAGTGCTTCGACGCGATCCTGAAATCGCTGCGCGAGTTGAACGACGACGAGACCCTGCTGGTGCAGTCCGGCAAGCCGGTCGGCGTGTTCCGCACGCACAAGGATGCGCCGCGCGTGCTGATCGCCAACTCCAACCTGGTGCCGCACTGGGCCACCTGGGAGCACTTCAACGAGCTCGACAAGAAGGGCCTGATGATGTACGGCCAGATGACCGCCGGCAGCTGGATCTACATCGGCTCGCAGGGCATCGTGCAGGGCACCTACGAAACCTTCGTCGAGATGGGCCGTCAGCACTACGGCGGTTCGCTCAAGGGCCGCTGGATACTCACCGCCGGCCTCGGCGGCATGGGTGGCGCGCAGCCGCTGGCCGCGTCGCTGGCCGGCGCGTGCAGTCTCAACATCGAATGCCAGCAGAGCCGCATCGACATGCGCCTGAAAACCCGCTACGTCGACGAGCAGGCCGGCGACCTCGACGACGCGCTGGCGCGCATCGACAAGTACACGAAAGCGGGCGAGGCGAAATCCATCGCATTGCTTGGTAATGCGGCCGACGTGCTGCCCGAACTGGTGAAGCGCGGCGTGCGCCCCGACGCCGTCACCGACCAGACCAGCGCGCACGATCCGGTCAACGGCTACCTGCCGCAGGGCTGGATGCTGGAGCAGTGGTTCGAGCGCCGCCAGCGCGATCCCGAAGGCACCCGCGACGCCGCCAAGCGCTCCATGCGCACCCACGTCGAGGCCATGCTCGCGTTCCACGCGCAGGGCATCCCCACCTTCGACTACGGCAACAACATCCGCCAGATGGCGCAGGACGTCGGCTGCGCTAACGCGTTTGCGTTCCCCGGCTTCGTGCCCGCCTACGTGCGCCCGCTGTTCTGCCGCGGCATCGGCCCGTTCCGCTGGGTCGCGTTGTCCGGCGATCCTGAGGACATCTACAAGACCGACGCCAAGGTCAAAGAACTCATTCCCGACGACGCCCACCTGCACCGCTGGCTCGACATGGCGAAAGAACGCATCAGCTTCCAGGGCCTGCCCGCGCGCATCTGCTGGGTCGGGCTGGGGCTGCGCGACAAGCTCGGCCTCGCGTTCAACGCCATGGTGCGCAACGGCGAGCTGAAGGCGCCGGTGGTGATCGGCCGCGATCATCTGGATTCCGGCTCAGTGGCCTCACCGAACCGGGAGACCGAGGCGATGAAGGACGGCTCCGATGCGGTGTCGGACTGGCCGTTGCTCAATGCGATGTTGAACGTGGCCGGTGGCGCGACCTGGGTGTCGCTGCATCATGGCGGCGGGGTGGGCATGGGCTATTCGCAGCACTCGGGGGTGGTGATCGTGTGCGACGGCACGGCCGAGGCGGACAAGCGGATTGCGCGGGTGTTGTGGAACGATCCGGGGACTGGCGTGATGCGGCATGCAGATGCGGGGTATGAGGTGGCCGTCGCGTGTGCGGGAGAGATGGGGTTGAAGTTGCCGATGGTGTGAACGGTCATCTTGCCGATCATACGGCAATGCCGTATGCTCGCCGAGCGCGGAAAGGAGTCTGCCATGCACGAATTCATCGAATCATCTGTGTTTGCAAAGTACGTGTACGACTACCTCGCGGAGGATGAGTACGCCGCTATGCAGTGGTACCTGTCCCAACATGTCGATGCGGGTGATCTGATTCCGGGCGCCGGCGGCTGTCGCAAGATGCGCTGGGGTGCGGCAGACAAGGGCAAGCGTGGCGGCGTGCGGGTGATCTATTACGAGGTCACTCAGGCTGGGCAGATCTGGTTGCTGGCAATTTATGCCAAGAACCGAAAGGAAAATCTGCCGGCGCACGTCATACGGCTGATCAAAGACCATATGGTGAAGTCATGAAAAAGTTGAGCAAAGAGATTCTCGCCCGCGATGCCAAGCGCGACATCGGTGCCGAAGTGCTCGAAGCGATCCGCGAGATCAAGGCAGGTGGTGGACGCAAGTTCACCGTGCAGGTAAGCCAGGCCACTGAGGCCCGGATCAAGCTGGGGCAGTCGCAGGCGGACTTCGCCGCGATGCTGGGTGTGTCCGTGCGGACGTTGCAGGATTGGGAGCAGGGGCGGCGCGAGCCGAGTGGGGCGGCGAAGGCGTTGTTGAAGGTTGCCGTGGCGGCGCCGAAGACGGTGCGAAAAGTGTTGGCGGCTGCTTGATTGAGGGGCTGTGCCTCCGTTATCCAGGTGGATCGCGTACTAGGAGGAAGTGGCGTCATGAAGAAAATGGTCATTGGCATCGCATCCCAGCAGGCCATTCGCGCCCGCGCGCTGGACATTGCGCGCGGCGACCATCGGCCACGCGCCGATGAGCCGAAGGTCTGGTTCACTTCCATGCGCTTGCTGGCCGAGGTGCTGTCCGACGACAACCGTGCGTTGCTGCGCGTGATCAGGGAGCAGAAGCCCGAATCCTTGACCCAGCTGGCCGAGTTCACCGGACGTGCGCCAAGCAATCTGTCGCGTACCCTGAAAACCATGGAGCGCTATGGCCTGGTCGAGATGCAGCGTGACCTTCGCACCGTGCGGCCGGTGGCCAAGGCGAGCGAGTTTGTGATTCGGGCGGTATGAGGTGGAGTTTAACTTCCTCCGTCCCAGCTTCGGTCGAAGCCGGAGTCGTTGACCCAACTGGCCGAGTTCACCGGGCGGGCGCCGAGCAACTTGTCGCGTACGCTCAAGACGATGGAGCGCTACGGCTTGGTCGAGATGCAGCGTGACCTGCGCACCGTGCGGCCGGTGGTCAAGGCGAGTGAGTTTGTGATCCAGGCGGCGTAGGGCGCAGTCCGGTTGAACTTGTTGAAGATGGGTGAGGCCATGAAGAAGCTGAGCAAGGAAATCCTCGAGCGCGATGCCAAGCGCGACATCGGGGCCGAAGTGCTCGAAGCGATCCGCGAGGTCAAGGCAGGTGGCGGGCGCAAGTTCACCGTGCAGGTGAGCCAGGCCACAGAAGCCCGGATCAAGCTTGGTCAGTCACAGGCTGATTTCGCTGAGATGCTTGGTGTGTCCGTTCGTACGCTGCAGGACTGGGAGCAGGGGCGGCGCGAGCCGAGCGGGGCTGCCAAGGCGTTGCTGAAGGTTGCTGTGACGGCGCCGAAGACGGTGCGCAAGGTGTTGGCGGCGGCGTAAGGTAAGTGAACCTGTTGCACGTGGACCTTGAAACCGCCCTGACGGGCATTTTTTGGGAATAATTTCTATGACACATACCACAATTCAACGTACAGCAAGCGGTTATATTTCTTTGTTGTACGTTGCTTTCTATCTAAGCTTCTGCTTTATCACGTGCATGCCTGTTGTCGCAAATGGTCAACTTCTTCAGAATCCGTTGCCGCCTAAGACAGCGATCGTAGATGATGGCCATGGCATAACAAAGGCCATGAAAGCGGGTGATGTAGCCGCCTTGAGTTTGATTCTGAAGAGTGACCTTTTTCCGCTCACAAGAGGCTACGCGAACGCTGCCTATTACCGAACCTTGTTTGACTTGAAACGGTCATCCTTGTACGCAAGGCGATGTCTGGATAGCAGCCTGAAAAAAAATGGCACGCACACCAATCCAGTAATGGCAACATTATGTGGCGAATTATTGGCTGGCAATTATAACATCCAAGGGGACATTTCTGACTGGGCTTCAGCAGCGCTTGAAACAAAAAGAAGAGTGACGCCCGAATTCCGAAAAGTGTTTGGATCGGTAAGTTTCGTGGTTGCCGGATTAGAAAATATTGATTTCGGCAAATTTACAGATTTCCCAAGGATTTACAAGGCCTCATCTCAGAATGAGGTTATCCTGGAAAGGGTTACTCCCCCAGATTTTTTCAATAAACGAATTGCAAATTCCACTAAAAATGATCATCGTTATGATGATTCCCCCATTTTCTATGTCATCAAGATAGAGATCAACGGGTCACCAAAGGATGTAGTTCTGGACAGCGGAAGTAGTATAAGTATATTTCGAGTTGCTGTCGCAAAACGGCTTGGCATCGCCGTCAATTCCAGCCCTTACTTAGTAGGCCTTGACAGGGTAGCCCGCGACCCTCGTTTGTCCAGTCAGGTAGCGAACCCCGAGAACGAGGCGCATCTGGGGCTCGTGAAAAAAATGACCCTTGAAAGTATGGGAAAGGCCATTCATTTGGAAGGTGTTCCCGTTGCAATCGGGGGGCATATTGACATTTTAGGCATGAATGTACTTAGCAAGATGAGATCGTTACTCCTTACTCAGAGGCACTTGGTGCTTAATGCCATAAGCCGACCGAACTCATGTAATGAGCCTCTGCAAATTGCGTCTAGTCCTATGGGCGGCTATGGGCTTGTATTTCGTTATCCCGTTGATGGGATCATGAGAAACATTATGCTGGATACAGGTAATAACACCTATCTTTCTGGTACGGCATCTGCGCAGACAACAGCCGTAGCGAACGGCTACTCGGTGAGCACCCAATACGATGTAGTCGGAATTTTCAAGACACGCTATTTTGAACAGTCCACTACCCTTGGCGAAGGTAGACTTGCCCACCACCTGAAAATCCGCGTGTATCCCGATAATCATGCACCGTATAGCTATGTGTTAGGCGTGGCTGCATTACGGGACTTTAATGTGTATGTCAACTTTAAGCGCAGGCTTGCTTGTCTTGAGCCTTTAACCAAAACTCATTAAGTTAAGTTGAAAACAGGGTCACCATTTCGCCACCGATGTAAAAAAGAAAAAAGGTGTCAGGGACAATTTTGGGGCCAAAAAAGGGGACGGAGGAAGTTAAGTGCTGGAATTGTCCCTGTTCGACAGTTCATCAAATGAACTTGCCCTCTCTTTTTGTGTCCCCATTCCCCGGAAAAACGCACACGCCCCATGCCTTGCTCTTGGCCTGGTACATCGCGGCGTCTGCGGCGCGCAGGTAGTCATCGGTGGTCGCGAAGCCGGCCTGGCTGCTGACCACCCCGATGCTCGCGCCGCAGGTCACGGTGTGCGTGCCGATCTGATAGGGGGCCGCGAGGGCGGCGGCAATCTGTCGGGCCCGATCGGTTGCACCAGCTTGATCGACACACTCAAGCAGCACGTTGAACTCATCGCCACTCATGCGGGCGACAAGATCAACAGCCCGTACGCAGGATTCAAGCCGGCGTGCAACCTGCTGCAACAGTTGGTCACCCACATGGTGTCCAAGGGTGTCATTGACTGCCTTGAACTGATTGAGGTCCAGCAGCAGCACTGCGAACATGGTGGTGTCGCCTTGTGTCGACGCGTCACCACGTTTCGAAGCACCGTCCTGATGCAGCGCGATGGCGTGCTCGAGGCGATCGCGAAACAACGGGCGGCCGGGCAGGTTGGTCAAGGCGTCGTACGAGCTGCCGCGTTCCGCCAGATCGCTCAGTGACCCGGCCATCCGCACGGCAACGCCGTTTTCGAATTGGGCGACCCCGCGCCAATTGAGCCACACCAGTCGCCCCGATGCATGACGAGCGCGAAAATCGACGGAAAAGTTCGGGCGGTGGCCCGCCAGGTGCCTGCGGTACGCCGTCTGCACGCGCTCATGGTCATCGGGATCGATGAGCTGTTGCAGAAAGTACCAGCCGTCCTCATGCAGGTTGCCGGCGTCGCCCAGCCCGACAATCTCATGGAAGCGCTGGGACACATGCAGGACGCCCGTTTGCAGGTTCCAGTCCCAGATGCCGTCATTGGATCCGCGGGTGGCGAGTGCGTAGCGGTTGTCGGATTGCACCAGCTCGAGTTCGGTGTCTTTTTGCCGGGTCACGTCGATCATCAGGCCGATCATGCGATTCGGGCGACCCTTGTCGACATCCACGCGACACAGGTCGCGCACCCATACGACCTTGCCGGATTTGGCCATCAACCGGTAACTCATCTCGTACGCATAACTGTGCGTTGCGTGGTACGCGGCATCGTCAATGACCAGCGCTTCCGGCAGGTCATCGGGATGCACATGCGCCCGCCAGAAACCCGGGTCGGCCCGCCACTCTTCCACCGTGTAGCCGAAAAGGCGCTCGACCTGTGGGCTCAGGAACGTATTGCCCACGCCGAGCTCTG
Organism: Rhodanobacter sp.; assembly: GCA_004322005.1. Classification (GTDB taxonomy): domain Bacteria; phylum Pseudomonadota; class Gammaproteobacteria; order Xanthomonadales; family Rhodanobacteraceae; genus Rhodanobacter. The sequence continues at coordinate 29,679 of SCRF01000040.1, read as the reverse complement.
CTTCCCAAACGACACCGTCGATAGTCTCCAGCAGCCGCAGGAAGCGCTGGCGGACCTCCATCAGTACGTGTTCGGTGAGCTCGGTGATCTCGATCAGGACACCCTGGCGACTGATCACTCGATCCGCTGCGTCCGTCTTCGGCTGCAGCTGCAGACGCATCCAGCGATAGTCCGCGTTGGCCAGGCGCAGCCGGAACACCGGCATGCCCGATCTCAAGGTTCCCGTGTCGTCGGGATGCACGAAGTCAAGCAATGACCGGCCGAGCGCCCCATCCAGCGAATGGCCCGTGAGCTTGTGCCAGGCTGGATTCAGGTAGGTGATAACCCACAGCGCGTCCGTTTGCACCACCGCCTCGGGCAGCAGCTGCAGCAGTTCTTCGGGGGGCGCGGAAGGGACGGGCATTTGTCGTTCATGCTCACCGACGCCGTATCGTCCTGTCCAGCCCCAGAGCGTGAGGCCTGGGCCAGGACGATGCAGTCCATCGGGCGCCGCCAAGTCGGCGGCTTCAAGGCCCCGCACAAGAAGAGCAGGAGTCAGAGTGCGCTTTCTCGGGGTACCCGCTGCGAAAAGTCGACTCCGCACTCTGTTTTTCGGATCTGGCTGCTGGCGGGTTTAACTTCCTCCGTCCCGGTTTTGCCCGCGGTTTTGCCCAAAGTGCTGGCGATGGCGTAAGGTAAGTGAACCTGACCCCGTTTCCCAAAGGAGGGATTTAACTTCCTCCGTCCCAGTTTTCGCGGCGCCATGAAATCGTGCCTGTCGAGGCTGTGATCCAGCCCGAGTGCGTGGCCGTACTCATGCAGCAGGACGGAAAGCATATCCATCTTGCCGGCGGCGGCGCTGTCAGCCTTGGCGATCCATTCGTTGGGGTTGGAGGTGGGCAGGAATTCGGTGTTGTCGGCCGGTGTCGCGTCGATAAACCATCCGTATCCCGATGCGGTCTCATCCAGCGTAATGACAACGCTGTGCGTCCCGCTCTCCTCTTGGCCGAGGGCCATGCCAGGCAGGTTCGCGTACCTGATCTGGGCTCCGGTCAAATCTTCCTGTGCAATCGAGCTTAATCCTGTGGCGATGGAAGATATTTTAAAATTTTGCCCAATGCACCATGGATCTTGGTTTGCTGCATTCGCGTAAGGAAGTCCGTCGAAGATCTGCAAATTATAATAAATGACAATGCTGTACTTTCCATCACTCACTCGCATCGAGAATTTGTCATATCCAGTATAGCCCGCATCTGGATGGTAAGCTGCCCCATCCCAATCCGAAGAAGGGTATGGCATGTTATCCCTGTGTAGCCCGGGAACAAGAGCCCCATGTTGGGGGCTACTTATAACCTGTATCTGCGCCTTCTGAATATCCAAATCGCTAAAATAAATTTGTGCCTGTGTAGTTGGAAATGGACTGAAGTCAGGCATCTTCGACTGCGTACTCGTATCGATCACACTGCAGATACCAATAGCATGCGCCACAGGCCCTTGCGCGATAATAGCGGGCGGGGTGGTAGCTTGAACTGGAATAAACACATCGCCTCCTGTAGCCGCTGCAACGGATGCAGCATAAGCATCGGTAGATAATGATGCATCCGCTTGTGTTGTCGGCGAGCTCGTTATATTAGACCACGCCAAAAGCTGATGACTTGTGCCGTTGATGGCAACGGGCGTTTGAGGGAAGACCGTGATGCCAAATTTTTCGAAAACCGGGACGGAGGAGGTTAAATGTCTGCGCAAAACGGGGGCACAAAAACGGAGCAGAAATCGGGACGGAGGAAGTTAAGTCCAGACCGGCCCTTCATCTACCGAGTTAAATCACCACCGGCAGAGCCGGTGGTGATTTAACTTCCTCCGTCCCCGAGGTTTCCCAAGCCTCCGTCCCAGTTTCACAGTTTCACGATTAGCCAGTCATCTTGCTCAGCATGTGGTCGATCACCTTACTGTGCTCGTGCTGTGGGCTGAACAGGATGACCTCGGCATCCTGGCCGACTTTGACGGTGTGCCCCGGTGGCCAGTAGAACAGGTCGCCGCCGACGATCTTTTCGTTTTTGCCGTCAGCATAGGTAACGGTGAGCTCACCCTGCAGCACATAGCCCCAATGCGGGGATTGGCAAAGGTCGTTTTCCAGTCCCTTGAGGAGCGGCGCGATGTCGGTACCGCTGCCAAGGGAAAAGTACTCGCCGCTGATCGTGCCGTATCCAGCGGTGTCGCCGAAGTCGGTCTTTTGGCGAGCGACCGCACCTGGAACATTTATTCGGACGGGTATGTCGTGCTTGGCAATGCGCATCGTTCGGTTACTCCGTTGCGAAATCAGACAGGGAAGTGCGGCCCGCCGCCAAGCTAGGCCGCCTTTCCGGCGGCGAGCGCCTGGACGTCGGACGCTTTCAGGGCCTGGCCGCCGATGGCCCAGTCGCCACTTTCGAATTCCTTGATGCGTACCCAGGTGACGCCGCGCAGGTTTTCACCTTCGACCTCGACCATCGCGCGGGTGACTTTGGCGATGAGGTCCTGCTTCTGTTTTGGCGTAAAGACGTTCTTGATGACATCGATCGTTACCAGGGGCATGTCGATTCTCCTTCGATGGTTGGACACTGGCGTCGAAACCGTCCCGGCGCCGTCGATCGAAGTTGAACATGCCCCGACGGCCGATGCTTGCAGATCCCGTGCAGAAAACCTTGAGGTTCGTGGGAGATTGCGCCAACGTGTTCTATGCTACTGCGCATGATCTACCGATTCGACCCTTTCGAGTTGGATCTGGCGAAGTTCGAGCTGCGCGCCGACGGTGAAGTGCGGCCGGTGGAGCCGCAGGTGTTCGCGCTGCTCGCCTTACTGGTCGGGAATCGCGAGCGTCTGGTGTCCAGGGACGAGATCATCGAGAAAGTATGGGACGGCCGGATCGTTTCCGAGGCGGCCATCGCCAGCCGGATCAAGTCGGCGCGTCACGTGCTCGGCGATGACGGCATCAGCCAGCGTTTCATCAGGACCATCCATCGGCAGGGTTTCCGCTTCGTGGCGGAGGCGAGAGCCGTGGGGACCGGCACCGCTGAGCCGACTCGCCTCGGGCAGGCCGCGGCGCTGCCTGCCGAACACAGCTCGCGGCCTTCGATCGCGGTACTGCCGTTTCGCCTGCTCGGCGCGGCGGGGCCCTATGCAGCCATTGCCGACGCGCTGCCGCATGAACTGATCGCCGAACTCGCCCGTCTGCGCTGGTTGTTTGTCACGGCCCGCGGGTCGTCGTTCCGGCTGCGCGGTGCGGACGCCGACGCCGGCGAAATCGGCCGTCTGCTCGGCGTGGCCTATTACCTGTCGGGCACGGTCGAGATCGCCAGCGCCAGGCTTGCCGTGACGGTCGAGCTGATCGACACCCGCGATGGCGGTATTGTCTGGGCCGAGCACTTCGCCGGCGCGATCGACGAGGTGCATCAGGTCCGCGAGGACATCTGCTCTCGGATCCTGTCCTCGTTGGAGATCCGGATCCCGCTGCACGAGGCGGCGCTGGCACGCCTCTCGGTAACCGAAAATCTGGATGCTTGGTCGGCCTATCACCTTGCCCTTCAGCACATGTACCGGTTCAACCGCAAGGACAATGCGGTGGCCACTGCGCTGTTCCAGCAGTCGCTGGCGAAGGATCCCGGCTTCGCCCGCGCTCATGCGGGCCTGTCATTCGTGCACTTCCAGACCGCCTTCATGCACTACACGGAAGATCTCGCCGGCGAAATCGCGCTGTCCCGGCGTTTCGCGATGCGCGGCCTCGAACTCGACCCGATCGACCCCTTCGTCAATTTCGCCATGGGACGCAGTTTCTGGCTCGAGGGCGAGCTGGAGAGCAGCCTGGCGTGGCTCGAACGCGCGACCTCGATCAGCCCGAACTATGCGCAGGGAATCTACGCCCGTGCCTGGACCGAAACACTGGCCGAACGAAGTGCCGAAGGACGCCGGCATGTGGATCTGGCGATGCGCCTGAGCCCGCTCGATCCGCTCTATTACGCAATGCTGGGAACCCGCGCCTTTACCCATATGGTGCTGGGCGAGGATGCCGAGGCCGCGGACTGGGCCGAACGCGCGGCGCGTTCACCGGGCGCGCATGTGCTGATCGCCATGATCGCGGTTGCCGCCCATGCTCTGGCCGGCGACCCGATCAGCGCCGCATCGTGGGCTGCGGATGTGCGCGAGCGCAACCCCGCCCTGACCCGGGAGGATTTTTTTCGTGCCTTTCCGATGCAGTCGGCGTCGACCCGGGAGCGGGTCTCCAAGGTGCTCGCCCAGTTCGGGCTATGAGGGGCGGTGAAACCTAAAAAGAATGTAAAGGCGTCCGATTGTCCGAGCTGACGGCGAATCTGCTGTTGCTGGAGAGTGACACGACGGCTACGCTGCATCAGGGCTGGTCTCGGGTGGTGAGGGGATGTCTGGCGACACCACCTTATCATTCGAGCCAGCCCTTCTTGCTTGTCAGATCAGTGGGTTGCGGCTTAAGTAAGTGCCATTCGACTCTGACCCCGGTTCCCGTTGATTTGGCCTACTCGGAGGGTGCGATGCCAGTGTTGAACACGTCGTCCGCGGAAGTGTTGATCCGCGCGATGATCGCGTAGCGCTCATCCTCGCTCAGGTCGTGCTCCTGCAGCGTTTCGAACAGGTACCCGACAAACGCCTGGAACTGTTCCGGATGAATGTGCAGCCCCTGATGGGCATGCTGCATGGTGCGACCGCTGTAGGTGCTCGGCCCGCCGAGCGCGGTGGAGAAGAACTCGGACTGCATGTGCTGCAGCTTGTCCAGTTGCACGCCCTCGAAGTACGGGCGCAATGTCGGGTCGGCAAACACCTTCGTGTAGAACTGCCCGACGAAGCGGTTGACGCCGGCGGTGCCGCCGATGCGGTCGAACAGGCTCATTTTCGGCTCGGTCTGGTTCATGTATGAGGTCTCCCCGTGGCAACGCGACCAACGCGACTGTCTGAAGTCTGGGGGGATCGGGCGCGATCGCCGTTGATCCAGATCAAGCAGGAAGCAGGGGAACAGGGGGCATGAGTTTGACGTCGACGCCAACGATGGCCAGACCGCTCGGCATCGAGTTCGACGGTGCGCTGTTTCGCGCGACGGCATGTTGAGATCGGATTGATGCGATGCTACGAAGCTAGACCTGACCCCAGAGCCCCGCTTGGCTTGGGCCCGGAGGTGTGGCGCATGCCGACCAAGGCGCACGGTCTGCGCAATCTGGCCGAGTACGAAGGCCACGTGGACATGGAGGCGCGGCGGCTGCTGAATGCAGTCGCGGCATGCGACGTCGTGTCTCGTACGCTTGGCCAAAAATGGGGCAGAGGCCAGTGCCGATCTAAGGCCCCGCCGCGGTCAGTCCATACCTGGTGGCACTTGCCTCGATTTCCGGATCAAGCGCGCGTGCGGCGACCAGATCGGCATTGCCCGCGGCAGTCTGACCGTTGCGGATTTTCGCCAGGCCAAGACCGTAGCGCGACCATGCGGCATGCCGGGAAACCTCAGGGACGGAGGAAGTTAAGTCCGGACTGGCCCTTCATCTGCCGGAGCGGGCTCAAGCCGGAACGGGGTGCACTTTTACCCGCGCGAAACGTCTTGCGCCGACATGTCGATCTGCAGGCTTGCCGTTCGTCGAAACCCTGAAAGCCGACCCTCGGTCAGCCACGATCAATCGTGTCAACGTCACGGAGATACCACGATGCGCCTTCATAAGCTCGCCATGCTGTTGCTGCTGACGGCAACCACGGCCACCGCCGCGCCCACGCCGGTGCATTTCACCCTCGATCCGGACCACACGTACCCCAGCTTCGAAGCGGACCACATGGGTCTGTCGATCTGGCGCGGCAAGTTCGATCGAAGCACGGGCACTGCCACACTCGATACGGTCGGCAAAACCGGCAGTGTCGATGTCACCGTCGACATCGCCAGCATCGACTTCGGCAACCCGGCGTTGAACAAGGTGATGCTCGGCGCAAGCACACCGATGTGCCAGACGCAGTGCGGCACGTTTTTCGTGGCGAAGTATCCGACCGCGCACTATCGCGGCAGGCTCACGGATTTTGTTGACGGGGCGCCGACCAAAGCCGTCGGCACGTTGACGATGCGCGGGGTGACCAAACCGCTGACACTCACCATCGACAGGTTCAAATGCGTCCCGGATTTCATGCTGAAGCCGCGGCTGCGTTGCGGCGCCGATGCGCTGGGGACGTTCCAGCGGGACGAATTCGGACTGGATGGCGGCAAGTCGTTCGGGATGGACATGAAAGTCACCCTCCGCATTCAGGTCGAGGCAGTTCAGGACAAATGACATATTCCGAGAACCGGCAAAGACAGGAGTCGGAGTGCTCTTTTTTCTGGCCCCGTGTTCCTCGTTATGCTCGGGCAGGCTGCAGGGCACAGCACCACCACCAGCAACGCGAGGGCAAATTCGTGAGCAGACAAGTGTTCATCAACCTCCCGGTCGCCGACCTCCCAGGTCCGTCGCCTTCTTCACGGCGCTCGGCTTTGCGCCCAACCCGCAGTTCACCAGCGACGCGGGCGCGTGCTTCGTCGTGAGCGACACGATCACCCTGATGTTGCTGACCCACGCCCGATTCAGGGACTTCACGCCCAGGGACGTCTGCGACACGAGCAAGGCCGTCGAGGTGTTGTCTCCCTCAGTTGCGAAAGCCGCGAAGAGGTCGACAGCCTCGTCGCCAAGGCCCTCGCTGCGGGCGGCAGATAGGCAGCCCTTAGCTGCATGACAGAGGCGACAACTACCTTGACTCGCGCCGGCTGGCACCGTAAGAATGAAACGAACCGAACCGCATATGGCTGGCCCACCTCTTCCAGCGCCCAGCGCACGCGCATATCGCGCGCGAGTCCCTTGCCGCGGTCGGGCGAACTTTCAAAGGCGGTGATGGTGGGGATCATGGCAAGGCTCCAGGTGATGGCATGACGCCATGGAAAAACAGGGACTGGGTGGAGTGGCACTTGCCTGGGGGCAATCCGGCCCCACCGTTCGCGCTGAGCGTAGCCCGCGCTGCGGACGGAGTCGAAGCGCGGCCCGGTGTGACCGGTATCCCTTTCGATGGCGGCCTTCGACTGCGGCCCTCGACTGCGGCCTTCGGCCTGCGCTCAGGACGAACGGACGTTCGTCACCCCCGCCGCGCCGCCTCGATCGCGGCGATGTCGATCTTCGTCATCCCCATCATGGCCTCGAAAGCGCGTCTGGCGGCGGCGGGATCCGGATCGGCGATCGCGGCGGTCAGGGCGCGCGGGGTGATCTGCCACGACAGCCCCCACTTGTCCTTGCACCAGCCGCAGACGCTGGGCTGGCCGCCGTGGCCGACGATCGCGTGCCACAGCCGGTCGGTCTCGGCCTGGTCGTCGGTGGCCACCTGGAACGAGAACGCCTCGTTGTGCTTGAACTCCGGCCCGCCGTTCAGTCCCAGGCACGGGATGCCCATCACCGTGAACTCGACCGTCAGGACATCGCCCTGCTTGCCCGCAGGGTAGTCGCCCGGCGCACGATGGACGGCGCCCACGGCGCTGTCCGGGAACGTCTCGGCGTAGAACGTCGCGGCGTCCAGCGCGGTGCCGTCATACCAAAGGCAAATCGTGTTCTTGCTGACCATGTTGGTTCTCCTGGTTCAGGGGGAGGGGCGAGGATGCCCTTCATTCTCTTCGACGAACGACCGGCGAGCAGATCGACACGATGCCAAAACGGGGTCACCATTTCGCCGACGGGGTCAATAGGCGCGAAAGTGAACCCCGTCATTCCGTCCTATCCGCTACATTGGATACACCATGACGGCCACCGTCCCCACCATCGACGACATCCGCGCCGCGCGCGAGCGCCTGGGTGATCGCGCGCGCGAAACGCCGGTATGGAACTGGCGCGGCGATGCCATCGCACGCATTGCCCGCGCGGATACGCAAGTTTTTCTGAAACTGGAACTGTTCCAGTACACCGGCACCTTCAAGGCGCGCGGCGCGCTGCTCAACACGTTGGCTTTATCCGACGACGCACGGCGCCGCGGCATCACTGCGGTCAGCGCCGGCAATCACGCTATCGCGGTCGCGTTCGCCGCGCGCAGCGTCGGCACCACTGCAAAAGTGGTGATGCCGAAAACCGCCAACCCGGCGCGCATGACATTGTGCCGCGCGTACGGCGCGGAAGTCGTGCTGGTGGATGACGTGCATCACGCGTTCGACACCGTGAAGCGCATCGAGGCGAAAGAAGGCCGCACCTTCATCCATCCGTTCGAGGGCGAGCTGACCGTGCTCGGCACTTCCACCGTCGGTTACGAATTGTGCAACCAGGTGGAAAATCTCGACGCGGTGATCGTGCCGATCGGGGGTGGCGGGCTGATCGCCGGCATCGCCTGCGCGGTAAAACAGATGCGCTCCGCTTGCAGAGTGTTCGGGGTCGAACCCGAAGGCGCCGACAGCATGCATCGCAGCTTCGCAGCCGGCTCGCCGCAATCCATCGAAAAGGTGAATACGATTGCCGACAGCCTCGGCGCGCCCTACGCCGCGCCTTACAGCTTCGCCCTGGCGCGGCGGTTCGTGGATGAGCTGGTGTTGATCAACGACGAACAGATGCAACGCGCGATGGGCCTGCTATTCGCCGACATGAAACTCGCGGTGGAACCGGCCGGCGCCGCCGCCACCGCCGCGCTGTGCGGCCCGCTGCGCGAGCGCTTGGCCGGCAAACGCGTCGGCGTGATCGTGTGCGGCAGCAATATTGATCTCGCCACTTTTGCCAAGCAGGCGATTGCGTACGAACCGTAGCGCGGAAGTCCACCAAGCATTTAACCCTTGTTCCCTTTTCCAGGAACCGCCATGTCGCTCAAGCAGGACTTCGCCTTGATGGGCCGCTACAACCAATGGATGAACGCGCGGCTGTACGCGGCTGCCGCGGCACTGGACCCGGCCGAGCTGCGGGCGGATCGCGGGGCGTTCTTCGGTTCGATCCTCGCCACCCTGCATCACATCCATGCCTCCGATGCGCACTGGATGCACCGCTTTGCCATCGGTGCGTCGGAGCTCGTCTCGCTGGACGGGTTGCGCACGATGGTGCTGCCTGAGCTCGTGCGCGGGATCACCTATCCCGATTTCGCCAAACTTCGGGTAGAGCGGGAGTCGCTGGACGCGGTGATCGTGGCGTTCACCGAGGAGGCGGACGACGCGATCTACGCGCGCACCCTGAACTACACGAACACCGCCGGCGAGCATCACGCCAAGCCGTTCGGGTTGGTCTTGCGGCACTTTTTCAATCACCAGACCCATCACCGTGGCCAGGCCACCACGCTGTTCAGCCAACTCGGCGTGGACGTGGGCGCCACCGACCTGTCGGTGCTGATTCCCGACGCGAGTAGCTGACGCAGCCAGCAAGAATAGTGGCACCTTTGTCGACCCCGGTTTTGCTAGGCTCTGGTTCCTGACGTCGCTTCCTGCCCGAGGTGTGTGATGACTCTGCGCCGCTGGTGTTTGATGCTGTTCTGCCTGCTGATGCTGGGCATGGCCGGGCCGAGTGCCGGGGCCAGCGTGGCGCTTCGGGTGATGACGTTCAATGTCCGCGTGCCGGTGGACACCGACATGAACGCGTGGGTGCATCGGCGTGACCTGCTGGTGCGGGTGGTCAGGGCGCAGCATCCGGATGTGCTTGGCACCCAGGAGCTGACCGAGGAGCAGGGCGAGTACATCGCCGCCCATCTTCCCGGCTATGCCTGGTTTGGACAGGGCAGGGAAGGCGGCACGAAGGGTGAGCACATGGGCGTGTTCTATCGTACGGACCGGTTGCAGGTGCTGCGCTCCGGCGATTTCTGGCTCTCCGACACGCCGGATGTGCCCGGCAGCAGGACCTGGGGCCAGCCGTATCCGCGCATGGTGACCTGGGCGCGGTTTCGCCTGCGCCACGGGGGCGGCACGTTCGATTATTTCAATACGCACTTCCCCTACCGGGACCAGGATGTCCGCGCGCGCATGCTCAGCGCGGACGAGATCATGCAGCGGATCGGCAAGCTGCCGTCGACGGCGCGGGTGATCCTGGCCGGGGATTTCAATGCCGGCCCCGACAGCCCCGTGTACGCGAAACTGACCCGGACACTGCATGATGCCTGGGTCGCGGCGACCTCGCGATCCGGGCCGGCGAAGACGTTTCACAACTTCACCGGCAACCCCGACCGGCGGATCGACTGGATACTGACCCGCGGCTTCAGGACGCGCGCCGTGCGGACGATCACCACGCATGAAGGTGCGCGCTATCCTTCCGACCATTTTCCGGTCGTGGCCGAGCTCGTTGCGCTGGGCGGAGTCGGCCGATAACAGCACGAAAAGCCTGTTCGTCCCCGGATCGAGTCCGTGGCAGGCTCTGAGCGTAGCGCAGCGAAGTCGAAGGGTGCTGGCAACGCTACTGTTTATGGGCCGAATCAATAGAGTAGCCAGAATAGCCGGCAGGTCGAATATCACTGCGCTGCAACCAGTGGCGTACTTCCGACATCATCTCGTTGATCATGCGGTTTCCCGGCAACGTCAGTGCCACTTCATCCCCGGCGGGTTCTTCCAGCGCCTGCAGCTGGCTGTCGAGCAGGCCTGCCGGCATGAAGTGGCTGCGCTGCCGCAGGCGATACTCCAGCTCGCCGCGCTCCACGCGGAGATAGGCGAAGCGCACCGCCGTGCCGGACTGCCGCAATCGGTCGCGATAAGCGCGCTTGAGTGCCGAGCAGCTCACCACATCGTTGGCGAACAGGATGCCGCGGGCCGGTATCATGGATTCACGAAAATGGCGCTGGCGGCCTGTGCCGAGGAAATTTCGACCATCCACGGGCGCAGGAATGTCACCGGAATCCGGACCCATGGTCTGGCAGGGGAGCTTGGGAATCATGTTTCATCGGATGATCGGTGGCGTTGTGGTGCTGCTGTGGCTCGGGATGCTGGTCCATCTCAAGCGCTGGCTGCCAGGGTTGGATCTTGCCGCATCTTCCAGCATCTGGAGAGCCGGCAGCGGTGCCCTCTATGTCGAGTTCATGCCACTGCTGGCAGCGGCGCTGCTGATCTTCCCCGAGCAGTTCGCGCGCCGTTTCAGCCCATCTTCCCCAATGACCGGCGAGCCAGTGCTGGGAGCGGGTTTCTGGCGAATTTCCGGTTACTTCGCGCTGCTGGCGAGTTGGGCGTTGCTGCAGCTGTTTCGCTGAGCCGGCAGCCCATCGCGGTACCTTTAGTGTCGCGGGCCGGGGATGGCGAGCGGTTTCCCGGAACGGGTCGGCTGGAATGGAGCCGGACGTGCTTTGCCGCATCGACAAGAATCGGGTCTACCCGTTGATCGGCCTGCGCATGGCGGGATGCCTGTCTCTCGACTTCGCCACGCCTGCCCTGAGCACATCAAGTGGTATCTTTTTCGCGGAAAATGGACATCAGCCGCGGCAAACCGTGCACGGGTCAGTACCGTTTGCCATGAGCCACGGCGCCGCATCGCTGCGGCGCCGTGGCGGTTTCCAGAGGCACTCAAAACGGTCAGAGCGCTTCGAAAATCCCCGCCGCGCCCATGCCGGTGCCGATGCACATGGTGACCATGCCGTACTTCTGCTTGCGGCGACGCAGGCCGTGCACGAGGGTGGCGATGCGGATGGCGCCGGTGGCACCCAGCGGATGGCCGAGCGCGATCGCACCACCGAGCGGATTGACCTTGGCCGGGTCGAGCTTCAGGTCGCCCATCACTGCCAGTGCCTGCGCGGCGAATGCCTCGTTGAGTTCGATCCAGTCCAGTTGATCCTGGTTGAGTCCACACTGCTTGAGCGCTTTCGGGATCGCTTCCTTGGGACCGATGCCCATCACTTCCGGCCGCACGCCGGCGACGGAGAAACCGACGAAGCGCGCCAGCGGGGTAAGGTTGTATTCCTTGATCGCCTTCTCGCTGGCCAGCATCACGGCGCCGGCGCCATCGGACATCTGCGAGGAGTTGCCTGCGGTGACGCTGCCGCCGAACTGGCCGTTGCGGAACACGGTCTTGAGCTTGGCCAGCACTTCCAGCGTGGTGCCGGCGCGGGGGCCTTCGTCGGTGTCGATGCGACGGCTGTCGGTGACGATGCCGCGGGTGGCGAGGTCGGGGTAATGATCGTCCAGCGCGAACGGGCTGATCTCTTCCTTGAATTCGCCGGCGGCGATCGCGGCCAGCGCACGGCGGTGGCTCTCTACCGCGAACGCGTCCTGCTGTTCGCGCGAGACCTTCCACTGCTTGGCCACGTTCTCGGCGGTGATGCCCATGCCGTAGGCGATGCCGATGTTCTCGTCGCTGAAGATCGCGGGGTTCATCGCGATCTTGTGGCCCATCATCGGCACCATGCTCATGCTCTCGGTGCCGCCGGCGAGCATCAGGTCGTCCTCGCCGAGGCGGATGCGGTCGGCCGCCATCGCCACCGCCTGCAGGCCGGACGAGCAGAAGCGGTTGATGGTGACGCCGGGCACGGTGTCGGGCAGGCCGGCCAGCAGCACGCCGATGCGCGCCACGTTCATGCCTTGCTCGGCCTCGGGCATGGCGCAGCCGATGATGGCGTCGCCGATCTGGTGCGGGTCGATGCCCGGGCACTGCGCCATCACGGCGCGGATCACGTGGGCGAGCATGTCGTCCGGTCGGGTGTTGCGGAATACGCCGCGCGGCGCCTTGCCGACCGGGGTGCGGGTGGCGGCGACGATGTAGGCATCTTGCACTTGCTTGGTCATGATTTTGCTCCGTTGCGTCGCGCCTGCGGCAGCGACGGCTTTGGTTTTTGATCGTCATGCCAGCGAAGGCTGGCATCCAGTGACTTTGCGCTGTGCCTTGAGACACTGGATCCCGGCTTTCGCCGGGATGACGGCTTCTAGTCAGATACGGATCGCCAGACGGCTCATCAGTTGCGCAGCGGTTTGCCGGTGGTCATGGTGTGGGCGATGCGAGCCTGGGTCTTTTCGGTCTGCGCCAGCGCCACGAAATGCTTGCGCTCCAGCGCCAGCAGCCATTCCTCGTCGACGGTCGAACCGCGCTCGATCACGCCGCCACAGAGGCAGTCGGCGATGCGGGTGGCGATGTCGATATCGTGCGACGAGGCGAAGTAGCCGGCCTGCAGGTTGGCCAGCGAGGCCTTGAAAGTAGCGGTACCGACATCGCCGGCGACTGGGATGTTGCGGCCGGGCAGGGGCGGGCGATAGCCGCTTTCGGCCAGCGCGCGGGCGACCTGCTTGGCGATGTAGAGCAGCTCGAAGCTGTTGAACACCACCACGTCGTTGTCGCGCAGCAGACCCAGGTTCTTCGCCTCGAACGCGCTGGCGGAGACCTTGGCCATGGCGACCGTCTCGAACACCTTCTTCAGTTCCTCGAACGGGTCGCCCGGGTTGGCCTTCGCGGCACGCACGGCCAGTTCATGCAGGCCGCCACCGGCCGGCAGCAGGCCGACGCCAGCCTCGACCAGGCCGATGTAGCTTTCCAGTGCCGCCACGGTGCGCGCCGAATGCATCTGGAACTCGCAGCCGCCGCCGAAGGCCATGCCGCGCACGGCGGAGACCACCGGCACCAGCGAGAACTTGATCGCCATGCTGGTGGCCTGGAAGTTCTCCACCATCTTCTCGAAGTCGGCGATCCTGCCTTCCTTGAGCAGGCCCAGCGCGCCCTTCAGGTCGGCGCCGGCGGAAAAGTTGGACTGAGAGCCGGGCTCGCCGGTCTGCCAGATCACCACCGCCTTGAGCTGCTCTTCGGCCAGCTTGATCGCATGCTGGATGCCGTCGAGCACGTGGTCGTTGACCGTGTTCATCTTGGTCTTGAACGACAGGATGCCGACGCCGTCGTCGCCCAGCGTCCACAGCCGCACGCCGTCGTTTTCCCACACCGTGCTGCCCTGGTCGAACTTCTCGCCGATCAGCGGATCGGGGAACAGCTGACGCGCGTAGACCGGATGCTGCGAGCGCGGCTTGTCGACGTTGGCGCTGGCCGAGTACGAGCCGGCCTTGCCGTGCACGCCGCTGCGACCATCGGTGACCCAGGCCGGCAGCGGGGCGCTGCTCATCGCCTTGCCGCTGGCGATGTCCTCGTTGATCCAGCCGGCGACCTGCTGCCAGCCGGCGGCCTGCCAGGTTTCGAACGGGCCGAGTTTCCAGCCGTAGCCCCAGCGGATCGCGAAGTCGACGTCGCGCGCGGTGTCGGCGATGTCGGCCAGGTGGTAGGCGGTGTAGTGGAACAGGTCGCGGAACGTGGCCCACAGGAACTGCGCCTGCGGGTCGCTCGACGCGCGCAGCTTGGCGAACTTCTCGGACGGGTCGCGGAGCGCCAGGATCGCGGCGACCTCGTCGGACGGCTTCTGCTCGGACGGGCGGAAGTTCAGTTCTTTCGAGGTGTCCGGCCCAGGATGGCCGGGCTCTTGCGGAGGGATCCGCATATTACCTACGTCGAGCACCACGATGTCCTTGCCGACCTTCTTGTAGAAGCCGCCGCCGGTCTTCTGGCCCAGCGCGCCCTTGTCGATCAGGCCCTGCAGCCACGCCGGCACCTTGAAGTACTGGTGCCAGGGGTCGTCAGGCAGGGTGTCGGCCATGGTCTTGATCACGTGCGCCATGGTGTCCAGGCCGACCACGTCGGCGGTGCGGTAGGTCGCACTCTTGGGACGGCCCAGGGCCGGACCGGTCAGCGCGTCGACGGTGTCGAAGCCAAGCTTGAACTGGTCGGTGTGGTGCATCGCGGCCAGCATCGAGAACACGCCGATGCGGTTGCCGATGAAGTTCGGGGTGTCCTTGGCGATCACCACGCCCTTGCCCACGGTGGTGGTCAGAAACGCTTCCAGGCCATCGACCACGTTCTGCTCGGTGAGCCGGGTCGGGATCAGCTCGACCAGGTGCATGTAGCGCGGCGGGTTGAAGAAGTGCACGCCGGTGAAACGGTGGCGCATTTCTTCCGGCAGCGCCTCGGCGAGCCCGTTGATCGACAGGCCGGAAGTGTTGGAGGCCAGCACCGCGGTGGCGCAGACGAACGGCGCGATCTTCCTGTACAGATCCAGCTTCCAGTCCATCCGCTCGGCGATCGCCTCGATCACCAGGTCGACATCCTTCAAGTGCGCCAGATCCTCGTCGTAGTTGGCCGGGATGATCGCCGCGGCCAGCGCCTTGTCGGCCAGCGGGGCCGGCGACAGCTTGGCGAGGTTGGCGATCGCCTTGAGCGCAATGCCGCTCTTCGGGCCTTCCTTCGCCGGCAGGTCGAACAGCACGGTCTCGACGCCGGCGTTGGTCAGGTGCGCGGCGATCTGCGCGCCCATGACACCGGCGCCCAGCACGGCGGCCTTGCGGATGCGCAGTGCGGGTGTAGGTGAGGATGCAGTGGTCATTGGCTTCTCCGATGGTGCGATGACGAAGGGGGGAACTGATGGGCAATACGGTCGTTGCCGACCCGCAATGGCAGATCTAGGAGCCTGTCGGGCTTTGGTGGTCGAGGCGAGAATTCGGCTGTGCGAGGACAGATTTTCGACGGTTCGCCGGCCCATAGTGGTGCTATGGGCCAAGAAGCGGCGAGAATATGGACCGCACAGACGGATTCGCAGCCCGGCCAACCAAAGTCCGACAGGCTCCTAGGGATGACTGAGGCCGGCGACGGCAAAACGGATCAGGTGCTGGGCGGTCTGCTCGAGATGCACAGTCTCGCTGACGCCGCTCTTGCGCTGGATCATGCCGAAGCCGGACATCGCGTGGGTCAGCGCGCCGGTGACCAGATCGATGCGCCAGTAGAGCTCCGGCTTGCTCAACTGCGGCAGCAAGCGCGCGAACTCGGCGGTGAACTGGCGCATCACGTGACCGTAGTTCTCGGACAGGAAGTGGCGCAGGGTGTCGTCGTGTTCGGCGAACGCCCGGGCCAGCACGCGCATGAACAGCGCACCATTGTCGTCATGCGAAAGTTCCAGCGCAGGGCGGATATAGGCATCCAGCACATCTTCAAGCGTGGTGTCGTCGGTGCCGATCACCTTGGACAGCGCATCCAGCCGGCGGGCGTTCAATGCATCCAGCCGGCGGCGAAACACCTGTTCGATCAGCTTTTCCTTGGAACCGAAGTGGTAATTCACCGCGGCCAGGTTGACCCCCGCGGCGGCGGTCAGCTGGCGCAGCGACGCGCCGTCGAAACCGCGCCGGGCAAACAGCACTTCGGCCGTGCTGAGTATGCGTTCCTTGGTCGTGCCGACGTTGTTCAGGTGTGGGGCCATCTCGATGAGTTACCGAACGTGTTCAAACGATCGTTTGATCATACGCGGACAACTCCACAGCCGTCAAACAATCGTTTGTTGCAGGCAGCAGGATCTTTGCGAATGAGCTAGGATCTGTCACACTTTGATGGGCTAAACCCGCAATTCTTGTGAAGAATGGTCCATCTGCCGGCCAAACCGTTCGTACCACCTTTCATGAATCCGTCTTTCCGGAGCTGACCCGTATGGCGCTTGAGCGCACTCTTTCGATCATCAAACCCGATGCCGTTGCCAAGAATGTCATCGGTGAAATTTACGCACGTTTTGAAAAGGCCGGTCTCAAGATCGTTGCCGCCAGGATGAAGCAGTTGTCGCGGCTGGAGGCCGAAGGCTTCTATGCCGTACATCGCGAGCGCCCGTTCTTCAAGGCGCTGGTCGATTTCATGATTTCCGGTCCGGTGATGATCCAGGCGCTGGAAGGCGAGAACGCCGTGCTGGCACATCGCGATCTGATGGGAGCCACCAATCCGAAGGAAGCCGCACCGGGCACGATCCGCGCCGACTTTGCCGACTCGATCGACGCCAATGCCGTGCATGGCTCCGATGCGGTCGAGACCGCCAGGGTCGAGATCGCCTATTTCTTTGCCGCGACCGACGTGCTTTCCAGGTGATTTTTTGCACTCGCCCTTGAACGCGGAAATCAAAAAGCGGACAACTTGTACCGTACGTTTCAAAAACCAGTGCGTTCATCCGTGAACGCGAAGATCAAAAAGCGGCCGTCCGTGGCCGCACTCTTCAAAAACCAGTGCGTTCATCCGTGAACGCAAAGATCAAAAAGCGGCCATTCGTGGCTGCACTCTTCAATAAGAGCTACCCCCCTTGAACCAGGTTGTCGCCAGTTCCTCCAAGGTCAACTTGCTCGACTTCGATCGTCAGGGTTTGCGCGATTTCTTCACGCAGATCGGCGAGAAGCCGTATCGGGCCGAGCAGGTGATGAAGTGGATCTACCACGACCTGGAAGACGACTTCGAGAACATGACCGACGTGGGCAAGGCTCTGCGCGCCAAGCTCATCGATGTCTGCTACATCGGCGCGCCGAAAACCATGCTGGACAAGGCGGCTGCCGACGGTACGCACAAGTGGCTGCTGGGGATGGACAAGGGCAACGCCGTGGAGACGGTGTACATCCCGGAGCCGACGCGCGGCACCCTGTGCGTTTCCTCGCAGATCGGCTGCGCGCTGAACTGCCAGTTCTGCTCGACCGGGGCACAGGGCTTCAACCGCAATCTTTCCACCGCCGAAATCATCGGCCAGGTGTGGGTGGCGGCCAAATACCTGGGAAACGTCACTCATCAGAATCGCCGCATCACTAACGTGGTGATGATGGGCATGGGCGAGCCGCTGGCCAATTTCGAGCCGGTGGTCCGGGCGATGAAGTTGATGCGTGACGATTTGGGTTTCGGCCTGGCCGCCAAGCGCGTTACCCTGTCCACCGCCGGCATGGTGCCGATGATCGACCTGCTCTCAGCCGAGATCGACGTGTCGCTGGCGGTGTCGCTGCATGCGGCCGACGATGCCTTGCGCACGGAACTGGTGCCGCTCAACAAGCGCTACCCGATCGCCGACCTGCTGGCGGCGTGCCAGCGCTGGATTGCACGCAAGCCACGTACCTCGATCACCTTCGAATACACACTGATGAAAGGTATCAACGACCAGCCGGTCCATGCCCGTCAGCTGATCAAGCTGATGCGCAAGCTGCCGACCTGCAAAGTCAACCTGATTCCGTTCAACCCATTTCCCGGCACTCGCTTCGAACGTTCCGGCGCGGATGCGATCCACGATTTCCAGACGCAGCTGCTGAACGCTGGGGTGCTGACGATGTTGCGGCGTACACGCGGAGACGATATCGACGCCGCCTGCGGCCAACTTGCGGGGCAGGTCACGGATCGCACCCGGCGCAGCGCGGATATTCGCAAACGGATCGATGAGGGGGCAGTGCATGCGATTTGACCGGATACTGATATTCAGCCTGTTGTTGCCGCTTGCCGGTTGCGTCACTACGCGCACCGACAGCAGTTCGCTGGGCAGGAGCCTGCCGCAAAGCAGCAAGAAATCGCAGGCCGTGGATGCGGCACGCATCCATACCGAACTGGGCCAGCGCTACATGGCCAGCGGCGATCTGCAGACAGCGCTTCAAAAGCTGGAGATGGCACTGCAATTCGATCCCGACTATGCGCCTGCCCATACCGTGATTGCCGTACTCTACGAAAAGATCAACAACCTTCCCGAAGCCGAGCTGCACTACCGCAAAGCGGTCGAGCTGGAACCGGCCAAAGGTGCGCCGAACAACAATCTTGGTGTTTTCCTGTGCCATACCGGGAAAATCGACGAATCGATCGGATACTTCAAAAAAGCAGTCGCCGACCCGTTCTACAAGACTCCCGACGTGGCTCTGACCAATGAAGGCGTGTGCCTGCAGATGGCCCATCACCCAGCCGCTGCGGAAGCAAGTTTTCGTGACGCCATCGCGCATAACCCGAACAACGCAGAGGCACTCTTTCAACTGGCCAATACGCTTTATCTGCGCAAAAATGCATTCGGTGCCCGGGCTTTCCTGCAACGCTTTGAAGCGCTGAGCAAACCCAGCCCCGCCTCGCTGAAGCTCGGTCACGATATCGAAAACCGCCTGGGGAACCTGGAAGGCGCCCTGACTTACAGCAAGCGATTGCAAAGCCTGTTCCCGGATTCCGAGCAGGCGCACGCCCTTGATGTCAAAACCAGCCCATGACCACCATGCAGCCACATTCGATCGAGCAGGGCAAGAGCAACCCCGATCTGTTCGGGATCAATTTGGTCAATGTCGATATGCCGCAGACAGACCCTCACACGGTGAGTTTCGGCAATCGACTGCATGCTGCGCGTGAAACACAGGGACTGAGCCTCGAGGCGTGTGCGCAGACCTTGAAACTGCCGGCACGTATTCTGCGCCAGCTCGAACGCGACGAATACGACGGCATCGATTCGAAGATTTATCTCGGCAGCTACATCGGCAAGTACGGGCATTACCTGGGTATCGACGAGGCATTGATCCAGGTTGAACTGGATCGCATCAAGCAGATCGAGTCGCCGCTGGTGACCACCGGCGGCATCTCGCATTCCCGATTCCTGCTGGACCGTTACGTCACCGCGATAACCTACACCGTGCTGACGGCCGTGATCGTGGTTCCGATGATCTGGCTGGGTGTGCGCGGCACGCTGGATCGCGACATCAGTCATCTTGCTCCGCTGGATGCCTCGCCGGTCGCGCAACCGATGAAGCTGGTTGCACAGAATCGCCACATTCTGGCCCCGGTCGCGGTGGCCAAGGCACAGCAACCGAAGTCGCCGCCCAGCGAACAGCCTCTGATGGCGTCGATGGCACCGTTTCCCGATATGGAGGGAACGACCACCGCATCACCCGCGCCGCCAGCCGTGCATGCAGCCGATCACGGGGCGGCGGGCTTGAGTCTCAATTTGTCGCTGAGTGCGGCCAGTTGGGTCGAAGTGGTTGAACGTGATGGCACGAGGCTGGAGTATGGCCTGCTGCCCGCCAGCAGCAACAAGACTTACCAAAGCGATCAGCCGCTGGATGTCCGCATCGGCAATGTTGACGGTGCACAGCTCACGGTCGACGGTCAACCGCTGGCGCTCGACGGCTTGCGGCATGCCAACGTGGCCCATTTCCGCGTGCAGCTGCAGGACGGCAAAGTCTCCACTGCCAGCCTTTGACAGCACTTCCCGGCCGCTCCGGGCGGGTCATTTCGGTTATGCTTGCCCATTGTCCGCTCGGCACCGAGCGGACCGGATGGTTTTTCCCTTTTATTTGCCGCTCCGGCCGCCCCTCGCTCCTGCGAGTACGCGGCCACCTGAATGGTGATGGTATGGCATTTGACGAATACGACGATTACGAACAGAGCGAACGCGTACAAAAATGGCTGCACGAAAATGGATTGTCCATCGTGGTCGGGATCGCGATTGGCCTGGTGGGTATTTTTGGCTGGCAACAATGGCGCAACCATCAGGCCCGCAACGAAAGTGAGGCGGCACAGCTCTACCAGCAGGTGCAGATCGCGCTGGCGTCCGGCAAGCCGGACTCGGCCGCGCGGTTCACCGAACAGTTGATGAAGGACCATGCCGGGTCGCCATACGCGGTTTTCGCCGTCAGCGACCGCGCCAGGCAGCAAGTGCAGTCCAGTCAGCTGGACAAGGCCGAGGCATCGCTGGAATGGGCCAGAAGCCATGCCGGCAATCCGGCACTGAAATCGTTGACCGAATTGCGCATCGCACAGGTTGAACTGGCGCGCGGCAACGCCACGGCAGCCTTGTCGACGCTCGACAGCATCCCGGCCAGCATCTTTGCGGGGCTGGTCCAGGAACTCCGCGGCGATGTGCTGGTCAAGCTTGGACGTTCCGACGATGCACGCAAGGCGTACCAGGCGGCCTTGTCCTCGCTGAGCGAGGATGCGCCGCAGCGTGGCGTTCTGCAGATGAAACTTGATGATTTGGCTGTAGCCGGGAAGCAGGGTGCATGAAACGAATTTTGCTGATCACACTGACTTCGCTGGTAGCTCTTGCCGGCTGCCATTCGTTCAAGAAGGAAAACGTCCAGCCGCCGACGCCCCTGGCCAAGCATTTCAAGCCCACGGTGCAGGTAACCAGGCTGTGGCGTGTCAGCGTTGGTGACGGTGCCGGCGAGAGTGGCGTGCGTTTGCGCCCCACGGTCGTGGCTGGCGTGCTCTATGCGGACAGCACCGACGGCAAGCTGGCCGCCTTCGATGCCACCACTGGCAAGACCTTGTGGTCGAAGAGCTCGCGTATCCACGGTTGGTTCGGCTGGGGTGACAAGAAGCGCAAGGATGCAATGTATGCCGGCGGCCCGGCGGTCAGTGGCGACCTGCTCGCCGTGGGCACACTCGATGGCCATGTCTACGGCGTGAATGCCAAGGACGGCAGCCCACGCTGGCAGGCCGAGCTGGATTCCGAGGTGCTCGCCTCACCGGCGATCGCCAATGATCTGGTGGTGGTTCGCACCGAAGATGGCCGCGTCTACGGGCTGGATGCGGCAACCGGCAAACGACGCTGGGTGTATGGCATGGACAATGTGCCGCTGCTGAGCCTGCGCGGCAATGGCTCGCTGCTGATCGCCAAGGGCGTGGTGTTCTTCGGCAATGACGACGGCAAGCTGGTGGCGCTGCGGCTGGACACTGGCTCGAAGCTGTGGGAGCAGCAATTGGGCAGTGGCGAAGGCCGCACCGAGATCGAACGGCTCGATGACGTTGATGGCGCGATCCTGCTGGATGGAAGCACACTCTATGGCGCCGCCTATCACGGCAACCTGGTGGCCGTGGACGGTCCCAGCGGGCGTCCATTGTGGTCGCACCCGTTTTCCACTTACGACTCGCTCGCGGTCAGTGGCAATGCGATTTATGGCGTCAGTGATGATTCAACGGTGTGGGCTTTCGACAAGGTCGGCGGAACCGACATCTGGAAGAATGACTCGCTCAAATACCGCTGGCTGACCGCCCCGGCGGTGCAGGGCGACTACGTGGTCGTCGGCGACATGGAAGGCTACGTGCATTGGCTGCAGACCGGCGACGGTGCCCTTGCGGCGCGCGAGCGACTGTCGATGAAATTGCCGCTCAAGTCTGCGACACCGATTCGAGCGCAGCCGCTGGTGGTGGGCGACATCGTCTATGTCGAGGACGTGAAGGGCCATATCGGCGCTTACCGTCTCTCGGCGCACTGACTGCAGGGACTGCGTTTCCATCATGTTGCCCGTCGTCGCGCTCGTGGGTCGCCCCAATGTCGGTAAATCGACCCTGTTCAATGTGCTGACGCGCAGCCGTGATGCCCTGGTGGCCGACATGCCAGGCGTCACCCGCGATCGCCACTACGGTGTCTGCCGCAGCGGCGAACGGCCCTTCGTGGTGGTCGATACCGGCGGCCTGTCGGGTGTCGAGCAGGCGATGGATGTCCTGACTGCCAGGCAGGTGCGTCTGGCGATCGAAGAGGCGCATGTGCTGGTATTCGTGGTCGATGCCCGCGAAGGCCTGCTGCCGCAGGACTACGCCATCCTCAACGAGCTGCGCCGCAGCGGCAAGCCGATCATCGCGGCCGTCAACAAGACCGACGGTCTGGATGAGCAGAATGTGCTGGCCGAGTTTGCTGCCTTCGGCATCGGCACGACCTTGCCGCTGTCCGCCGCGCACAATCGCGGCACCGATGACCTGATCGGGGCCGTCCTGCGGCTGCTGCCGCTCGACGAAGAAAACACGGTCGAGGCGGACGGCGAGGATGGCAGCATTCGCGTGGCCATTGTCGGCCGTCCGAATGCCGGCAAGTCGACACTGATCAACCGCCTGCTGGGCGAGGACCGGCTGATCGTCTCCGATGTGGCGGGGACCACCCGCGATCCGATCCGGGTACCGCTGGAACGTGACGGCAAGCGATACACGCTGATCGACACGGCAGGTATCCGGCGCAAGGCGCGCGTCGAAGAGGCCGTGGAGAAATTCAGCATCATCAAGACGCTGCAGTCGATTGCCGCGGCGCAAGTGGTGGTGGTGCTTGTCGATGCCCACGAGAACCTGGCCGATCAGGATCTTACCTTGATCGGTTACGCGATCGACGAGGGCAGGGCGCTGGTGATTGCCGTCAACAAGTGGGACGGCATGGACCAGTACCAGCGTGACGAGTGCAAGCGTGCGCTGGATCGACGGCTGGTGTTCGTCGACTGGGCCAGGCAGGTCTACATCTCGGCGCTGCATGGCTCGGGCCTGCGCGAGCTGATGCGGGCCGTGGTGCGCGCGCATGCCTCGGCGACCAAGGTGCTGGTGTCGTCCGATCTCACCAAGACGCTGGAGAAGGCCTACGAGGGCTACCAGCCGCCACTGGTGAACGGCCACTCGCCAAAGCTCCGCTTCGCGCATCCGGGCGGCAACAACCCGCCGACCATCGTGATCCACGGTACCCGCACCAAACACATCGCGCCGTCCTATCAGCGTTACCTGGAAAACTTCTTCCGCAAACGCTACAAGCTGGAAGGTACGCCGGTGCGCATCAGCTTCCGCGAGGGCGAGAATCCCTACGCCGGCCGCAAGAAGGTTTTCACCAAAGAGCAGCAGCAGAAACGTCGTCGCATGGTTACCGAGCTGATCAAGCGTACGCGCTGAGTCGCAGGGCGTACGCTCCCGCCGGAGGCTTTTCCGCGGCAGGGCACGTCATGTATTACTGGGACGGCTGCGACGCTGGCGGATTTTCGCGGCGGGTTGCCGCCCGGTCCATGCCTGTAACAATGCCCCGCAGCCGCCGTGTTGGCCTGATGTTCAGTCGCAGATCTGGCGGGCTTGGCGGGACGGCGCGTATAATTCCCTCTTTGCAGCGGGACAGTTCGCATGCGCATCCTCGCCGAGGCTCTGACCTACGACGACGTTTTTCTCGTTCCGGCCCATTCGGTCGTGTTGCCCCGCGATGTGGACACTTCGACCCGGCTGACCCGCAGCCTGCGTCTGAACATTCCGATCGTGTCCGCCGCAATGGATACGGTGACCGAGGCGCGGCTTGCCATCACCATGGCGCAGAACGGCGGCATCGGCATCATCCACAAGAACATGACGGCCGAGCAACAGGCCGCCGAAGTGCGGCTGGTGAAGAAGTTCGAGGCTGGGGTGATCCGCAGCCCGATTACCGTCAGCCCGGACACTTCGATCCGGGAAGTGCTGCGGCTGACGCATGCGCACAACATCTCCGGCGTGCCGGTGGTGGATGGCAGCCGCCTGGTCGGTATCGTCACCAGCCGCGATCTGCGTTTCGAGCGCAAACTCGACGATCCGGTGCGCAATATCATGACCCGTCAGGACAAGCTGGTGACGGTACGTGAAGGTGCCAGCCAGGATGAAGTGCTGTTGCTGCTGCACAAGCACCGCATCGAGAAGGTACTGGTCGTCAACGACGATTTCCAGTTGCGCGGACTGATCACCGTGAAGG
Organism: Rhodanobacter sp.; assembly: GCA_004322005.1. Lineage (GTDB taxonomy): Bacteria > Pseudomonadota > Gammaproteobacteria > Xanthomonadales > Rhodanobacteraceae > Rhodanobacter. The sequence continues at coordinate 5,502 of SCRF01000040.1, read as the reverse complement.
ACATCCAGAAGGCCCGCGACAACCCGCATGCCGCCAAGGACCTGCACGAAGCGCTGCTGGTCGGCGCCGCCGTGGGTGTCGGCGGCGATACCGACCAGCGTGTCGCCGCGCTGGTCGACGCCGGCGTGGACGTGCTGGTGGTGGACACCGCCCATGGCCATTCGCAAGGCGTGATCGATCGCGTCGGCTGGATCAAGAAACACTACCCTCGGGTACAGGTGATCGCCGGCAACATCGTGACCGGCGAAGCGGCGCGTGCGTTGCTCGATGTCGGCGTCGACGCGGTCAAGGTCGGTGTGGGCCCGGGCTCGATCTGCACGACGCGGGTGGTCGCCGGCGTCGGTGTGCCGCAGATCACCGCGATCGACATGGTCGCCAGCGCACTGAAAGACGAGATTCCGCTGATCGCCGATGGCGGCATCCGCTACTCCGGCGACATCCCCAAGGCACTCGCCGCCGGCGCGTCCACCGTGATGCTCGGTTCGATGTTCGCCGGCACCGAGGAATCGCCGGGTGAAGTCGAACTGTTTCAGGGCCGCTCGTACAAGAGCTACCGCGGCATGGGCTCGATCGGTGCGATGCAGCTCGGTTCGAAGGATCGCTACTTCCAGGACGAGGCCGACGCGGACAAGCTGGTGCCCGAAGGGATCGAAGGCCGGGTGCCGTATCGCGGTCCGCTGCGCAACATCATCCATCAGCTGATCGGCGGCTTGCGCGCCTCGATGGGCTACCTCGGCACAGCCACCATCGATGACGTGCGGCACAAGGCGCAATTCGTCAAGGTAACCTCTGCCGGCATCACCGAAGCCCATCCGCACGATATCCAGATCACCAAGGAAGCACCGAACTACCGGTTGAATTCTTGACGAGCGGGGACCAGGGACCAGAAAACCTCGTTTTGTCATCGATTGCCGCATCTCTGAAGGACTCTCCATGTCTTCGCTGCCTGCTTCGCCGGTCCCCGGTCCCCGGTCCCCGACCCCCACGCAAAACATCCACAACGACAAGATCCTCATACTCGATTTCGGCGCGCAGTACACGCAGCTGATCGCACGCCGCATCCGCGAGCTTGGCGTGTATTGCGAAATATGGGCGTGGGATCACAACCCGGTCGAGCTTGCCGCGTTTGGCGCCAAAGGCATCATCCTGTCGGGTGGTCCGGAATCGACCACGCTGCAAGGTGCGCCGAAAGCCGCACAGGAAGTCTTCGACTCAGGCCTGCCGATCCTCGGCATCTGCTATGGCATGCAGACCATGGCCGCGCAGCTCGGTGGCGCCACCGAAGCGGCCGATGCGCGCGAGTTCGGTCATGCGCAAGTGGACATCGTCGCACCCGGTCGTCTGTTCGAGGGCCTGACCGATCATGCCGACAGCCATCGGCTGGATGTCTGGATGAGCCACGGCGACCACGTCGCCACGGCGCCACCCGGTTTCATCGTTACCGGCCGTACCGAGCGTATCCCGGTCGCGGCGATGGAGAACGAGGCCCGACACTGGTACGGCGTGCAGTTCCACCCGGAGGTAACGCACACGAAGCAGGGCGCGGCACTGCTCAAGCGCTTCATCACCGAAATCTGCGGCTGCGCCACGCTGTGGACCGCCGCCAACATCATCGGGGACCAGATTGCCCGCGTGCAGGCGCAGGTCGGGGACGATCACGTGCTGCTGGGGCTGTCCGGCGGCGTGGATTCCTCGGTAGTCGCGGCACTGCTGCATCGGGCGATCGGTGACCGCCTGACCTGTGTGTTCGTCGATACCGGCCTGTTGCGCTGGGAGGAGGGCGACCAGGTGATGGCGACCATGGCCAGGCACATGGGCGTCAAGGTGATCCGTGTCAATGCGGCCGATCGGTATTTCAGCGCGCTGGCCGGCGTTGCCGATCCGGAGGCCAAGCGCAAGATCATTGGCCGCCTGTTCGTGGAGATCTTCGACGAAGAGTCCGAAAAGCTCATCGCGGCTGGCGGCGATGTGAAGTGGCTGGCGCAGGGCACCATCTATCCCGACGTGATCGAGTCGGCCGGCAGCAAGACTGGCAAGGCCCACGTCATCAAGAGCCATCACAACGTCGGCGGCCTGCCGGCGCACATGAAGCTCCAGCTGGTCGAGCCGCTGCGCGAGCTGTTCAAGGATGAAGTGCGCCGGATCGGTGTGGAACTCGGGCTGCCGCGCGCGATGGTCTATCGCCATCCGTTCCCCGGTCCGGGGCTGGGTGTGCGCATCCTTGGCGAAGTGAAACGCGAGTACGCCGAACTGCTGGCGCAGGCCGACGCGATCTTCATCGACGAGCTGCGCAAGGCCGATCTGTACGACAAGACCAGCCAGGCGTTCGCCGTGTTCCTGCCGGTGAAATCGGTCGGCGTGGTCGGCGATGCGCGTGCTTACGAGTGGGTGATCGCACTGCGTGCGGTGGAAACCATCGACTTCATGACAGCGCATTGGGCACACCTGCCGTACGAATTTCTTGGTACGGTATCAAATAGAATTATCAATGAGTTACGTGGAATATCTCGCGTTGTTTATGACATAAGTGGCAAGCCGCCCGCGACGATCGAGTGGGAGTGATTTGAGGTCCTTCGAGGACTATCGGTAGCTATCAAAAAGTCGTCGTAACGTATTGATTTATAAATACTTACGTCTCCACACCTATCGCCAGCTATCGGTGGCAAGCGCGACAAGGTGGCGGTCAAGTTGACGGTAGTCTTCGAAGCTCCGATTAAGACCCTCCCGATGACCGTCATGTCTATTTCGGTCATGACGGTAAAAATCCCCCCGAAAACCTAGGTTTCATGCGGGTTCCCGGGCATCATCAGGTTTCCTGACCCCTGACGGTAAGAACCGCCTCGAACAGGAGGAAAACCTCGATGTTGACCGACACAGCGCTACGCAACCTCAAGCCCAAGTCCGCGCCGTACAAGGCCTTTGACCGCGACGGCATGTACGTGACGGTATCGACGGCCGGTACCGTCACGTTCCGCTATGACTACCGTCTCAACGGGCGCCGCGAGACGCTGACCATCGGCCGCTACGGGCCGGCCGGGATTTCGCTCGCCTTGGCCAGAGAGAGACTGTTGGACGCCAAGCGGGCCGTCGCGGAAGGGCGGTCGCCGGCGCACGAGAAGCAGCGGGAGAAGCGCCGCCTGACGGCGGCCAAGACCTTCGGCGACATGACCGGGCGGTGGCTGCAGGACGCAAAGATGGCCGACAGCACCCGGTCGATGCGCAAGAGCATCGTCGAGCGCGACATCCTGCCGGCGTTCAAGAACCGTCTGCTCACCGAGATCAGCGCCGACGACCTGCGTGCGCTGTGCAACAAGGTCAAGGCCCGCGGCGCACCGGCCACGGCCGTACACATCCGCGACATCGTGAAGCAGGTCTATGCCTTCGCCATCCTGCATGGGGAGAAGGTCGCCAATCCGGCCGACGACGTGGGTGCGGCATCGATCGCGACCTTCGTGCCGAAGGACCGCGCGCTGTCGCCGGCCGAGATCCGGCTGATGTACCGGCAGATGGAATCGGTGGCCACGTATCCGACCATCCGCCTGGCGCTGCGCCTGATCGTGCTGACGCTGGTGCGCAAGAGCGAGCTGATCGAGGCGACCTGGGATGAAGTCGATTTCGAGAATGCGCTGTGGACGATCCCGAAGCACCGGATGAAGGGGCGCAACCCGCACAACGTCTATCTGTCGCGGCAGGTACTGGACATCTTCGTCGCCCTGCATACCTGCGCCGCGGGCTCGAAGTTCGTCCTGCCGTCCCGCTACGACGCCGACCGCTGCATGTCGCATGCGACGCTGAACCGCGTCACCCAGATCGTCTCGGAACGCGCGAAGGCGGCTGGTCTGCCGCTGGAACCGTTCACGGTGCACGACTTGCGCCGCACCGGTTCCACGTTGCTCAACGAGATTGGTTTCAACCGCGACTGGATCGAGAAGTGCCTGGCGCACGAGGACGGCCGTTCCTCGCGTTCGATCTACAACAAGGCCGAGTACGCCGAGCAGCGGCGCCACATGCTGCAGGAGTGGGCCAACTTGGTGGACGCCTGGGTGTTGGGCGGCAGTTATACGCCCACGCTGTTGCCGAGCAACATGACCGTGCCAGTGCTGAGCGCATTGGTTTGAGCAAGGTTGTCACTTGACAACCTTGCTATCTGAATCCATACTGGAGACGTTGAATGGCTCGTCCATCGCATCCGAAGAAGGAAGTCGAGGAAGCGCTCAGGCACGCGGAAGCGCAGGGCTGGCGCGTCGAGGCTGGCGGCAGTCACGCCTGGGGCAGGATCTACTGCCCCTACAACGATGACGAATGCCGCTGCGGCGAGTTCTGCATCACCAGCGTGTGGAGCACGCCGAAGAACCCCGGCAACCACGCGCGGGCGCTGCGGCGGGTCGTGGACAACTGCACGACCCACAAGCGGCAGAGCGAAGCCGGCTCGACCTCCGAGGAGTGACGCATGGAATACATCTTCATCCTGAAATACCAACTCGCCGAGCATGACCGCGATCCGGACGCCTTGGTGGAACGCCTGGGCGAGGCCGGCAGCGACGATGCGCTGGTCGGCATCGGGCAGCCGGGCCGGCTGGCGCTGGAGTTCACGCGCGAGGCCGACAGTGCCGAGACCGCCGTGCGCAGCGCGCTGGCGGACGTCAAGCGCGCCATCCCGTCCGCGCGGCTGATCGAGGCGGCGCCGGATTTCGTGGGCCTCACCGATGTCGCGGAAGTCGTGGGCGTGTCGCGCCAGAACATGCGCAAGCTCATGCTCGCCCACCCCGGCAGCTTCCCTGCGCCGGTCCACGAGGGCAGCGCGTCGATCTGGCATCTTGCGGAGGTATTGGCCTGGCTGGAAGCCAAAGGTGGCTACCCGCTGGAGCGAGGCGTGCTGGAAGTCTCGAAGGTGGCGCTACAAGTCAACCTGGCCAAGGAGGCCCGCCGGCTTCCGACGAAGGCCGCTCGGGAATTGAACGCGCTGGTCGGCTGACCGTGCTCCAGCATCAGGCCAGGCTCGATGCCTTCCGGACGGGGCGGTTCCTGCGCAGTCGTACATCCGGGCCTGATGCTGGTGCTGTGGAACCAGCCTGGGCCGCTTGCTTGCGCGCATCGATCCAGGCTTCCACCTCGTCCAGGTCCCAGACCACGCAGCGCGGCGTCAGGTTGAAGCGCCGCGGGAATTCGCCGCGACGTTCCATCTCGTAGATTGTGGTCTCGGCCAAGGGGATGATCTGGTGCAACTCATGACGGCGGATCGTGCGCCGAAAGGGAAGCACCTTTGTCGTGGGGAACTGGGGCAGCTCCGCGTATGCGTCCGAGCCGGGCAGGGGAAGGGCGATCCCGTGCTTGCGTTCTGCGTCGTTGCTGTCAGTGAACTGCGGGGCTCGTCGGTTCTCCATGCCAGGCTCCATGTGCGGCGTGCGGCTGCGTTGCCGCTAGGTTTGCTTCATGGAGACATGGTGGCTATCGACAAGTATTCGAACAACCCACCGCGGCGCAGGTGGGCGTGTTGGGTAC
>SCRF01000039.1 GCA_004322005.1 Rhodanobacter sp. | reverse complement strand
TTCGATCTATCCGCTGGCGCTGACCCGCGGCGGCATTCGCGGATGATGGAGCGTCACCTGTAGGAGCCGACCGTGTGGGCGATGCTCATGCCCTTGCGTTAGAAGCATCGCCCACACGGTGGGCTCCTACGCGGGGTACCTGCAAATCCAAGCCGAACGGCGCAGGTGTGCTCAGGACGAGCGGTGGAGATATCGGATTTCCTGGCCGGATCGACTGGCGATTACCCCGTTCAATCGCTGTCGTGATCTTTTTTCAAGCCACGCCGGCAATCGTCGGCCTCACTGGCCTTGATCTGCGCGTAGGGCTGGAAGGCCGGGAGTTGTGCGGCGAGCGCTTGCTGGGCCGTTCGCAGGTCGGCCAGGTCGTTGCACACCAGCGCCGCCTGGGCCTCGACCCTGGCCGCGCTGGCGTTGACTTCGCTATCGATTTTGTCGGGGTTGCCGCTGGCCAGGCCGGAAGCCACGCTCTTCAGGGCCTGGCCCGCCGTGGCAATGCCCGCCTTGCCGGTGGCGATGCCGTGGTCGCGCAGGGTCAGGGCGGCGCCGTAGTAATGCTTCAGCAGGTCGCGCTGCGCGGCGGTCACCGGCACGCTGGCGTTCGCGATGCTGAGGTCGCCCGCCGCGCTGATGTCGGCATCGGCGCGGCCGGGCGCATGCACGGCAATGCTGCCGTCGTGGATGCTGATGTAGTTGGCGATGGTTTCGTGGCGGCCGTCGTCGTCGCAGCCTGCCAGACAGGTGGCGGCCAGCAGCATGAGGGGTAACAGGTGAGTGCGCATGTCAGACTCCGGGTGATCGTGCGGTGGGCATCGGGCTGCCGTGCGGATGGTCCGCCGCACGGCACCCCGCCAGGGGTCAGCTGTCGTCGCGCCAGCGGCGGAACCAGATGGCGCCGGCCAGCAAGCCCAGGCCGACCACCACACCGACCCACAGGTTGGTGGATGCCAACAGCTGGTAGGTGTTGCCCAGGTCCATGAAGTCCATGCCCGGGTGGCCGATGACTGCGATGTGGCCTTGGTGACCGAATACGCTGCCGGTACCGGGAAACACGCTGAACAAGCCGCGCTGCACGATGTTTCTCCAGAACCAGGTGGTCGGCAGGTCGAACAGTCCCATCAGGCCGAACCAGCTGACCAGCAGGCCGGTGGCCACCGGCAGTGCCACCGCCCACAGGATGGGCTTGTTGCGCGCCCAGGCCGAGCAGAGCAGCAGCCAGCCCACCGAGGGCAACGCCCACAGGAAATACAGCGGGATGTAGCCGAGCAGGTTGAACATCACGTGGAATGGATGGGCCAGTATCAGCAGCTGCCACATGTTCACGCCGTGGAACGACAGCGTCGTCGCCACGATCAGCAGCTGCAGCATGCCCACGGCGATACCCGCGACGACGGCGATCACCGGTGCCAGCAGGGTGGCACTGACCACCTTGGACAGCACGGTGCTGGCATCCGAAACCGGCAGGGACTTCCAGAACAGGATGCTGCGATCGCGGCGGTCGTCGTACAACGCGCCCAGGCAGTAGAAGAACACCACGATGCCCAGCACGACCGAGAGCAAACCCATCGCCGAGTACATGGCGATGTCCAGGGTCAGGCTTACCTTGCTGGTGTCGCCCGCATCCATCTGGGCGATGACGTGCTGCAAATCGCCGCCGGCTCCGATCTGGATGCCGTGACGCGCACCGAGCACTTCGGCGGTGATGATGCCCATGATGCTCAGCAGCAGGAACACGCCGCCGGTGATGACCGGCGTCCACAGAAAACTGCCCCGGTTTTCCCAGAACTCGCGCTTGATCAGCCAGTAGAAGGTCTTCATGTTCATGCGTAGGTTTCCTTCATGGTGGCGACGAACAGGTCGCTGACGGAAGGCCGGCGCAGTTCGCCCAAGGCTTCCAGTTGCGCGCGCTCGACGCCGTCGAACAGGAAAATGCTCTTGCCGAACACCTGGCGTTCGTCCAGTGGTTTCAGCGCGCGCGCGGCGTCGGCCTGGTCGGCATTGACCATCAGCTCGGTGAAGCGCTCGCCGACCGCGTCCATGTCGGCATCCAGCACGATCCTGCCGTCGCGGATGAACATCAGGTCGGTGAGGATGTGTTCGACTTCCTCGACCTGGTGGGTGGTGACGATGATCGTCTTGTTCTCGTCGAAGTAGTCCTCCAGCAGGCTGTGGTAGAACTGCTTGCGGTAGAGGATGTCCAGGCCCAGCGTCGGCTCGTCCAGGATCAGCAGGCGGGCGTCGATCGCCATCACCAGCGCCAGGTGCAGTTGCACGATCATGCCCTTGGACATCTGCCTGACGCGTTGATTAGGCGTGAGCTTGGTACGCGCCAGAAACGCCTCGCATTTGGCGCGATCGAAGCGCGGGTGCACGTTGGCCACGAAATCGACCGCCTGGTGCACGCGGATCCAGCGCGGCAATACCGCCACGTCGGCGATGAAGCAGACCTCGCCCATCAGCTTGTCGCGCTGCTTGCGCGGGTCGAAGCCCAGCACGTTGAGCTCGCCGGTGAAATCGGTGAGGCCGAGAATGGCCTTCAGCGCGGTGGTCTTGCCGGCGCCGTTGGGGCCGATCAGGCCGACGATGCGACCGGGCGCGATCTGGAAACTGACATTGTCCAGCGCCAGCGCCGATTTGTACCGCTTGCTCAGGCCGCTGGCCGTGATTACCGCGCTCATGATTTTTGCTCCTTGGTGGCATTGGCTTCACGCAGCAGCGTCTTGAGATCCAGCCCCAGCCGTTGCAGCCGTGCGAACAGCAGCGGCCATTCCTCGCGCAGAAAGCGCTCGCGTTCCGATTTCAGCAGCGCCGCGCGGGCGCCCTCGATGACGAACATGCCCAGACCCCTCCGTTTCTCAACCAGTTGTTCGTCGACCAGTTCCTGATACGCCTTCGACACGGTCAACGGGTTGACCTGAAAATCCGCTGCCACCTGGCGTACCGACGGCAGCGGGTCGCCCTCGTTCAAGGCGCCGTCCAGGATCATCGCCACCACACGCTGCTGCAGTTGGCGATAGATCGGGACGCTGTCGTTCCAGGTAATGGTCATGTTTTATTCCTTGGTGATACGGCCGAACTTGTTGCCAAACGAATAGTAGGGCATGGCCAGCTGCGATCCGATCAGGGTGAACTGCCCGCCGCTGCTGCCTGCGCCCGCATGATCCGGGGCCGGAATCGTGGCGATGCCGGTGGTTCGTGTGCCCGGCAGCTGGGCGGCAGTGCGCCATTCGTCGGCGCTGGGATGAACCCGGACCGGTGCCAGATCGGTGACCTTGCGGCCATTGATCCGGGTGGCTGCGGTCTGATGGACATCGACGTTGTAGTTCACGGCACTCAGGCTGGCGGCGGTGAACAGGGCGGCGGCGGCGCAGGCAATCAGTTTTTGCGCTTTCATGACGACCTCCTTAGTGACCTCGTTAAGTGGTGTTGTAGTGAACTATAACACCGACTTTTGAGCCGTCAATAGACAAAGCGAACTTTCGCAACATGACTGATGGCCTATAAGCCGCGCGCAGGACCGCCACGGCCGACAGCCGCGTTTCCCCTGGACCCATTTCACCCGGTAGGAGCCCGCTTGCGGGCGATGCTCTTCGGCTTAGGAACTCGGAACTCGGGGCTCGGGGAAAAGCAAAGCATCGCCCGCAAGCGGGCTCCTACGGTTTCGAGGCAGTCATTCCCGCGTGCGCGGGAATCCATTTTGATCGCAGCTTCGTTGCGGTTCCCCCGGATCAAGTCCGGGGTTACTCCAACCTACGGCGTGGCGGCGTAGACCCGCCGGCCGCCGACCCAGGTCTGCAGCACCCGGGTTTTCCGGATGGTCTGCGGCGGGTCCGTGAACAGATCGTGGTCGACCACGATGAAGTCGGCCCACTTGCCCGGTTCCAGGCTGCCCAGGGTCTTTTCCTGATGCGCGGCCCAGGCGGCATCGAGCGTGAATGCGCGGAAGGCTTTGATCCGCGTCATGCGCTGGTCCGGATACCAGCCGCCGGGCGGGTTGCCCGCATGATCCTGCCGGGTGACCGCCGAATACAGGCCGTAGAACGGGTTGGGGGATTCGACCGGAAAGTCGGAGCCGCCGGCGATCACCGTGCCCTGCTGCAGGAACCGCCGCCACGCGTAGGCGCCCTTGATGCGTTGGTGGCCGATCCGGTCCTCGGCCATGTTCATGTCGGAGTGGCGAGGGTCGGCTGCATCGAGGCGATCAGATGCAGCGACACGAAGCGCGGGATGTCCTGAAGCGACAAGATCTGCGCATGCTCGACGCGGTTGCGCAGATCCTCGCCGCCGTACAGCTTGTAGGCTGCGGCGTAGCTGTTCAGCACTTCGCGGTTGGCGCGGTCGCCGATCGCGTGGATCGCGACCTGATAGCCCCTGCCCAGGGCCTTGCCGATCATCTTGGTCAGCTCGTCCGGGGTGTGGAACAGCAGGTCGCGGTTGCCCGGATCGTCGGAGTAGGGCTCAAGCATCGCCGCGCCGCGGCTGCCGAGCGCGCCGTCGGCATACAGTTTCACCGCGCGCACGGTGAGAAAATCATCGCCGTAGCCGATCAGCGGGCCGTGCTTGCTGATGGCGTCGAAATCCTTGCCGGTGCTGCGGATCATCGCGTAGATGCGCGTGGTGAGCCGGTGCCGGTCGGCGTACTGCCGATACAGCCGGTAGGTGGCCAGGTCGATGCCCGGATCATCCACGCCGGTCATGCCCACGCTGGCCATTTCGGCGAGCGCAGTATCCAGCGCGGTGGCCGATTCTTTCGCGGTAGGTGCGGGAATCCGGCTCTCGATCAGGGCCATCGCACGATCGACGAACACGCCGGTGGGGTTGCCATCGGCATCGCGTTCGATGCGCCCGCCGGCCGGATCACGGGTCGCGCGGGTGATGCCGGCGAGCTTCATCGTGGCGGTGTTGGCCCAGCCGGCGTGACCGTCGACGCGGCCCAGCCAAACCGGACGATTGGGCACCACCGCATCCAGCGGCTACGGCGCAATGACGAACGCCCTCCGGTCAGCGGGAAGAGGGCGTTCGCCAGCGCGGCGGGTGGATCAGGCCGCCTTTGCCATCAGCGAACCGATGCTGTCGCGCGCACTCTTCAGCGCCTCGGCCTTGTGCTGCTCGCTCACGGCCAGACCTTCGGCGCGCACGAACTCGACATCGCCGATGCCGATAAAGGCGAACGCGGCACGCAGGTAGGGCTCCTGGAAGTCCATCGCGGCGGCGGCCGTGTCCTTGCCGTAGATGCCGCCGCGGCTGGAGGCGACGATCACGCGCTTGCCGCCGGCCAGGCCTTGCGGGCCGTTCGCGGTATAGCGGAAGGTCTTGCCGGCAACCAGGATGCGGTCGATCCAGGCCTTGAGCTGGCTGGCGATGGCGAAGTTGTACATCGGCGCGCCGATCACGATGACGTCGGCGGCGAGAAATTCCTCCAGCATCCGGTTGCCCAGCACGGCAGCGGGGTCGGCGGCATCCGCCACCGGCGCCCAGTGCGGTAGCGGTTCGGCGGCCAGGTCGCGATAGCTGATCGCCATGCCCGGTGCGTGCTGCTTCAGCGCGGCTACGATGTCGGCGGTAAGCTGGCGCGAAACCGAATGACTGCCCAGGGCGCTGGAATCGATATGCAACAGTTTCATGATGAGGTTCCTGATTGGGCCGGTTGACCGGCGATAGATCTACAATACATTTGGAACAATCTGGCGATAAGATGGCAATATCCAGACGTATAGTTCTCCATTGGAAACGACAATGACAGCATTGGGCGGTGCCTTGCAGGATCTCAACGACCTGTATTTCTATGCCGCGGTGGTTGAGCACGCCGGTTTCTCCGCCGCCGGCCGTGCGTTGGGCGTACCGAAATCGCGTCTCAGCAAGCGGGTGGCGCAGCTGGAGGAAAGGCTCGGCGTGCGTCTGCTGCAGCGGACCACGCGGCGCTTCGTGGTTACCGAGGTCGGCGAGCGTTTCTATGTGCACTGTCGCGCCGTGCTGGAAGAGGCGCGGGCGGCGCAGGATGCGGTGGACGAATTGCGCGCCGAACCGCGCGGCGTGGTGCGCCTGAGTTGCCCGGTCTCGCTGGCGCAGACGGTGCTGGCGCACGTGCTGCCGGATTTTCTCGCGCAGTACCCGAAAATGCAGGTGCGCGTGCTGGCCAGCAACCGGCGGGTAGACGTGATCGGCGAGGGCTACGATCTGGCGATCCGGGTACGCACCCGGCTCGACGATGACGGCAACCTGGTCATCCGCACGTTCGGCCAGTCGCGCACCCTGCTGGTGGCCAGTCCGGAGCTGTTGCATGCGCGGGGGCGTCCGGCCAACCCCGATGAACTGGCCAAGCTGCCGGCATTGTCGATGCGGGAACACGAGGGCGCCCAGGTCTGGGAGCTGATCGGGGCGGATGGCGAACAGATCAACGTGGAGGTATCCGCGCGGCTGATCAGCGGCGATTTCGCGGTGTTGCTGGAGTCGGCGCGTCGCGGCATGGGCGTGGCCCTGCTGCCGGAGTTCGTCTGTGCACCGGCGATCACGCGGGGCGAGCTGGAGGTGGTGCTGCCGGACTGGAATGTGCCCGAGGGCACCATGCACTTCGTTTACCCGAGCCGCCGCGGCATGCTGCCGGGCGTGCGCGCACTGGTCGATTTTCTGGCCGAGCGGCTGCCGGAAGCCACCCTGTTGAAGCATGAGCAATGCAAGCGGCGACCGCTGGACGAGCTGCCGGGCGCCTCGTGATTTGCACGGCTCGATCGATACGCTACGCTTGAACGTTGGAAAATTTGGACATCCAGACGGCTGAATGATGATTATCGAAACCAAACTCCCGAAAGTCGGCACCACCATCTTCAGCGTGATGAGCCAGCTGGCGATGGAACACAAGGCGGTCAACCTGGGTCAGGGCTTTCCCGATTTCGAGCCGCCGCAGCCGTTGCGTGACGCGCTGAACCGGGCCATGAACGACAGCCGCAACCAGTACGCGCCGATGTCCGGCACTGCCGCGTTGCGCGAACGGATCGCGTCGAAGACCGAGCGCCTGTACGGCCGCAAGGTCGACGTCGACAACGAGATCACGGTGACCTCCGGCGCCACCGAGGCATTGTTCGCGGCGATCGCCGCGATCGTGCGCGCCGGCGAGGAAGTGATCGTGTTCGACCCCGCCTACGACTGCTACGAGCCGGCGATCGATCTGCAGGGCGCACGGGCGGTGCACATTCCGCTGACGGTGCCGACGTTCGCGGTCGACTGGCAGCGCGTGCGCGATGCGGTCACGCCGAAGACCCGCATGATCCTGATCAACAGCCCGCACAACCCCTCCGGCGCGGTGCTGTCGGCGGCCGATCTGGACCAGCTGGCGGCGATCGTGCGCGACACCGATATCGTGGTGCTGTCCGACGAGGTGTACGAGCACATCGTGTACGACGGCGCCCGGCACGAAAGCATGTTGCGTCACCCGGAACTGGCCGAACGCAGCATCGTGATTTCCTCGTTCGGCAAGACCTATCACTGCACCGGCTGGAAGGTCGGCTACGCAGTGGCGCCCAGGGCGCTGTCGGCCGAGTTTCGCAAGGTGCATCAGTATCTGACGTTCTGCACGTTTCATCCGGCGCAGGTGGCGTTCGCCGAATTCCTCGCCAGCGATCCCGCGCATTACCTCGAACTGCCGGCGTTCTACCAGGCCAAGCGCGATCGCTTCCGCGCACTGCTCAAGCCGTCGAAGCTCAAGCTGCTCGACGTGCCGGGCGGCTACTTCCAACTGGTCGACTACTCGGCGATCAGCGACCGGGACGACTTCACTTTCAGCAAGTGGCTGGTGCAGCACGGCGGGGTGGCGGCGGTTCCGCTGACCCCGTTCTACGAGACCGCGCCGCAGACCCGCCTGCTGCGGCTGTGCTTCGCCAAGAGCGATGCGACGATGGATGCGGCGGCGGAGCGGTTATGCCGGCTCTGAACACGCCAGCTCCGCCGATGGATGCCCTGAAGGTTGCGCTGGTGCAGGGCGCCACCCGCTGGCACGACGCACCGGCCAATCGCGACTACTACGGTGCGCTGGTGCGCCAGGCGGTCGGCAGCGATCTGATCGTGCTGCCGGAAACGTTCCTGTCCGGCTTCAGCAACGATATCCGTGCCAGCGCCGAGGCGATGGACGGCGAAGGCGTGGCATGGCTGCGTGCGCTGGCGATCGAGGTGGGTGCGGTGATCTGCGGCAGCCTGGCCATCCGCGAGAACGCCATCGTATACAACCGACTGCTGTGGGCCAGGCCGGACGGCAGCCATGCGCAATACGACAAGCGACATCTGTTCCGCATGGCGGGCGAGCATACCCGCTATGGCGGTGGCAACGAACGCCTGATCGTCGAGCTGAAGGGCTGGCGGATCCTGCCGCAGGTCTGCTACGACCTGCGCTTTCCGGTGTGGCTGCGCAATCGCCGGCTGGCGTCCGCCCATGGCGGCATGGATTACGACCTGGCGCTGTTCGTGGCGAACTGGCCGGCAGCGCGCCGACAGCCTTGGCGCACCCTGTTGCGCGCGCGCGCGATCGAGAATCTCAGCTACGTGATCGGCGTGAACCGGGTGGGCATGGACGGCAACGACATTCCCTACGCCGGCGACAGCGCGGCGATCGATCCGCTCGGCGAGCCGTTGCTGGAACTTGGCGCGCAGGAGCAGGTGGCGACGGTCGTGCTCGACCCGGCTCCGCTGCTGGCGCACCGCGAACGTTTTCCGGCATGGATGGATGCCGATGCGTTTTCGCTCGATCCCGGCTGACCATCGCTCCCGGTGACCCGTAAGCGGTAGGAGCGCACCCTGTGCGCGAAAGCTCTTTGTCGGCTTCAGGGCAAGAACATTCGCGCACAGGGTGCGCTCCTACAGGGTATTTTTTCGGGCCCGGCGAGTCGGAGTATCGCCAGCACCGCTTCCGGCGGGCGGCCGATCGCAGCCTTGCCGTTGGCCACCACGATCGGCCGCTCGATCAGTGTCGGATGCGCCACCATCGCGGCAATCAGCGGTTGCCGGAACGATTGCCGCCGCGACCTGGCGGGCGGGCGCCAGCGGGTCCGCCGTGGCCGTGCGGCCGTGGGCCACCCGGCGCACGATTGCCACCCTGGCCCTGCGGCCGGCCGGCACCCTGTGGACGATTGCCGCCCTGGCCCTGCGGGCGTCCGCTGCCGGGCGCCTGATTGCCATGTGCGTGTGGGCGGGCACCGTGGGCAGGACGTGTGCCGGGGACGCGGTTGCCACTGCCGGCGGTACCGCGTGACTCACCGCCGAAGCCGCTGTACGGACTGCCGGTACCGCCCGCGGCACGCGCCCCATGCGGTTTGCCGCCGGCGGGACGGCGATTGCCGGGCGCCGCACCGCCGGCGGCGCCACCGGGGCGGCTACCGCCATCGCGGCTTTCGCCGGCGAACCAGGTGCGCACCGACGGCAACTCCTGACCGGGTGCCACGCGCCGCCCCCTGCTGCCGCCTCGCGGACCGCCACCGGCGCCGCGCTCGGGCCGCGCGAGGTTGCCGTTGACTTCCGCGCCGGGGCGACGTGGCGGCTTGCGGCCGCGGGTCGGTTCGTCGCGGATGCGGTCATAGGCGCGCAGTTCGCGGGCCTCGTCCTGACCGCCGGTCCAGGCGCCGCTGCTGCCGCTTTCGGGGCGATATTCGGTGACGCTGCGATTGGCGCGGCGCTGATGCAGTACCGGGCTCAACGTCAGCACCGGCTGCGGCATGCCCAGGCCGGTGGTCTGGCGCAGTTGCTTGACCGCCTCCGCGTCGAGCGACTCGCATTCGCCGCGGCGCAGGTTGCGCGGCAATTCGATCTGGCCGTAGCGGATGCGTTTCAGGCGGCTGACCAGAAAGCCCTGCGAATCCCACAGTCGGCGCACTTCACGGTTGCGGCCCTCGCGGATCACCACGCGGAACCAGCTGTGGCTGCCGCCGCGGCTGATCACGGCAATCTCGTCGAAGCGTGCCGGGCCGTCTTCCAGTTCCACACCGGCCTTCAGTTTCTCGATGATCTCGTCGGGCACCTCGCCATGCACGCGGCACAGGTACTCGCGCTCCAGTCCGCTCTTCGGGTGCATCAGCCCGTTGGCCAGCTCGCCGTCGGTGGTGAGCAGCAGCAGGCCGGTGGTATTGATGTCCAGTCGACCCACGGCGACCCAGCGCGCGCCTTTCAGGCGCGGCAGCTGTTCGAACACGGTGGGACGACCATCCGGATCGTCGCGGGTGGTCAACACCCCCTCGGGCTTGTGGTAAACCAGCACTTCGGTCTCGTCGCGGCTGTCGGTGGCGACGATGAACTGCTTGCCGTCCAGCACCACGCGGTCGCCCGCATGCACGCTGTTGCCGATCTCGGCGCGCTTGCCGTTGAGTTCGACTTCGCCGGACACGATCCGCTGCTCGAGCATGCGGCGCGAGCCGAGGCCGGCATTGGCCAGCACCTTGTGCAGGCGCTCTTCCAGGGCGGGAGCGTTGGCTTCGCTGCGTGGTTCGCGCTTCAGGGATAAAACGGTCTTTTGCGGCGCAGTCATGCGCGGTACTCCTTCAATTGTCTTGCTGGGCGGTGCCGGGTTCGGCATCCGCAGGGGTCGCTGCCTCGTCGGCAGTGGACATCGGGGTTACGGCAAGTGGGTCCGGCTCGGCGCCGTTCCTGTCGGATTGGGTCGAAGTGGTCATCGCGCCGGTGTCGATCGCGAGGTCGGTACGGTCCCCGGTATTCGTGGCGGCGGCGAACCCGTGGGGCGGGATGTTCGTTTCGCTGCCCACGGATCCGGGTACGCTGTCTGTGGCAACCGCTTGATCGGGATCAATTGGCAGGTCGCGCACGATGCGGGCGGGCAGGGGCGTCTGGTCGAAGCGCAATTGCGGATCTTCCATGTCCCGGATGTCCGACAGCGGAGGCAACTGATCCAGCGATTTCAGGTTGAAGTAGTCGAGAAAGGCCCGGGTGGTGCCGAACAGGGCCGGCTTGCCGGGCACGTCGCGATAACCGACCCCCCGGATCCACTCGCGTTCCTCCAGCGTCTTGATGATGCTGGACGACACCACCACCCCGCGGATCTGTTCGATTTCGGGGCGGGTGATCGGCTGGCGATAGGCGATCAGCGCCAGCGTTTCAAGCAGCGCCCTCGAATAGCGGCTGGGCTTCTCGGTCCACATCCGCGAGATCCACGGATGCACTTCCTGGCGCACCTGGTAGCGAAAGCCGGAGGCCACTTCCTTGAGCTCGATGCCGCGGCCGGTGCAGTCGTCGGCCAGTGCCGCCAGCGCCCTGGCGATCTGCTCGTGACCGACAGCGTCGGTTTCGTCGAACAGGTCGCCCAGTTGATGAGCGGTCAGCGGCTGGGTGGAGGCCAGCAAGGCTGCCTCGATGACGGGTTTGAGTTGCTCGATCTGCATGGCCTCAGGTCGGATGCTGATTCAACGGTTGTGTTTCATTGGGCGGTCGATCCGATCCGTGCCGACCCGCCTGACGGGGCGTCGTCCATCGCGGCTTCGGGATGGCTGACTTTCGCTTTCAGATAAATCGGTGCCAATGGTTGTTCCTGGACAATCTCGACCAGCATTTCCTTGGCCAGCTCCAGCATGGCCAGGAACGTCACCACGATGCCCGTGCGGCCTTCGCTGATGTCGAACAGGCTCTCGAACCGGTGGAAACCGCCGCTGTCCAGCCGACTCAACAACTCGCCCATCCGTTGGCGCACGCTCAGCGCCTCGCGCTTGATCGCGTGATGCCCGAACAATTCAGCCCGATGCATCACATCCCGGAGCGCCAGCAGCAGTTCGGGCAGTTCCAGAGGCGGCGGCAACTTGATCACGCTGCGCTCGTTCACCTCGGCATGCACGGCCACGGTGTCGCGTTCCATCCGGGGCAGGGCTTCGATGTCCTCCGCCGCCCGCTTGAATCGTTCGTATTCCTGCAGGCGTCTGACCAGCTCGGCGCGCGGATCGTCCTCCAGTCCTTCTTCGGCCGGTGGTCGCGGCAGCAGCAGCCGTGACTTGATTTCGGCCAGGATCGCGGCCATCAGCAGGTATTCGGCCGCCAGCTCCAGTCGCATCACATCGCGCATGAGCTCGATGTAGGTCATGTACTGCCGGGTGATCTCGGCAACCGGAATATCGAGAATGTCCAGATTCTGTCGACGGATCAGGTACAGCAACAGGTCGAGCGGCCCCTCGAACGCCTCCAGAATGACCTCGAGCGCATCCGGCGGGATATACAGATCCTGCGGCATCTGCAGCATCGGCTGGCCGCGCACGATGGCCAGCGGCATTTCCTGCTGTTGAGGTACCGACGCAAACGCATCCTGCGGTGCGGCGACCGGGCTCCGTGGCTCGTCGACTGGCTCAGTGCTCATCAATGCATTTCGTTGGGCCGCGTTCAGCGGCAGGCAGTGCGTTCAACACCATCGGAACCATTCCACCATCGGCGCAAGCCAGGGAATGTCCGCGCTTGGAACGTGACAGTGCGGGACCGCGTTCCCAAGGTACAGCTTTTCGCATGTTCAACCGAGGCACCCTGAATGCCATCGTCGCCACGAGCATGATGAATCCACTCGATCGTGGTTCGGTCAGGCAGGCCGCAAGCGACCCATGAGCGCCCTGTTCCAGGTTGTCAGCCACGGCGGAACGCTTGTCAGGCCGGATTTGTCGGCGACCTGGACGGTACCCATTGGTCGATTCGAGAGCGTCAGGCGGGCACCACCAGCCGTCGGAACTGACCGACAAACGGTTTTCGTGGAGTCACGCGTGGGGCAAGAGTAACGGCTGGCTCGCGACAAGTCTAGCTTTCAATCCGGGATTGTTCCGGTTCCAGCCGATGCTGTCGTCGTGATCTGATTCGGGGCTGTCCCGCACCGTGACACGCGCGACGGCAGCCGGTGCCAACTGCGTATACCATGCAAAGCGGGTGCCGCATGAAGTGCCGTTCCGGGAGTTCTTTCAATGAAAGGGCGACATGTGACTCATTGTGTCTCTACGGGTCATGTCTACGGGTCATGGCGAGGTCATCATGCGGGCCGCTGTCACCCGACACGCAACGGGGCCGGGTCCGTCGTACGGCATGGCACACAGTCACAGACAGCGCGTGCGACGGATGTCGATCGCTGGCACGCCGTTTGCTTGCCACTCGCAGCGAGTGCCATCAGAGCAAAGCGGATGGCTCGAGTGAATCGGTCTGTAGATTGGGAGGTCTGCTGAACGAGACCGGGGATTGCCGGGTATCACCTTCAGCTGGCGCCGAACGATACGAAGGTAACGAGCATCCTGGCAAATCAAAGGATGCATGCGCAACGGGGCGGGCGGGACGATGACGATGATCGAAAAAAAAGCACAGGCAGGCAATGGAACCGAACGGCTGCGTCCAGCGCGCATGCAGATCGAAACGACGGTTCTGATGAGCCACAGCGGCGAGTCGCACCCGACCGAACTGGTGGATATTTCTGCCACCGGCGCGTTGCTGCGGCGCCCGTTGGGCTGGTCCGGCGAGGTGGGGCAGAGCTGGGTGCTCGACATGATTTTCGGCAACAACCTGCACATCCATCTGGAGGCGGTGGTCGCGCGAATTTCCGATCACCACATCGGCTTCAACTACAGCCGCATTCCCGAGGACAAGCAGGTGCCGCTGTGGAACCTGCTTGGTGGCTATGCCGATATCCTCGAATTCTGGAAGGGCAACTGAGTACCCCCGCGTCGATCTGACCACTTGCGCGATGCCCGCACCAGGGCGGGCACCTCGCATCATGCCGGCGATTTTTTCTCGTCGCGAAGTTCCCGCCGCAGGATCTTGCCGACATTGCTCTTGGGCAGCTCGTCGCGGAACTCGATCAGTTTCGGCCGCTTGTAACCGGTCAGGCGCTCGCGACAGAACTGCCTGATCGCATCCTCGCTGAGGTTCGGGTCCTTGCGCACCACGTAGAGTTTGACGACTTCGCCGGAATGCTCGTCGGGCACACCGACCGCAGCGACTTCGAGCACGCCAGGGTGCTCCATCACCGCGTCCTCGACTTCGTTCGGATAAACATTGAAGCCGGACACCAGGATCATGTCCTTCTTGCGATCGACGATGTAGAAGTAACCGGCCTCGTCCATCCTTGCGATGTCCCCGGTATGCAGCCAGCCATTGCTGTCCAGCACCTGGGCGGTCTCCTCCGGCCGCTGCCAGTACCCCTGCATGACCTGTGGACCGTGCACCATCAGTTCGCCCACCGCTCCCATCGGCAACGGCTGGCCGTCTTCCGACCAGATCGCCACGTCGGTGGACGGCACCGGCAAGCCGATCGAGCCGTTGTACGCATCCAGGTCGAGCGGGTTGATGCAGACGGCGGGTGAGGTTTCGGTCAGGCCGTAGGCTTCGGCCAGGGTGCAGCCGGTGACTTTCTTCCAGCGTTCGGCCACCGCGCGCTGAACCGCCATGCCGCCGCCGAGGGTCAGGTGCAGCCGCGAGAAATCCAGTTCGGCAAAACCCGGCGTATTGAGCAGTCCGTTGAACAGCGTGTTCACGCCGGTCAGGGCGGTGAACCCGGATTGCCTGAGTTCCTTGACGAAGGCGGGCATGTCGCGCGGGTTGGTGATCAGCCAGTTCAGGCCGCCCAGGCGCATGAATACCAGGCCGTTCGCGGTCAGCGAAAAGATGTGGTAAAGCGGCAGTGCGGTGATGATTACTTCTTCGCCCGGCCTGGCATTGGCGCCGATCCACGCGCTGGCCTGCAGCATGTTGGCGATCATGTTGCCGTGGGACAGCATCGCTCCCTTGGCCACACCGGTCGTGCCGCCGGTGTATTGCAGGAACGCGATGTCGTCGTGGTTGAGCGTGACCGACGGCAACGGATGCGCCGCGCCGCGCGCAAGTGCATCGCGGAAGCGCACGGCCTGCGGCAGGTGGTAGGCGGGCACCATCTTCTTGACATGCTTGATCGCGAAGTTGATCAGCGCGCCCTTGGCGAAGCCCAGCAGGTCGCCGATACCGGTCGTCACGATGTGCCGAACCTGCGTATCGGCGACGATTTGCTGCAGGGTTTCGGCGAAGTTGTCCAGCACCACGATCGCCTTGGCGCCGGCGTCCTCCAGCTGGTGCTGCAGTTCCCGCGCGGTGTACATGGGATTGGTATTGACCACCACCAGCCCGGCGCGCAGCGCGCCGAACAGCGCAATCGGATACTGCAGTACATTCGGCATCATGATCGCGATGCGATCGCCCTTGCCGAGTCCGAGCACGCCGGTGAGATAGCCGGCAAACTGGCGGCTCATCTCGTCGACCTGGCCGTAGCTGAGCTGGTGACCGAAACTGGCAAACGCCGGCCGGTCACGAAAACGTCCGAATGCCTCTTCCAATACGGCCGGTACCGAAGCATATTCGCTGGCATCGATCTGCGCAGGCACGCCTGCCGGATAATGATCCAGCCATGGACGTTCATTGCTCATGCGTGGGTTCCCTGTCTTTTGGAGGCGACCAATGGTCGATCGATGGCTTCAGGATGGCGACAAAGCCCATGATCTGCCATGCGTGCGGTAGGTTCATTGGAGCATACGCCTGCGTACTGCAGCAAGCCGGACCGCACCGGGATTCGCCGATGATCCGATGGAGCAAAACCGGATGCCTGCTGCTGATCGCCATGCTGTGCGCGGCGATCCTGCCGGGTTGTCGGCACACGCCGGACGAGGTGCAGGTACGCGAGGCGATTGCCGCGGTCGCGCAAGCTGCGCAAGCCGGCGCGGCCGGTGATGTCGTCGCGCCGCTCAGCGACGATTTCGACGGCAATGCCGGGTGAGACCCGGGAACCGCTCCGGGATGCCGGAGCGGTTCCTGCCCTGGGCCATGCAACGGCAGACTCAGGCGGCTTTTCTGCCGGCCAGCTGGCGCAGCACGTATTGCAGGATGCCGCCGTGGCGGAAGAACAGGCGCTCCTTCGGGGTCAGCAGCATCACGTTGACGGTGAAGGTCTTCTTGCTGCCATCGGCGGCGGTAGCCACGACCCTGGCTTCCTTCGAGTGGCCGTCGTCCAGACCGGTGATGTCGAAGGTTTCCTTGCCCGTCAGGCCCAGCGATTGCGCGTTCTCGCCTGCCTTGAAGGTGCACGGCAGCACGCCCATGCCGACCAGGTTGGAGCGGTGGATGCGCTCGAAGCTCTCCGCGATCACCGCCTTCACGCCCAGCAGCAGGGTGCCTTTGGCCGCCCAGTCGCGGCTGGAGCCGGTGCCGTATTCCTTGCCGGCCAGCACCACCAGCGGTGTGCCGCTTTCCTTGTACTTCATCGCGGCGTCGTAGATCGCCATCTGTTCGCCGCTGGGCACATGCACGGTATAACCGCCCTCGACGTTGTTCAGCATCAGGTTCTTGATGCGGATGTTGGCGAAGGTGCCGCGTACCATCACGTCATCGTTGCCGCGACGCGAGCCGAAGGAGTTGAAGTTCTTCGGCTCCACGCCCTTGCTGATCAGGAACGCGCCCGCCGGGCTGTCCTTCTTGATCGAGCCGGCCGGCGAGATGTGGTCGGTGGTGATCGAGTCGCCGAACAGTCCGAGCACGCTGGCGCCGTGGATGTCCTCGATCGTGCCAGGCTCGGCGGTCATGCCGTCGAAGTAGGGCGGGTTCTTGATGTAGGTGGAGTCGTCCCATGCGAACAGCGCGCCGTCGGGCGAGGCGATCTGGTTCCAGCGGCTGTCGCCCTTGAACACGTCGGCGTAGTTCTTCTCGAACATCGCCGGGTTGATCGCGCCGGCGATGGTGTCGGAGATTTCCTTGTTGGACGGCCAGATGTCCTTCAGGTACACCGGCTGCCCGTCGCTGCCGGTGCCCAGCGGTTCGGTGGTCAGGTCGATGTCCAGGGTGCCGGCCAGCGCGTAGGCCACCACCAGCGGCGGCGAGGCCAGGTAGTTCATCTTCACTTCCGGGTGCACGCGCCCTTCGAAGTTGCGGTTGCCGGAGAGCACCGAGGCGACCGCCAGATCGCCCTCGGCGATGCCCTTGCTGATTTCCGCCAGCAGCGGGCCGGAGTTGCCGATGCAGGTGGTGCAGCCGTAGCCGACGATGTAGAAGCCGATCTTCTCGAGTTCTTCCAGCAGGGCGGTCTTCTTCAGGTAGTCGGTGACCACCAGCGAGCCCGGGCCGATCGAGGTTTTCACCCACGGCTTGGCCTTCAGGCCCCTGGCGGCGGCCTTTTTCGCCAGCAGGCCGGCAGCCAGCATCACTGCCGGGTTGGAGGTGTTGGTGCAGGAGGTGATCGCGGCGATCACCACGGCACCGTCCTTGAGATGGAAGCTTTCGCCGTTCATCGACACGTGCTGGCCTTTGCCGAGCGCGCTGGCGTCGTGCCCCACGGCCGTGCCGCCACCCTCGTTGGCGAAGCGGGATTCGCTGCCGTTCTTGCGATTGGCGGTGAGTGCGCCGAGGCTGTCGTGGAAACTCTCCTTCACGGCTTCCAGCAGCACGCGGTCCTGCGGGCGCTTGGGGCCGGCCATCGACGGACGTATGTCGGCGAGGTCCAGTTCCAGCGTGGTGGTGTAATCGGGCGTCGGGCTGTTCTCGTCGTGCCACATGCCTTGCGCCTTGGCATACGCCTCGACCAGCCTGATCTGTGCGTCGCTGCGGCCTGACAGGTGCAGATAGTTCAGCGCTTCCTGATCGATCGGGAAGATGCCGCAGGTGGCGCCGTATTCCGGCGCCATGTTGCCGATCGTGGCGCGGTCGGCCAGCGGCAGGTGCTTCAGGCCGTTGCCGAAGAACTCGACGAACTTGCCCACCACGCCGAGCTTGCGCAGCATCTGGGTGACGGTGAGCACCAGGTCGGTGGCGGTGACGCCCTCGCCCAGCTTGCCGGTCAGCTTGACGCCGACCACCTGCGGAATCAGCATCGACGAAGGCTGGCCCAGCATCGCGGCCTCGGCCTCGATGCCGCCCACGCCCCAGCCCAGCACGCCGAGGCCGTTGATCATGGTGGTGTGCGAGTCGGTGCCGAACACGGTGTCGGGATAGGCCCAGCTCTCGCCGTCGATGTCGGCGGTGAACACCACCCGGGCCAGATGCTCCAGGTTCACCTGGTGCACGATGCCGGTGCGCGGCGGCACCACCTTGAAATTGTTGAACGCCTTCTGGCCCCAGCGCAGGAACGAGTAGCGCTCCTGATTGCGCTCGAACTCGATCTCGACGTTCTGTTCCAGCGCGCTTTCCGTACCGTAGACATCGACCTGTACCGAGTGGTCGATGACCAGCTCCGCCGGCGCCAGCGGGTTGATCTGGGTGGCGTCGCCGCCCAGCTTCACCACCGCATCGCGCATCGCGGCCAGATCGACCACGCACGGTACGCCGGTGAAATCCTGCAGCACCACGCGCGCCGGCATGAAGGCGATCTCGGTGTCCGGTTCGGCCTTGGCGTCCCACTTCGCGATCGCCTCGATTTCCTTCGCGGTTACGTCCACGCCATCTTCGTGCCGCAGCAGGTTCTCCAGCAGGATCTTCATCGAGTACGGCAGCCGCTTCAGATCAAAGTGCTGGCCCAGTCTGGTCAGACTGGCAAAGGCATATTGCCTGCCGTTGACATCGAGGGTGTCGCGTACGGCAAAGGTATCTTTCATGGGCATGCTCCTGGCTGATCCTGCGGTGGGGCGGCTTGATGGGCGATGGTGGTCCGAACGACGGGGATGGCTGCCTGCCCGGTTGATCCACAATTATCGCCCAAACACTGGGGGCGTGAACCGATTCGCCGAACTGGCGGCAGGCAGGGCGGCTCGGGTACGTTGCGCAACAGGGTTTCCCGGTGGCGTGTCGAGTAGACTGCGTCGACAGTTGCGGTCGATGGCCGCCGTACAGGATGAGTCCGATGAACGCCAAGCACAAACGCCTTTGATCACATGCAGCATTCGATGATTTCGATGGCCCTGGCGGCGGTCTCGCTGCGCGATCTGGCGCTGGTGCAGGCGGTGCATCGCCACGGCAGTTTCAACCGGGCGGCGCGGTCCATGCACATCAGCCCATCGGGGCTGTCACACCAGGTGCAGAAGGTGGAGCTGGCGCTTGGCGCGCCGCTGTTCGAGCGTGGTGGTCGCCGCATCGTGCCGACCGCCGGCGGCCAGCAGTTGCTGCAGCAGATCGATGCCGTGCTGGCCGCGGGCGAGCACTTGCAGCTCATTGCCCGTGCCGGGGCGGTGGCGTTCGGCGGCGAGTTGCGGCTGGGTGTGCCGGCATCGCTCGGGCCCTACCTGCTGCCGCATTTGATCGCGCCGTTTCCGCAGCATTTTCCGGGTGCCCGGCTGGGCATTTCCGAGGGTAAGCCGCGCGGCTTGCTGCGCCGCCTGCACGAAGGCGAACTCGATGCGGTGCTGGCGCCGACGGCGCCGGGCGTCAGCGGCATTGCCATGCGGCCGTTGTTCTTCGAGCCGTGGGAACTGATGCTGCGTGCCGATCACCCGCTGGCCGCAGAACACACCGTCGCGATGGCGCAGCTCGACCCGGCCGAGGCGACGCTGATGGCCGAGAGCCACGCCGAGGGCCTGGCCGGCAGCGACCAGGGCCACATCCAGGATGTCAGCCTGGAGAGCCTTGCCGCGCTGGTCAGCCTGCGCGGCGGCTATGCGCTGGTGCCCGCGCTGGCGCACGAGCGGCTGGCCTCGATGCCGAACATCGTGCTGGCCAAGCTCGAGGGGCAAGTGCACGGCCGGGAAATCGCGTTGTACTGGCGCGATGCCTCGCCGTGGCATGCCGACCTGCAGGTTTTTGCCGAATTGCTGCGCAAGCTGGCGCGGCAACGGCCGGGGCTGCGGGTCAGGAGCGCGAAGGCGTAACCGGCTTGCTGCTGGTGGCCCAGAGCGCGCGAGGCTCTTGC
>SCRF01000038.1 GCA_004322005.1 Rhodanobacter sp. | reverse complement strand
ACCTGCCACAGCGTGTTCATGCCGCGCATGCGCTGGTAGCGCACCAGCATGTCCATCACCGTCTGCTGGAACGCATGCCCCATGTGCAGCGTGCCGGTGACGTTCGGCGGCGGCAGCAGGATGCAATACGGCGCGCCCCGGCCCGATGGCCGGAACGCGCCGCCGGCTTCCCAGCGCGCGTACCACTTCGACTCGATCTGGGCTGGCTCGAAACTCTTTTCCATCGGGATTGGGCTCGCTGGCGCGCGGGGGCGTGCGCTTGGGTCATGGGGGTGAACCGGTGATTGTACGGGGCGGGCGCCGGGCTGCCAAAAATCCGCGCCATGCAGCCCAGATCAAGAGCGGCTGTCGGGGGGGCATGGTGGCAATTTGACCTCCCCTCCTCAATCCTCCCCCAAGAGGGAGGAGGCGAAAGCGTGCGCTGCGCGCACGGTTTGGTTTGGCAGGGTGGGGCCTTGACCCGGATCAAACCACCCAGCCCGAATCTGCGGGATGCTGTGCGCCGATGCGAGGCCTCGGCAGGCACGTCGTTGTGCATGGGTTTCAAGGGAGACGGGCATATCCAAACGCAGCGGAGGATCGGCCTTCCTCGCGCGGCGCGTTCGCGGCGGTGGGTGCCGTGAGCGCAGCGCCGCCGTGGTTGCGTTTCGACGGCAAGGTGCCGGATCGCCTCGACTACCCCGAGTGCAGCCTGTACCGGATGATCGCCGCCACCGCGCGGCGGACTCCCGATGCGCCGGCCCGGGATTTCTTCGACACCACGGCGAGCTACCGCGCGTTGCTGGCGTCGATCGACCGCTGTGCCGACGCGCTGCACGCATTGGGCCTGGGGCAGGGCGATCGGCTGCTGATCGCCCTGCCCACCATGACCATTGCCGCGAACACCTGATCAAATGGTCGTGCCCACGCGAGATCGCGTTTCGTAGCGGGTTGCCGAAAACCCTGGTGGGCAAGATCGATTACCGCGCCTTGCGGCAGGCATACATCGACCGGGAGCAAGCATCGAAATGAGCCAGTCAACTTCCACGTCCGGCACTCTGTCCGGCGGCGAGCGCATAGCCGAAGCGCTGCAGGCACAAGGCGTGAGCAGCCTCTACACTCTGTGCGGCGGCCATATCTCGCCGATCCTGGCGGCGGCCCGCGCCCACGGGATCCGTGTGCTGGATGTGCGCCACGAGGCCACCGCGGTGTTTGCCGCCGATGCCGCCGCGCGCCTGACCGGCGTGCCGGGCGTGGCCGTGGTTACCGCCGGTCCCGGCGTCAGCAACACGCTCACCGCGCTGAAGAATGCGCAGCTCGCCCAATCGCCGCTGGTGCTGATCGGCGGTGCCGCGCCCACGGTGCTGCAGAAGCGCGGCGCGCTGCAGGATATCGACCAGACGCAATTAGTGACCGGGCAGGTCAAGTGGCTGCGCCGGGTGCGCCGGGTGGCGGATCTGGCCACGGCGATCGCGGAGGCTTTCGCCGTGGCCCGCGAGGGCGTGCCCGGCCCGGTCTTCATCGAATGTCCGGTGGATCTGCTGTACGACGAGGCGATGATCCGCGGCTGGTACGCCGATGCCGGCGCGCGCGGCAAGTCGCTGGCGGAACGCCTGCAGCGCTGGTATCTGCAGCGGCACGTCGCGCGCATGTTCGCGGGCCGGCGTCCGGGCACGGCACCGCCGGTGCGCGAGGTGCGCCTTCAGCGGCCAGCTCAGGCCGCCGTCGAGCGTGCGGCCGCGGCGCTGGCGCGGGCCAAGCGGCCCTTGCTGCTGGTGGGCAGCCAGGCGGTGATCGACGCGGCGAACGTGGATCGGGTCGCCGCCGCCATTTCCGCGCTGCAGCTGCCGTTCTATCTGTCCGGCATGGCGCGCGGGCTGCTCGGGCGGGCGCATCCGCGGCAGCTTTTCCACCAGCGACGGCAGGCCCTGCGCGAGGCCGATTGCGTGGTGCTGGCCGGCGTGCCGTGCGATTTCCGTCTCGACTACGGGCGCCACGTGCGCCGCAGCGCCAGCCTGATCGTCGCCAACCGCAGCCGGCGCGAGGCACGCCTCAACCGCACGCCGACCATCACCGCGCTCGGCGATGCCGGCCTGTTTCTCGATGCCCTCGCCGGCAAGCTGGCACAGAACGCCGAGCGCGGCGAGTGGCAGGCGGTGCTGCACGGACGCGACGCCGGGCGCGAAGTAGAGATCGTGCGCGACGCCGACGTGTCCGGCGAGTACGTGAACCCGCTGGCGCTGTTCCGCGAGATCGACCGCATCGCCAGCGACGAGGCGATCTTCGTGGCCGACGGCGGCGACTTCGTGGCGACCGCCGCGTATACCCTCCGCCCGCGCGGACCGCTGCGCTGGCTCGATCCGGGCGTGTTCGGCACGCTGGGCGTGGGCGCCGGTTTCGCGCTCGGCGCAAGCGCCAACCGGCCCGGCGCCGAGCTCTGGCTGATCTGGGGCGATGGCGCGTGCGGCTTCAGCCTGATCGAGTTCGACAGCTTCGTGCGCCATGGCATCCCGCTGATCGCCGTGGTGGGCAACGATGCCGGCTGGAGCCAGATCGCACGCGAGCAGGTCAAGCTGCTGGGCGATGCGGTGGGCACCACGCTGGCGCGCAGCGACTACGACCAGGTCGCCGTGGCGCTCGGCGCCGAAGGCATCCTGGTGCGCCACATGCACGAGATGCCCGGCGCCCTGGCGCGGGCGCAGACGCTGGCCCGTTCCGGACGCCCGGTGCTGGTCAACATCTGGCTCGACCCCAGCGGTTTCCGCGAAGGGTCGATCTCGATGTAGGCCGCGGCGCTTTCGATATAGCCGCGGTGCTCAGTCGTGCGAGCTGGCGACGCGCCGCAGAAACGCCGTGAAGCTCGCCAGGTTGGCCTGGTAGCCGCGCGGGTCGCGCGCCTGCACCAGGGTCGATGCGCCATGCACGCCGAACGCCGGCCGGTAATGCACGACGTTGTCGCCGTGGGCGTTGCGCAGCACCTCGGCGACGTTGTCGGCCTCGTCCGGATCGGTGGTGATGCAGAACGGGATAACGGGGTGGCGATCTTCGCGGCGCCGTTCTTGTTCGATGGTTGTCTTCCTCGTGTGCAAGGCAGTCTCCACCGGCCCAGAACGTCCATTCGCTGGTTGATGTTCGCTTCGGGTCGAGACCCGTGTCTCGCAGCTTGTCGGCCCGCTCTCGAACCTGCAACTGCAATTCCCGACCGCCCGTTGCGGTTGCGTGCGGGACGCCACGCGAGCTTCTTGCACGTCGCGCCCCCCGGTGGCTGTTTCGCGTCCTTAGCGAGTCGCGCGTTTGGCGCGTGAAGGCAACGTCTGCGCGACGGCAGCGGCGGGTACTTGGTGGGTGCCGGGTGCGTGCGCCGAGGCGTCGCTGAAAGCAGCAGGCGCGGCAAGTTGTCACGGCGGCTGCACTTCGCGTCACCTCCTGATGCACATCAGGATTGCGCCCCCTGTCGCGCCGGAGACTGCGCGGCAATCAACAGGGAGAACCGCAATGAAAACGTTCCAGAGAAACCTGCTTGTCGCGGCGATGGCCGCAGCGCTGGCGGCACCGGCATGGGCCGATGCCCCGCCCAGCGCGGCTGCCCCCAGGACGTCGCAAGCAGCGCCGGTGCAGTTGCTGTGGAATGCGCGGCTGCGCGACGAATCGGTCGACGATGCAGCCTTCGCCAGGGACGCACGGGCCGACACGCTGCGCCTGCGGCTAGGCGTGCAGGCCCGCTTCAGCGAGCACTGGAGCGGCATGCTGGAGGGCGTGGGGCTGGCCAGTGCCGGCAATCGTTACAACAGCGGCGCGAATGGCCAGACCCAGTATCCAGGCATCACCGATCCCCGGGGCAGCCAGCTCAACCAGGCCTGGGTGCACTTTCAGGGCGGCCAGTTCGGCGCCACCGTGGGGCGCCAGGAGCTGGTGCTGGACAACCAGCGCTGGGTGGGCACTGTGGGCTGGCGTCAGTTCGAGCAGACCTACGACGGCATCGCGCTGAAATGGAAGCCGGCCGCCGACTGGACGGTCAACTACGCCTGGCTGGATCGTGTGCACCGGGTCTCCGGCCCCGATGCCGTCAATCCGCTGCTGCGTGAGCGCAAGCTGGACACGAACCTGCTCAACGTGGCCTACATGCACGGCGCCCAGACCTGGGTGGGCTATGCCTATCTGCACGAGGACCGCGATGTGCCCGCGGCTTCGACGGCGACCTATGGCGTGCGCTGGCTCGGCAGGCTGTTGCAGCAGGGCAACGGCCCGGGCTGGACGGTGGAATATGCGCGCCAGTCCGACTACACCAACAACCCGGCCAGCTACAGCGTGAACTACTGGCTGCTGGAGCCGTCGTGGACGCAGCACGGCCTCACCGCGAAGCTGGGTTGGGAGCATCTGGGCAGCGACGGCAGCCACGCCTTGCAGACCCCGCTGGCCACGCTGCACGCGTTCAATGGCTGGGACGACCAGTTCCTGGTCACGCCGGCCGGCGGGCTGGACGACCGCTACCTGAATCTCGGCGGCAAGCTCGGCCGCAGCGGTTTCGCCGGCAAGCTCGGCTGGGTCGTGGGCTACCACGATTTTCATGCCGATCGCGGCGGCCGTTACGGCGGCGAATGGGACGCCTCGCTCGCGTTTCCGGTGGTGGCCGGCATCCAGGGGCTGCTCAAGGTGGCCGACTATCGCGCGGATGGATTCGGCCACGACGACACCAAGCTGTGGCTGCAGTTCGAATGGCACGGCCGGCAGGCGTTGTAGGCAGTACCCGGGGCGATGGCGATACGCGCCATCGGCCTGATCCGGATTGATCCAGATCAGCGCGCCGAAGGGGTGGACGTGTTGCGATAGCGGCCATGTCAGCGAACCAGACGTTTCACGATCTGCGGGCCGTCGATGCGGCGTGGCCCGAATACGATCTGCGCCAGTTGCCTTGTCCCGAACCGATGCAGCGTGCGCTTGCGGTTGCCGGCGCGCTCGCAGCGGGGCAGGCGGTGCAGGTGCTCACTCCGCAAAAGCCGCTGCCGCTGCTCGACGTGCTGCAGGCACGTGGTCTGCAGACCTGCGTGTCGGCGCTGCCGGACGGTGGCGTGTGCGTGCTGATTCGTTGCCCCGATCACGATGGCCCGACTGGCGCTTGAACAGTCGCCGGCGTCGTCGCTGCCGCGCCGCTTCCTGCTCAGCGCGCCGCTGTGGGGGATGTTCGCCGGCCTGCTGCTGATCGCCGATGGCGACCTGCTGCTGCGCTCGCGCTGGCTGCCGGCCACCCTTGCGCTGGTGCATGCGTTCACGCTCGGCGTGCTCGGCAATGCGATGTTCGGCAGCACGCTGCAGTTCCTGCCGACGGCGGCCGGTGTGCGCGTGCGCGGCACTGCGCGATTCGGGCCCTGGTTGCATGCATCGTTCAATCTCGGCGCGATCCTGCTGGTAGCGGGGTGGCTCGCCGGTTGGCGTGCCGGCGTTCTGGCTGGCGGCATCGTGCTGCCGCTGGCGTTCATGCTGTTGGCAGCAATGACGCTGCCGGGCCTTGTCATGGCGGGCGGGCAGCGCCTGTTGCACGCGGGTTTCGTCACGGCACTGGGATCTGCGTTGCTGGCGGCACTGTTCGGTGGCTGTCTCGCGCTCGGCGCGGGCGGCTGGCTCGGCATGGCCCTGCCGGCACTGACCGACGTCCATGCCAGCTGGGGCATTCTGGGCTGGGTGATGGTTCTCATGGCCAGCGTGGGCCGGGTGGTGATGCCGATGTTTCAAGGCACGCGGACGGTACCGGCGGTGGCGCAGGCCATCTGGCTGGGCAGTTTGCCGCTGGCGTTGGGCGCCGGTGCCTGGCAGCGGCTGGGGTACGACGACGCCTCGGTGCTGCGGCTGGTGCTGGCGATCTATGCGTTGTCGTTCGCCGGCGCCGGGCTATGGTTGCAGCGGCAGGCGCCGCGACCGCGCCGTGGCCCGCTGCGGCTGAGCTGGATGGTCGGGTGGACCCTACTGGCGCTGGCCGCAGCGACCCTGCTGGCGGGCACCCGCGGCGGGCGGCTGGCCGCCGTACTGGGGCTGGGTATCGCCCTGCCGCTGATGGTCAACGGCATGCTGCTGGAAATTGTCGGCTTTCTCGGCTGGATCGGGCTGCACCGTCACATCGGTCGCGGGGTGCAACTGCCCGGTGTGCAGCGGCTGCTGCCGGCCACCGACAAGATCCGGGTGCTGCTGGCGCAACTGCTGCTGGCACTGCTGCTGCCGGCCGCCGTGCTGTGGCCGAGCCCGTGGCTGGCGCGCTCGGCCGGGCTGGCGATGCTGCTGGCCTGGCTGGGCGTGTGGCTGGCGTGCCTGGGCGTGTCCCGGCGCACGAAACGTTTCCGTTTGACGATGGAGTCCCGCCCATGAGCGCCAAGTCGCCGCTCGTTTACTCGTGCTCCGGCTGTTCCAGCGCGGCGCAGATGGCCAATCACCTGGCCGTGAAGCTCGACCGCGATGGGCTGGCCGAAATGTCCTGCATTGCCGGCGTCGGCGGCGGCGTCACCGGTCTGGTGCGCACGGCGCGCAGCGGACGGCGTATCCTTGCGCTGGACGGTTGCGTGTTGAAGTGCGTTTCCGCCTGCCTCGCCCATGCCGGTGTCGTGGCCGATACCCATCTGGTGCTGTCCGACCATGGCGTGAGGAAGCGCATGCATGCCGATTTCGATCCCGCCCAGGCGCAGCGCATCTATGACACCGAGCTGCTGCCGGCCGCACGGGCGCTGGCTCCCCGGGACAGTGGCATGATTTCCCGAGTTTCGCCCGCGGAGGCCGCCGATGCTCCTGCCCACCCCTGAGCGCTTCGCCCTGGCACGGGCGCGTGGCGTGATCGATCGCGTCGACGACAGCCTGATCCTGCTGCTCGCCGCGCGTCGCCGCATGGTGCATGCCGTGGCGGCGCTGAAGCAGCAGGCCGGGGTGCCGCCGCGCGACCTGGCGCGGGAGCAACAGGTGCGCCAGCGCGCTCAGGGGCTGGCGGCCCGGTTCGATCTGCCCGAACCCACGGCACAGCGGCTGCTGGATCTTGCCATCGGCGATGCCTGTCGCCAGCAGGGGCTGCCGGTCGAGCCGGAGCGGCTGGAACCGGGCCAGGCTGATCTGCTGGCCGATCTGAACCGGGTTGACTTACGTCAGGGCGATGCAGGCGCCCTTTCCGCCACAATGCTGCCCATCATGCCCATGCCGACTTCCCTTTCGTCCGTCGCGCCGCAGCTGCTGCGCCTGTTGCCACCGCCACGCCGGCTCGCGCCGCTGCTGCAGGTGGTGCCGTCGCGCTGGCAGCACCGGCTGCTGGAGGCGGCGATGGCCCGGGTGCTGGACGCGCCGCTGCGCGAGGGCGCGCTCGACTTCATGCGCGGACGGCGGCTGGCGATCGAGGTCAGCGACCTGCGCCTGCGCTGGGTGCTGGAGCTGCGCGACAACCGGCTGTGCGTAACCGAGGCCGAGGCCGAGGCCAGCGTCCGCGGCAGCGCCACCGACCTGTTGCTGCTGGCCGGCCGGCTCGAGGATGCCGACACGCTGTTCTTCCAGCGCCGCCTGGTGCTGACCGGCGATACCGAGCTGGGGCTTACTGCACGCAACATGCTGGAACGGTTACCATGGGAGTCGGTACCCTTGGGCTTGCGCATCGTGCTGAATCGCGGTGCGCGTTTTGCCCGCACCGCACGGGCCGCGCATCGGGGCGAAACTGCCTGAGCCGCCCCGCCCCGGCCACTCTCCACGGAACGACATGACTGATTTCGCCACTTTGCCCATGCCTGTCTGGCGTGACGAACTCGAACACGAATACGCCGCGCTGGCCGAGCGCCTGGAACCGCTGGTGCCCTGCCTGGAGATCCCGCTGCACCTGCCGTGGATCGACGCCATCAACCAGCTGAAGAAGCAGCGCGGCGCCGTGATCATGGCGCACAGCTACCAGTCGCCGGAGATCTTCCACGGCGTCGCCGACATCACCGGCGATTCGCTCGGCCTGGCGCAGGCCGCCGCCGATTGCGATGCCGACCTGATCGTGTTGTGCGGCGTGCACTTCATGGCCGAGAGCGCGAAGATCCTGGCGCCGGAAAAGACCGTGCTGATCCCCGACCTGCAAGCCGGCTGCTCGCTGGCTTCGTCGATCACCGCCGCCGACGTGCGAGCACTGCGCGCGCAGCACCCTGGCGTGCCGGTGGTGAGCTATGCCAACACCTCGGCCGCGGTGAAGGCGGAGTCCGACGCGATCTGCACCTCGGCGAACGCCGTGCAGGTGGTCGAGTCGATGGGCACGGGCAAGGTGATCTTCCTGCCCGATGAATACCTGGGCCGCCATGTCGCCAGTCAGACCAGGGTCGAGCTGGTGCTGTGGCATGGTCGCTGCGAGGTGCACGAAAAGTTCACCGCGCAGCAGGCGCGGCATGCGCGCGAGCAGTTCGATGCCAAGCTGGTGGCGCATCCGGAATGCCCGCCGGAAGTGCTTGCCGAGGTGGACTTCGTGGGCTCCACCACGGCGATGGGCAAGTGGCTGGAACACGAAAAACCGGCGCGCGTCGCGCTGATCACCGAGTGCTCGATGGCGGACAACCTGCGCGCACAGTTCCCGGCCACCGAGTTCATCAAGCCGTGCAACCTGTGTCCGCACATGCAGCGGATCACGCTGCAGAACATCTACGCGTCCCTGCGCGACATGAAACACGCGGTGGAGGTCCCCGCGGACATCCGTGTGCGTGCGCGTGCCGCGCTGGAGCGCATGCTCGCGATCGGGCGGCGCGAAAGCGTGTGAAGCGCGCACGCCTGCCCGTCGTGGTGGTCGGTGGCGGCGCGGCCGGGCTGGCCACGGCGCTGGCGCTGGCGCCGGTGCCGGTGCGCCTGCTATGTCGCGCGCACGACGGCAGCGGCACCGCCAGTGCGCTGGCGCAGGGCGGCATCGCGGCCGCACTGGACAGTGCCGACAGTCCGGCCGCGCACGCGCACGACACGCTGCTCGCCGGCGCGCGGCACAACGACGTGGCCATGGTGCAGTGGCTTTGCGCACAGGCGCCGGCGGCGATCGGGTGGCTGCAGACGCAGGGCGTGGTGTTCGACCGCGATGCCGCCGGCCATCTGCAGTTGGGCCGCGAAGGCGGCCATCACGTTGCGCGGATCGTGCATGCCGGCGGCGATGCCAGCGGCGCGGCGCTGGTGCATGCGCTGCGCGAGCGCGTCCAGCAGGCGCCGCATGTCCAGTGGCGCGGCGGCGTGGACGTGGATGCGCTGCTGCTGCGCGACGGCGCCGTCTGCGGTGTGCGGGTCAGCGATGCGAGCGGACATCGGCAGGAAATGCACGCCGCGGCCGTGGTGTTCGCCACCGGCGGCATCGGCGCGCTGTTCGCGCACACCAGCAACCCGCCCGGTGCGGATGGCAGCGGGCTGGCGCTGGGGCTTGCCGCCGGCGCCCGGGCACGCGATCTGGAGTTCATGCAATTTCATCCCACTGCGCTGGATATCGAGGGTGCCCAGTGCCTGCCGTTGATCACCGAGGCGCTGCGCGGCGCCGGCGCGCGCCTGCGCGATGCAAACGGACGCCCATTGATGGCCGGCCTGCACCCGCTGGGCGATCTGGCGCCGCGCGACATCGTGGCCCGGCGCGTGTGGCAGGCGCGGCACGACGACGGCCGCGTGTGGCTGGACGCCAGCGCCGTGACCGGCGACTGGAACCAGCGCTTTCCCACCGTGCTGGCGGCCTGCCTGGCCGCAGGCATCGATCCGCGCCGGCAGCCGATTCCGGTGACGCCGGCGGCGCATTTCCACATGGGCGGGCTGGCGGTGGATGCCGACGGCCGCAGCGGCGTGCCCGGTCTGCATGCGGTGGGCGAAGTGGCCTGCAACGGTGTGCACGGCGCCAACCGGCTGGCCAGCAATTCGCTGCTGGAAGGCGTGCTGTGCGGCCGACGTACCGGTGCGTTGCTGGCCGGCATGGATGCGCCGGCAGTCGGCCGTGGTGCGTATCGCTGGGTCGAGCGCGGTGCCGGCCTGCCGCCGGCAGCGCTGGGTGCGTTGCGCGGATTGCTGTGGCAGGCGGCCGGCCCGGTACGCGAGGCGACCAGCTTGCGCCGCGCATTGCAAACGTGCGTCGCGCAGCGCGACGAAGGCTGGCAGATCGGCCTTGCGCAGCGTCTGCTGGCGGCCGCGCTCGAGCGCGGCGACAGCCTCGGCGCACACCATCGCAGCGATGCCGTCATGGTGGTCGAAGCCTGATTGCACAAGGGTTTCAACAAACGCACGCGTATGGTGGGCGGCTGGCTTGATGTGCATCAGAGCGGTAGCATGGACGATCCAGCACACTTGTATCTTTCTCTTCTGCAGATGACTCCATGACCCGACCTTCCTCGTTCGATCACGAACAGTTGCTGGCTTGTGCCCGTGGCGAATTGTTCGGCCCCGGCAATGCGCGTCTGCCGGCGCCGCCGATGCTGATGTTCGACCGCATCACCCATATCGACGACCAGGGTGGCGCCTACGGCAAGGGCGTGATCCGCGCCGAGATGGACGTCCGTCCCGACCTGTGGTTCTTCGCCTGCCATTTCGAGGGCGATCCGGTGATGCCCGGTTGCCTCGGGCTGGATGCGATGTGGCAGCTCAGCGGTTTCTTCCTGCCGTGGCTGGGCGAACCCGGTCTGGGCCGCGCGCTCGGCGTGGGCAAGGTGAAGTTCTCCGGGCAGGTGCTGCCGGGCGCAAAACTGGTGCGCTACGAGATCGACATCCACCGCGTGATGCGCGGCAAGCTGGCGCTGGTGATCGCCGACGGCAGGATGTTCGTCGATGACCGCCAGATCTACGTGGCCGACGACATGCGGGTGGGCCTGTTCCAGTCCACGGAGGGCTTTTGACATGCGTCGAGTCGTAGTCACCGGCATGGGCATCGTGTCCTGCCTCGGCAACGCGCTGGACACCGTGTCCGAAGCGCTGCGCGAGTTGCGCAGCGGCATCTCGGCGATGCCCGAATATGCCGCGCGCGGGCTGCGCAGCCAGGTCGCCGGCGTGCCGCAGATCGATCTCGCCGCGGTCATCGACCGCAAGCTGAAACGCTTCATGGGCGATGCCGCGGCCTATGCCTATGTGGCGATGCGCGATGCGATTGCCGATGCCGGCCTGTCGATCGAGCAGATCCGTCACCCGCGCAGCGGCGTGATCGCCGGTTCCGGCGGCGGTTCGCCGCGCTGGCAGATCGAGACCGCCGACCTGCTGCGCGAGAAGGGCGTGCGCAAGGTGGGTCCGTACATGGTGCCGCGCACGATGTGCTCCACCGTGTCGGCTACGCTGGCCACCGCGTTCGGCATTCGCGGCCTGAGCTATTCGATCTCCGCCGCCTGCGCCACCTCGGCGCATTGCATCGGCGCCGCCGCCGACTTGATCCGCCATGGACTGCAGGACGTGATGTTCGCCGGCGGCGGCGAAGAGGAGCACTGGGGCATGACCGTCGAGTTCGACGCGATGGGCGCGCTGTCCAGCAGCCACAACGCAACCCCGCTCACCGCCTCGCGCCCCTACGACACCGATCGCGATGGTTTCGTCATCGCCGGTGGCGGTGGCATGCTGGTGCTGGAGGAATACGAACAGGCCAAGGCGCGCGGGGCACACATCCACGCCGAACTGGTCGGCTACGGCGTCACTTCCGACGGCGCCGACATGGTGGCGCCGACCGGCGAGGGCGCCGTGCGCTGCATGCAGATGGCGCTGCGCGACGTGAAGACGCCGATCGACTACCTCAACACGCACGGCACCGCCACGCCGGCGGGCGACATCGTGGAGCTGCAGTCGGTGCGCGAGGTGTTCGGCCATGCGGTGCCGCCGCTGTCCTCGACCAAGGCGCTGACCGGCCACTCGCTGGGTGCGGCCAGTGTGCACGAGGCGATCTACAGCCTGCTGATGCTGCGCGGCGGTTTCATGGCCGGCTCGGCCAACATCACCGAACTCGATCCGCTTGCCGCGGGCTTCCCGATCCTGCGCGAGACGCGCGCGGCGAAACTGGCCACGGTGATGTCCAACAGCTTCGGCTTTGGCGGCACCAATGGCAGCCTGGTGTTCGCGCGGGTGTGACGGCGGCGCGAGTCGCGAAACCGTGGCGTACGTTCACGTTCGGGCGGATCGGATGTGTTGAAGTGGGTCAGCGCGGTTGATTGGCCGGCGGCCAGACCCAATGTAAACGGAACTTCCAGAAACCAGGATTTTGCTCGTCATCCCGGCTTTCGCCGGAACGACAATGACGAGGTTTCTGGTGGTTCCCCATAGTGTTCACTCAACCTGCACCGCGCGCGATCCAGACTTCCATTCTGAAACGTGCAGCAAGGCCCGATATCGCATGCCAATGAGCTCAGCCAGCACGATCGCCCGAGAGCAAACCCTCGGCGAGGAGGTTGCCAACAGCCTCAGTCACGGGCTGGGCCTGTTGCTGGCGATTGCCGGCCTGCCGGTGCTGATCGTTCGTGCCGACCACACCGGCAGCGCATACGCGCTGGTCGGGGCGGCGATTTTCGGCGGCAGCGCGATCCTGCTCTACCTGGCATCGACGTTGTACCACGCGATCCCCCAGCAACGGATCAAGGCGATCCTGCGCGCGCTGGACCACGCGGCCATCTATCTGCTGATCGCCGGAACCTACACACCGATTACGTTGGGCGTGCTGCGCGGCGGCTGGGGCTGGACGCTGTTCGGCCTGATCTGGAGCCTGGCGCTGGCGGGGATGCTGTTCAAGGCCATGGGCGGGCTGCGGTTCCCGCGCCTGTCCACCACGCTGTATCTGGCGATGGGCTGGGTGGGCGTGATCGCGATCCGGCCGCTGTGGCTGCACATGGGGGCCGGCGGGCTGGTCTGGCTGGCGGCGGGCGGCCTGGCCTACACCCTGGGCGTGGTGTTTTTCGTGCTGGACGAAAAGGTCCGCTACAGCCATTTCATCTGGCATCTGTTCGTGCTGGCCGGCACCACCTGCCACTTCTTTGCGGTGCTGCTTTACGCCTTCTGAACGGTTTGCTGCAGATCCAAGGAGTCTGTCGTCCAGACGCTTTAGGCTGGCTGGCAGGTGACTTGTGGGTTGGCTTGTGTCCGCCGGTGCCCGTTCCCCCCCGCGCCCTTGCGGCACGCCTGTTGTCCCTGCTCGATCTGACTACCCATGGCGAGCGCGATACGCCCGCGCAGACCGAGACGCTGTGCGCGTCCGCGCGTGCCGTGCCGGTCCGCTCGGGACACCTCGGTCAAATAAAGCCGATCAGGGCGTGCCGCTCGGCTGCATGCCCGGTTCGCCATGCCAGTAACCGTTGCGTGCGCCGATGCGCGGGGGGGCGATCGGCGAGCGACGGGCGAGGTCGAAATGCGCCACCACGCCGGCCATGCCGTCGGCCTGCGGATACAGCCGCAGCACGTCGACGCCCAGCTCGCGCAATGTCGGCAGTTCGGGGCCGAGGTCGGTGATCTCCTCGCCCTGCACCTGGATGCCGTTGATGCGCAGGAACGGCCGGCCTTCGCGCGTGGCCAGCGGCAGGCCGTCGGGATACTCGATGCAGCGGAAGCCGCAGTCGTCCTTCGCCACGTCCAGCGCGCGCGCGGTGAAGCAGCGCGCCGAATAGGCCAGCGGCAGGCGGCCGAACGCGATCACCTCGAGCTCGGGCATCGCATGGCCTTCGGCGAGCATCGCCGCACGCAGCTCGCGCAGCAGCGTCTCGCCCTGTTCCACGCCGGGCACCCAGCGATGCAGGCCGTCCTCGATCAGCAGCGCGAGTGCGCGCTGGTTGTAGATGTTGAGCGTGGGGCCGGCCACGAAGGGCACCCCGCGAACGCGGCACAACTGCACCGCGGACAGGTCGTTCGCCTCGATCCAGCAGTCGCCGTTGTCGATCATGCGTTGCAGTGCGCCGAGTTCGGATTCGGCCTCGATCAGCGCCAGCGACGACAGCACCACCTGCTTGCCGCTGGCGGCCACTTCCCGGGCCAGCGCGATCCAGTCGCGCGAGCCCAGTTCGCGGCGCTTGCTGCACACCGTCTCGCCCAGGTAGATGATGTCGACGGGCCATTGCGCCGCCTCGCGGTAGAACGCCAGCGTGCGTTCGCGCGGCCAGAAGTACTGCAGTGGTCCCAGGCTCAGCTTCATCGTGTCCATCGGTTCAGTGCCAGCGACGGTGATAGGGGCCGAGCGTGGTCTGGTGACCCTCGGCATGGGCCGACAGCGAGCGCTGCCAGCCCGGCTGCAGCTGCCAGTCCTGCGGTGCGGCCTGGTAGCGATCCAGCGCGTCGCGCCAGGTGCGGGTGACCGAACTGACATAGGCCACGCCGCGCTGGCGGCCTTCGATCTTCAGCGCCGCCACGCCGGCCTGGGCCAGCCGCGGCAGCAACTCCAGCGTGTTGAGGCTGGTCGGCTCCTCCAGTGCGTGGAAGGTCTCGCCACCCACCTCGAAGCGGCCCTTGCACACGGTCGGGTAGCCGGCCGGTTCCTGCGGTTCGAAGCGGTCGATCAATACCTGGTTCAGGCGCACGCTGCGGCCGCCGTCGTCGTGTTCCTCCCAGCGCACGAACTTGGCCGGCGAGCACACGCCGTGACGGTTCGGCGAGGCGCCGGTGACATAGCTGGACAGCTGGCAGCGCCCCTCGACCATGATGCACAGGCTGCCGAACGCGAATACTTCCAGCGGCACCGGCGAGTTCTCGCACAATCGCTCCACCTGCTGGATCGACAGCACCCGCGGCAACACCGCGCGGCTGATGCCGAAGCGCTCGTGCATGTAGCGCAGCGCCGCGGCGGTGGTCGCCGAACTCTGCACCGACAGATGCCGCGCCAGTGCCGGATGGGTGCGCACGGCGTAATCGAGCACCGCCATTTCGGCGGCGATGATGGCGTCGCAGCCGAACTCGGCCGCCTTGTCCACCGCCGCGAACCATTGCGCCAGTCGCGTGCTGTCCGGATAGGTGTTGAGCGCGAGGTAGACCTTGCGGCCGCGTGCATGCGCGTACGCAATGCCGGCGCGCAGCTCGTCGTCGCTGAAGTTGAGGCCGGGAAAGGCGCGTGCGTTGGTCTGGTCGCGCAAGCCCGTGTAGACCGAATCGGCGCCGGCGTCGATCGCCGCCTGCAATGCCGGCAGGTTGCCGGCGGGACAGACCAGTTGCATGCGCACCTCCGCACAGGAAAACCAGCGCGCATCGTGGCATGCCCGAATCGCCGCGTCGTTGATCTGGGTCAGACGCGGCCGGCGCCGCGCCCCATAGAATCGGCGCATCCGCACCGTATGCGCGGACCCCTTGGAGGCATCTGCATGAGACCCGTGAAACACTGCGCTGCACCGGCATGCGGTTCCGCTGCGGCCTTCGCCGGCGCGTCGGCGGAAGCCGGCGCATGACCGATTACATCCAGGCCTGGCAATGCATCGGCTGCGGCAAGATCGAGGCGCCGCAGACGTGTATCGGGGTATGCCAGGATCGCAAGATCCTGATGGTCGGCAAGGACGACTACGAGCGTGCGCTCGCCGCCGCGCGCGACCTGCAGCGTCAGTTGCACGGCGCCCATGCGCTGCTGTCGCAGCTGGCATGGTCGGTGCCGCGCGAGGGCCAGTGGGAACCTTCCTACCGCGCGTTGCAGGCTCGCGCCCGCGAACTGCTGGCCACGCTGGCGCCGATCGATATCGAGCCGGCTGGCGACTAAGGGAATCCCGTTCCCCGGCACCTGTGTAGGAGCGCACCCTGTGCGCGAATGCTCTTTGCCGCACGTGAAGAAGAGCATTCGCGCACAGGGTGCGCTCCTACACAAATCGGGGGTATCCGAGGTGCCCTGAGGAATGCCGCCAATGCGGTGCTTTAAGTAAGGGTCACCATTTCGCCACCCAAGTCATCGCTCCCCCGTCGCTGCAGCGGTCAGCATCGCCCACAACGCATCGACGCGCCGCTCCACCACGGCATCGGGCACGATCGGCTTGCTCCAGGTGCGGGTGGTTTCGGACGGCCATTTGTTGGTGGCGTCGATGCCCAGTTTGGAACCGAGGTTCGGCACCGGGCTGGAGAAGTCGAGGTAGTCGATCGGGGTGTTTTCCACCAGCAGGGTGTCGCGGGCCGGATCGACCCGGGTCGATACGGCCCAGATCACCTGCGACCAGTCGCGCACGTCGATGTCGTCGTCGGTGACAATCACGAACTTGGTGTAGGTGAACTGGCGCAGGTACGACCACACGCCCATCATCACGCGCCGCGCGTGGCCGGCGTACTGCTTGCGGATGCTGACGACCGCGATGCGGTACGAACACGCCTCCGGCGGCAGGTAGAAGTCCACGATTTCCGGGAACACCTTCTGCAGGATCGGCACGAACACCTCGTTCAGCGCCATCGCCAGCACCGACGGTTCGTCGTGCGGCGCGCGGCCCATGTAGCTGCCGTGGTAGATCGCGTCCCGGCGCAGGCGCATCCGCTCGATGGTGAACACCGGGAAATGGTCCTGCGCGTTGTAGTAGCCGGTGTGGTCGCCGAACGGGCCTTCCAGCGCGGTGTCGCCGGGATGGATGAAACCTTCCAGCAGGATCTCCGCGCCGGCCGGCGCGTCCAGCCCGGTCAGCTCGCTGGGCCACACGCGCGTGCGCTGGCCGCGCAGCAGGCCGGCGAATTCGTATTCGGACAATGTGTCCGGCACCGGCGCCACGGCGGCCAGCATGGTGGCCGGATCGGCGCCGATCGCGACCAGCACGGGGAAGGGTTGGTCCGGATGCGCGGCTTGCCAGTCGGCGTAGTCCAGCGCACCGCCGCGATGCGGCAGCCAGCGCATGATCACCCGGTTCGGGCCGATCACCTGCTGGCGGTAGATCGCCACGTTCTGCCGCGGCTTCTGCGTGCCGCGGGTGACCACCAGGCCGAAGGTGATCAGCTTGCCGGCATCCCCGGGCCAGCAGTGCTGGATCGGCAGGCGCGCCAGGTCGATCTCGCTGCCGTGCAGGGTTTCGTGTTCGAACGCCGCCTCGCGCACGCGCTGCGGCGCCACATGCGCCAGCTGCGCCAGTTCCGGCCAGGTGGCCAGCGCATCGCGCAGGCTGGACGGCCAGCGCGGCTCCTTGATCGCGGCGAGCAGCCGGCCCAGTTCGCGCAGGGAAGCCAGCGGCCGTCCGGCCAGCGCCGCCTCGATGCGCCGGCGCTGGCCGAACAGGTTGCCCAGCAGCGCGTGCGCCGCGTCGCCGGGGTGTTCCATCAGCAGCGCCGGGCCGTCCTCGCGCAGCGCGCGCAGGCAGAGCGCGGTGGATTCCAGGTGCGGGTCCACCGGTGCGCGCACGCGCAGCAGTTGCCGATCGCGTTCCAGATACGCGAGAAAACCGCGAAGGTCGTGAAAGCTCAAGGTGCATCCTCGGGCAGGTTGGGAATGGCCAGGTGGCCGTCGGCGTCGGTTTCGGTGAGGAGTTTGCGGTGGATCAGCTCCAGCGACTGCATCAGCCGCGTACGCGCCTCGGCGGCGAACGGGTTTTCCTGCTGGATCGCCGCGAACAGGTGCCCGGCATCGCCGCGCACCGCAGCCAGCATGTTCTTCAGGCCCTGGAACGATGGCGGCGCCAGCGTCAGGTCGTCGTCCACGCCGATGTCGATCAGCCCCTTGGCGATAAAAAACGCCAGTGCGTGGGTGCTGGCCATCGCACGGTCGTGCGCGGCCGGCTCCTGTTCGATCACCTCGCAGCCGAGCTCGGCGAACAGCCGGCGTGCGCGTGCGGCGGCATCGGGATGCCGCGCGCTGGCGCACACCACCGCGCGCAGCGGGCGCTCGCCGCGGGCCAGGCTGAGCGGGCCGAACAGCGGATGCGTGCCGGCATGCGGAATGTCCGCGCCGAGCAGCTCATCCATCAGCGCGCAGGGATGCAGCTTCACGCTGCCCACGTCGATCACGGTCTGCCCGGCGTGCAGGTGCGGGCGGATCGCCTCCAGCGCAGCGCGCATGTGCGGTACCGGCATCGCCAGCACGATCCATTGCGCGCCATCCACCGCGGCAACCGCCGAGGCGGCGGCAAGCCCGGTCGGCACGGCGACATGCGGGTCGTGGGCGCGCACGTCCTCGCCGGCATGCAGCAGCAGTTCGCTGAAGGCGCGGCCGAAGCGGCCAAAACCGAGGATCGCGAATGACATGGACGGTTTTCCTGGTCGGGGTGTCGGGTGGTGCCGGGGCTCGTGTCGCCGCGCGCCGAACAGGCTCGATCAGTCCGGTGGCGCGGCGGTGTTCCGGCAGCACCGATGATGCCTCATGTCGAGCCGTTGCCCGCGCCGGCCACAGCGGCCTGCGCGCGCACGCGGCGGGCCAGGAACTCGAAATAGCGTTCGATGTAGCTGATGCCGTTCTCGTGATCGATCAGGTAGGGGTTCATCAGGGTATGGCGCAGGATCACCAGTCGGTCGTTGTCGTCATCGGTGCCCAGGCTGCGCGGGTCCAGCTCCAGTGCCTTGAGGATGCGCGCGGTGTCGGCCGGGCCGAGCATCTCCGGCCGCAGGCTGGTCACCGAGCCGAAGAACTCCTTCAGCTGCAGCGGCTGGCTGGGATCGATGCGCAGCGTGTCGTGCAGCGCACTCACATAGGCATTGGCCCCGGCCACGCGGGTGTTGCCGCAGGGGTTGAGCGCGAGGCAGACCAGGTTGCTGTCCGGCGCGAACGGCACCAGCACATGCAGCAGGTCGGCGATGCCGATCGCGAACCGCTGTGCGCAGGCATGGAACGCTTCGGCGGCGCGCAC
The DNA here is from genome assembly GCA_004322005.1 of Rhodanobacter sp. Taxonomy (GTDB): domain Bacteria; phylum Pseudomonadota; class Gammaproteobacteria; order Xanthomonadales; family Rhodanobacteraceae; genus Rhodanobacter. Next base: position 21,616 of record SCRF01000038.1, on the reverse strand, counting down.
GGTGGAGCGCGGCAGCCGGCCGAAGTGGCGATGATCCAGCGGCAGCACCTTGTGCGTCACGTACACCGCCGCGGCGGCCGCGCCGGACTTGGAGCCCTCCGGCACGAACTGGCCCAGGCTGCGGTAGCGCGCGAGGTAGTCGCGCGGGGTGTTGCCGTGAAAGACATAGTCGGCACGCTCGGCCAGCAGCGTCATCGCGCGATGGTCGCGGCAGACGAAGGCGCCAGCGCCGTACGGCAGGTAACCGAGCTTGTGCGGATCGACCGTGGCCGAATCGGTATCGCCCAGCGCGGCAAAGGCCGCATGCACCGCCGGGGTGGGGAACCGCACGTACTCGGCCGCCACGTCCTCACGCGTGCGCAGGCTGCCGTCCTCGTGGCGGAACAGGGTGGCCAGATAGCCGCCCCACGCCGCATCCACGTGCACGGAAAAATCCAGCCCCTGCGCGCGGGCCTGCGTGCGCGCGGCGAGTACCGCGTCGATCGGATCGATCGTGCCGTACTCGGTACTGCCCAGCACCGCCACGCACATCAGCACCGGCTGGCGTTCGCGGACGCAGCGTTGCAGCGTGTCGCGCAGTGCCGCCGGATCCAGCCGCATGCCGCGGGTCGGCAGCAGATGCAGTTGATCGCGACCGAGGCCGAGCAGCTTCAGCCCCTTGCTCCACGAGTAGTGCGCGGTGACCGGCGCCAGCACCAGCGGCACGCGCAGCGTGGGATGCGCGGCGAAGAAACCGGCCAGTCCGCGCTGCTCGATGCGTTCGGCCTCCACCCGTGCGTGCCAGTGCGCACGCTGCTCGGGCGATTGCGCGGCCAGCCAGGACTGCCAGCGTTCCAGCAACACGATGACGTCGGCCGCGGCGAGGTTGAAGGCGTCCCAGTCGTCCGCCGGCAGCGCCAGGTCCGGTACCTGCGCCGCGCGCAGCGCGACCGGGAACGCCTTCAGCGCCAGTGCCAGCCGCAATGCCTGGTAATTGGCCAGCGAACCGCCGGAGGCGAGATGGCCGAACGCGCACGCCGGCTGTGCCGGGTCGTGCGGGTAACCGAGCATGCGCGCCAGCTGCAGGCCCACCTGCACCTCCATGTCCACGGTGACCGGCGCGGCGTCTTCGCTGACGTTGTTGGGGTTGTAGGGCAGGGTCAGGATCTGCGCCGCCAGCCCCGGCAGCAGCAGGTCGGAGGCCATGTGGCCGATGTAGCGCGGGCTGTGGAACGGCACCGACTTCTTCAGTGCGGCGGACAGCTGATGCAGTTCGCGGCGCATGCGCGCCTCGAACGCGAGGTAATCGGGATGCTGCGCACAGGCCGTGGCGATCGCCGGCGGATCCTCCGGGTGGAAGTTGCGCCGCCAGTACACGTGGTCGCGCAGGAACTCGACCATCAGCTTTTCCAGCAGCGTGTCGTTTTCGCCGTACGGGCCCAGGAAGCACGCATCCAGCGCGTGATCGCGCATTTCCGGCGACGGCAGCGGCAATGCGCTCATGCCCTCAGGCCTTGCGGGCAGCGCCACGGCTGGACCGGGGCAAGCGATGGCCCGACGGCAAATGCCGCCTGGTTCGGGCTGATCCGTCCTGGCCACGGTTTTCGGCGGGCAAACATGATGTATCTCCTGAAGCTGGTGGCTATGCTGGCCGGATCGCGCACGGGCCGCCCTGATGCAGGTCAATCAGGCGCGGCGGGGCGGTGGCGGTTCGCCGCAGCGGTGGGACACGGTTGCGATGCGTTGGCCGTTGGCTGCCATCGGCGGCCTGCGACCGGGGTCAGGTGCGCTGAAGCTTCGTGCGTGCGCAGCTAGGGGAGGTCATGTTTTACTTGCACCCTCCACTCAACAGAGGTGCTCCCATGTCCCAAGTCACCCTCAAGGGCCATCCGGTCAATGTCGATGGTCGTTTCCCCGCCAGCGGCGAGTCCGCGCCGGCGTTCACGCTGGTCGGCAAGGATCTGGCCGATGTCTCGCTGGCGAGCTTCGCCGGCCAGCGCAAGGTGCTCAATATCTTCCCCAGCATCGATACCGGCGTGTGTGCCGCGTCGGTGCGTCGTTTCAACGAGCTGGCCGGGCAGCTCGACAACACCGTGGTGCTGTGCATTTCGGCCGATCTGCCGTTCGCGCAGGCACGCTTCTGCGGTGCCGAGGGGCTCGATCACGTGGTGACGCTCTCGACCATGCGCGGCCAGCGGTTTCTGGGCGATTACGGCGTGGCGCTGGCCAGCGGCCCGCTGGCTGGCGTGGCGGCGCGCGCCGTGCTGGTGCTGGATGAGCGCGACAAGGTGATCCATGCCGAGCTGGTCGGTGAAATCACCCATGAACCGGATTACGACAAGGCGCTGTCCGTGCTGAAGTGACGCCGCGGACGGGTGCTGCACATCCTTGCAAGGGTGGCAGCATGCCGGCGCTTTTTGCGTCGTCGTGACGACTGCGCCCGGCCATTGCTGGCCGGGCGCAGGGTGGACATGCCGGGACGAGGTGCTCAGGAACCGACGGTCAGCGTGCCCTTCATCAGGGTGGCGTGGCCCGGGCAGGTGCAGAAGAACGCATACACCTCGCCACTCTTGAGTTTGGATACGTCGAACTTGGTCGTGTCCGAATCGCCGCCGCCGATCAGCTTGGTGCTCGCGATGACCTGGGGGTCATTCGGCTTCACGTAATTGTTTGCCAGGCCGGCGGTCATGCCGTCGGAAATGATGCTGCTCTCGTTGGCGCTCTCGCTGAGTACCCAGTTGTGGCCCATCACGTCCCTCGGCATCGAGCCGGTATTCTTCAGGGTCACCGAGAACGTCTTGCAGACCTTCGGCACCACGATGGACGACTTGTCGAAACGCATCGCGTCGTTGCCTTCGATGGTGGTCGAGCACTGGGCGGCCCACAGCGGGGTCGACAGCAACGCAAGGGCGACAAGGGCAATGAGTCTACGCATGATCTGATTCTCCGGTGGATGAGTAAGTGGGTGTGATCGTGGAACCTGTGACGAATTCTGCGCAGCATCGCTGCGGCTGGCCTTGATCTTGATCAAGAGGTGCCTGCTCGTTGTCGTCGATACAGGTTCGGACGAACCGGGCGGGTTGCACGCCACTGGAGACGTCATGCTTCGGCGGCGTGCGGCGCCTGCGGGCAGGCAATGCCGTGAAACGCCCGTACTGCATGGGGTTCGCGCATCGACGGCGAGCTTGCGGGAGGGCGTCGGCATTGGCCGGTTTTGCCTGTTTCACCGGGTGACGCGTCGTTCAAATGGGCGGCCGGACAAAATGTCGCAGGATGGTCCCCGTCGAGTTCTTCCAGGCAGGTTTCCCGCCATAGCTCGATCCGGCCAGCGACGAGATCCTGTGGCAAAAAAACCGAAGCGCTCGCTGGAAATGAAAAAGCCCGCGCCGAATCTCGTCGGCGCGGGCTCATGCTTTCCAGCCAGGCGTTGCTTTCCGGGCAGGCGTTCTACTTCGCCACGACCCGCACCATCTCCAGGCACTTGTTCGAGTAGCCCCATTCGTTGTCGTACCAGCTGACCAGCTTGACGAAGGTGCTGTCCAGCGCGATGCCGGCATCGGCGTCGAACACCGAGGTGCAGGTCTCGCCGCGGAAGTCGGTGGCGACGACCTTGTCCTCGGTGTAGCCGAGCACGCCCTGCAGCGCGCCCTGGCTCTGCGCCTTCATTTCCGCGCAGATCTCCGCGTAGGTCGCGTCCTTCAGCAACTCGACCGTCAGGTCGACCACGGACACGTCCGAGGTCGGTACGCGGAAGCTCATGCCGGTGAGCTTCTTGTTGAGCTCGGGGATTACCACGCCGACGGCCTTGGCGGCACCGGTGGACGAAGGGATGATGTTCTCCAGGATGCCGCGGCCGCCGCGCCAGTCCTTGTTGGACGGCCCATCGACGGTCTTCTGCGTGGCGGTAGCGGCGTGCACCGTGGTCATCAGGCCGCGCTTGATGCCCCACTTGTCGTTGAGCACCTTGGCCACCGGGGCCAGGCAGTTGGTGGTGCAGCTGGCGTTGGAGATGATCGCCTCGCCCTTGTAGGTCTTGTCGTTCACGCCGAACACGAACATCGGCGTGTCGTCCTTCGACGGCGCGGACAGGATCACCTTTCTCGCGCCCGCATCCAGGTGCTTCTGCGCGGTTTCCTTGGTCAGGAACAGGCCGGTGGATTCGATCACCACGTCGGCGTTCACTTCATTCCACTTCAGGTTGGCCGGGTCGCGTTCCTGGGTCAGCCGGATGGTCTTGCCGTTCACCACCAGCTGGCCGCCCTCGACCTTCACGTCACCCTTGAAACGGCCGTGCACCGAGTCGTAGCGCAGCATGTAGGCGAGATAGTCCGGCTCGAGCAGGTCGTTGATCGCGACGATCTCGATGTCGCTGCCGAAGTTCTGTACCGCGGCACGAAGCACGTTGCGGCCGATGCGGCCGAAGCCGTTGATGCCGACCTTGATGGTCATGGGGTGTCCTCCGGAAGGGAATGCAGAAGGGAATGAAAACGGGACCGCGGCAAGCGGCCGGCAAAACGGCGATTTTACAGCCAATCGGCGTCTGGCGCTCGCTGGCGCGTGCAAACGACGCAGCGAGGCCAAGCCGCTGGTCGCACGGGCGCGGGTTCATCACGCTGCAGTGATGGCTGTGGCAGACTCGCGAACCTACCTGCCGGATCATTCGCGATGTCTGTCACGCGCCGCCTCGCCGCCTTGCTTGCCTGCCTGGTCATGGCGCCCGCGCAGGCGTGGGGGCCGCTCGGCCACCGGGTGGTGGCGGCGCTGGCGCAGCGGCAATTGAACCCGGCCGCCGAGGCGCAGGTGGAGCGCCTGCTGGCGGCCGATCACACGCGCGCACTGGCCGACATCGCCAACTGGCCGGACCAGCTCCGGGACGATCCGGCGCAAGAAGCGTTGTGGAAGCAGACACGGCGCCTGCATTACATCAACTTCCACGACAGCGGTTGCGATTACCAGCCGCCGCGCGATTGCCGGGATGGCCTTTGCGTGGTTGCCGGCCTGCAGCATTACGTTGCCGTGCTGGGCGACCCCGCGCAGCCGCCGGCGGCGCGTCGCGAAGCGTTGAAATTCGTGGTGCATCTGGTGGCCGACGTCCATCAGCCGCTGCACGCCGGCTACCGCGACGACCGCGGCGGCAACACCTTTCAGGTGCAGATCGACGGCAAGGGCAGCAACCTGCATCGGGTCTGGGATTCGGGGCTGCTCGATACCCGCGGCCTCGACTGGCAGGCCTATGCGAAGGCGCTCGCGGCGCGTGGCCCGGTGCCGTTGCCGCCCGCGGCCGCGCCATTCGACAACCCCTATGCGCAGTGGGCGGAGGAGTCCTGCCGGATCACCGCGGAACCCGGTTTCTATCCGCCCGGCCACCGGATCGGCCAGGCCTATGTCGATGCCGAGTTGCCGCTGGCCGAACTGCGTCTGCGCCAGGCCGCTCGACGGCTGGCCCAGATATTGAACACGGCGCTGGGTCGGTGATGCGCCGGTTCCCCGGCGCGTGATTCCGCCGACGGGTTCGCGACCCGACGATCGACGCGGGGGCAGGTTCCGGGGCCGGCCGGTCGGCGCTGCTGACCCGCATGGCCGCCCGATTGCAAGAACGGTGCATGCTGCATACGTTTGCAGATGCTGGTCAGATTGCCCGCATCTGCTAACCTGAACGGCATGACTGAAACCACTCTTCGCCGCACCAAGATCGTTGCCACCCTGGGCCCCGCCACCGATGCGCCGGGCATGCTCGCCAAGCTGATTGCCGAGGGCGTCGACGTGGTTCGCCTGAACCTGTCGCATGGCCAGCCGGATGACCATCGCGCACGTGCCGTTGCGGTGCGGGCGGCAGCGGCGGAGGCCGGGCGCGAGGTCGGCGTGCTGGCCGATCTGCAAGGGCCGAAGATCCGCATCGAGACATTCGCGAACGGGCCGGTGCAGCTGGCCGAAGGCGACCATTTCGTGCTCGATTGCCGTCCCGACGCGCCGCCGGGCGACGTGCAGCGGGTCGGCGTCAGCTATTACGGCTTGCCGCAGGACGTGCATGCCGGCGATGTGCTGTTGCTCGACGACGGGCTGGTGGCATTGACGGTGCGGGAAGTGGTCGGCGCCGAAGTGCGCTGCCAGGTACTGATCGGCGGCAGGCTGTCCAATCGCAAGGGTCTCAACCGGCAGGGCGGTGGGCTTTCGGTGACGGCGTTGTCGGACAAGGACAAGGCCGACATCAGGCTGGCCGCCGAGATCGGCGCGGATTTCCTGGCGGTGTCGTTCGTGCGTTCAGCCGAGGACATGCATCAGGCGCGCCGGTTGCTGCACGAGGCCGGCGGCAATGCCTCGCTGGTGGCCAAGATCGAGCGCGCCGATGCGATCCCGGTGCTGGGCGAGATCATCGACGCCTCCGACGTGGTGATGGTCGCGCGCGGCGACCTGGGCGTCGAGATCGGCGATGCCGAACTGCCCGGCCTGCAGAAGAAGATCATCCGCGAATCGCTGCAACGCAACCGCGCGGTGATCACCGCCACGCAGATGCTGCAGTCGATGGTGCGTTCGCCGATTCCGACCCGCGCCGAGGTGCTCGACGTGGCCAACGCCGTGATCGACGGTACCGATGCGGTGATGCTGTCGGAGGAAACCGCCGCCGGCGATCATCCGGACAAGGCGGTGGCGGCGATGCGCCGTATCTGTCTCGGCGCCGAACGCCAGTTCGAGCCGAAGGAGGACCTGGACAAGGCCAGGCACCGGCTCGATCGCACCGACCAGGCGATCGCACTCGCCTCGATGCTGCTGGCTGGCGAGCTGGGGGTGCGCGCCATCGTGGCGCTGACCGAGTCCGGCGCTACCGCGCAATGGCTGTCGCGCTATCGCACGGCGGTGCCGATCTATGCGCTGTCGCCACTGGCCGATGCGCGTCGGCGCATGCTGATGCTGCGCGATGTGCATCCGGTGGCATTTGCCCATCAAGGGCAGAATTCGGCGGCCACGGCGCGTGCGGCGGTACAGCAGTTGTTCGCGCAGGGGCGGCTGAGTGAGGGCGACCGTGTGGTGCTCACCCACGGCGACCACGTCGGTCGCGGCGGCGGCACCAACACGCTGAAGCTGCTTTCGGTCGGTACCGACGGCATGGTCGAGAGCCTGCGCGATCTCTGATGGCTGATGGCAGGTTGTGCGGCGGGCCGTCGCGCTTGCCGCCGGCGAACGCCGGGGCGGCTACACTGTGTCAGGATGTGAGCCGCGTCTTGCACAGGAGGTTGCCATGAAGTCGTCATTTCACCCGTTCCGCCTGGGGTTGCTGTTCGTGCTCGCACTGGGCTGCGTCGCCCCGGCGATGGCGCAGACCCGCAGGGTCGACCCGCAGGATCTTTATCGTTACTGGATCCTGCTCAATACCTCGATCAAGCTGGACGCGCCCAACAGCGGATTCAACCTGGACAAGCCCGGCTGCGCGGCGGTGACCTACACGGTCGGTTCCGATGGCGTGCCGATGAACGTGGCGCTGGTCAAGCTGGTGCCCAAGAGCGACCTGGGTCCGATGGCGGTCAGTGCGGTATCCCATTTCCGCTACGGGCCGTCGCTCACCAACCGCGTGGGCGAGCCGGTGGCGACCTATTATGTCGTGCCGTTCAACGCGCCGACGGACAAGGCGCAGCGCCAGCATCTGCTCGATGCCTGCAAGTTGCCCGGCTACGGCCCGTAGCAGGGGCCTTGCGGGCGGAACGTCCACGCCGCCAATTGGCCTATAATTCCCTTTTTCAACCATGCCGCTTCCGTATCGATGCGGCCTCAACCTTGGTGTGGGCGGACCTCGCCCTTGCTACCCGGAGTCGTCATGAGTATTGAAGATCTCGAAAGCGTCGCCCTGGCGATGGTCGCGCCCGGCAAGGGCATCATCGCCATCGACGAGTCGACCAACACGATCAGGAAACGCTTCGAGGCCGTCGGCATCGAGAACACCGAGGAGAACCGTCGCGCCTACCGCGAGTTGCTGCTGACCACGCCGGGCCTGAACGAGCACATCTCCGGCGCGATCCTGTACGACGAGACGATCCGGCAGTCGACCCAGGGCGGCGTGCCGTTCACCCAGATCATGAAGAAGGCCGGCATCATCCCCGGCATCAAGGTCGACAAGGGACCGCAGCCGCTGGCCGGTTTTCCCGGCGATGTCGTCACCGAGGGGCTCGACGGTCTGCGCGAGCGGCTGCAGGAATACGCCAGGCTCGGCGCGCAGTTCGCCAAGTGGCGTGCGGTGATCAACATCAGCGAGGACAACCCCAGTTCCACCGCGATCGAGGCGAACTGCCACGTGCTCGCGCGTTATGCAGCGCTGTGCCAGGAAGCGGGTATCGTGCCGATGGTCGAGCCTGAGGTGATCATGGACGGCGACCACAGCATCGAGGTCAGCTACGAGGTGCACGAGGCCGTGCTGCGCAGCCTGTTCAACGCGCTGTACGAGCAGAACGTGATGCTCGAAGGCACCATCCTCAAGGTCAGCATGGTCATCCCCGGCAAGGATTGCGACGAGCAGGTGGACGTCGAGGAAGTGGCCGAAGCCACCGTGCGCGTGCTCAAGAGCACCGTGCCGGCCGCGCTGCCGGGCATCGTGTTTCTCTCCGGTGGGCAGACCGACGAGCAGTCCACTGCGCATCTGAACGCGATGAACCGCATCGGGCCGCATCCGTGGCCGCTGTCGTTCTCCTATGGCCGGGCCATGCAGCAGGCGGCACTGAAGCTGTGGGCGAAGGACATGAAGGCGAACTACGCCGAAGCGCAGAAGACCGTGCATGCCCGTGCGCGGGACAATGGCCTGGCCGCGCTGGGGCAGTGGAACGGCTGATCCCCGCCGGAGCGAGTCTCCACGTCGCCCCGGCGGCGCGAAGGCTTGCCGCAGGCAGGGGTGCCGATCATCGTGAAGCCGGGCACTGCCGCCCGGCATGAAGAAGCCGCGTTTCCGCGGCTTCGGGTCGAGCGTGTCGCCTACTTGATCCGGGCGTCGGCGCGCAGCGCCTCGGCCTTGTCGGTCTTCTCCCACGAGAACGCAGTGAAGGTGTTGCCGTTGGCGTCCTTCAGCTGCTGCGGGCTGCGGCCGAAGTGGCCATAGCTGGCGGTCTGCTGGTACATCGGGTGGATCAGGTCGAGCATCTTCAGGATACCGTACGGGCGCAGGTCGAAATGCTTGCGGATCAGCTTCTCGATCTTTTCGTCGCTGATCTTGCCGGTGCCGAAGGTGGTGACCGAGATCGAGGTCGGATGCGCCACGCCGATCGCGTAGCTCACCTGCACCTCGCAGCGGTCGGCGATGCCAGCGGCGACGATGTTCTTGGCCACGTAGCGCGCGGCGTAGGCGGCCGAACGATCGACCTTGGACGGATCCTTGCCGGAGAACGCACCGCCGCCATGGCGGGCAAAGCCGCCGTAGGTATCCACGATGATCTTGCGCCCGGTCAGGCCGCAGTCGCCGACCGGCCCGCCGATCACGAATTTGCCGGTCGGGTTGATGTGGAACTTGGTGCCCTTGTGCAGCCATTTGGCCGGCAGCACCGGCTTCAGGATATGTTCGCGCACGGCTTCGATCAGATCCTTCTGCTTGACGTCCGGGTCGTGCTGGGTCGACAGCACCACGGCGTCGATCGCCACCGCCTTGTCGTTCTCGTAGCGCAGGGTGACCTGGCTCTTGGCGTCCGGACGCAGCCACGGCAGCGGCGCGTTCTTTTTCTTGCGTACCTTGGCCTGCTGCTCGACCAGGCGGTGCGCGTAGTGGATCGCCGCCGGCATCATGTCCCTGGTCTCGTTCGTCGCGTAGCCGAACATCAGGCCCTGGTCGCCGGCACCCTGGTCCTCCGGGTTCTTGCGGTCCACGCCCTGGTTGATGTCCGGCGACTGCTTGCCGATGAGATTCAGCACGCCGCAGGTGGCGCCATCGAAGCCGACGTCGCTGGAGTCGTAGCCGATGTCGACGATGACCTTGCGGGTCAGCGCTTCCAGATCGATCCATGCGCTGGTGGTGATTTCGCCGGCGACGATCGCCACGCCTGTCTTCACCATCGTTTCGCAGGCCACGCGCGCACGCGGATCCTGCGCGATGATCGCGTCGAGCACGGCGTCGGAAATCTGATCGGCAACTTTGTCCGGATGGCCTTCGGAGACCGATTCGGAGGTGAACAGGTGGTTGGACATCGCGGTTTATATCCTTTCGTGCGGATAGAGAGATACAGTAAGTCGGGGATGATACAACGCCGGCCGCGCTTTTGCAGCCATGCGCGCGTGGGATGGGGTGCCGGTTCAGCCGTTTGGACGGCCGTTCAGCCCGCGCACGGCGAGTCATCGGCCAGGCGCGGGTCGGCTTCACCAGGGCCCCGATACCGCCCTTTGGACCATGTGGCCCGCGTTTCCTGCGTCGAGGCGGCGCGCGGGCGGTTGCCGGCGCACCCGGCCGCACCCCGGTCGCACCCCGGTCGCGCTCAGTGCCGCCGCGACCGGGATGCCGCCTTTCACGCGCAGAGCTGAAGTTCGCTGCGCAGCGCGCGCGCTGCCCCCACCATCTGCAGCAGTGCCTGCTCCACCTCGGGCCAGCCGCGGGTCTTCAGGCCGCAATCGGGATTGATCCACAGCTGCTCTGGTTGCAGTACCGCGAGCGCCTTGTGCAGCAGGCCGAGCATCTCCGCCGTGTCGGGAACGCGTGGCGAGTGGATGTCGTACACGCCCGGGCCGATGCCGTTGGGGTAGCGGAAGCGCACGAAGGCATCGAGCAGTTCCATCCGCGAGCGGCTGGTCTCGATCGAGATCACGTCGGCGTCCATCGCCGCCACCGCCTCGATGATGTCGTTGAACTCCGAGTAGCACATGTGGGTGTGGATCTGGGTGGCGTCACGCACGCCGCCGGCGGCGATGCGGAAACATTCCACCGCCCACGCCAGGTACGCCGGCCAGTCGCCGCGGCGCAGCGGCAGGCCCTCGCGCAAGGCCGGTTCGTCGATCTGGATCACGCCGATGCCGGCGGCCTCCAGGTCATGCACCTCGTCGCGCAGGGCCAGCGCGATCTGCCGGCACACGGTTTCGCGCGGCAGGTCGTCGCGCACGAACGACCACTGCAGCATCGTCACCGGACCGGTCAGCATGCCCTTCATCGGCTTGTCGGTGAGCGACTGCGCGTAGCTCGACCAGCGCACCGTCATCGGTGCGCGGCGGGCGATGTCGCCGTAGATCACCGGCGGCTTGACGCAACGCGAGCCGTAGCTTTGCACCCAGCCCAGTTTGGTGAACAGATAGCCGTCCAGTTGCTCGCCGAAGTATTCCACCATGTCGTTGCGCTCGGGCTCGCCATGCACCAGCACGTCCAGCCCGATGCGCTCCTGGAAGCGCACCACGCGCTCGATCTCGGCCGCCAGCAGCGCGTCGTAGGCGGTGTCGTCCAGCTGGCCGGCGCGATGCGCGGCACGCGCCTTGCGCAGCGCGTCGGTCTGCGGAAACGAGCCGATGGTAGTGGTGGGTAATGGCGGCAGCGCCATCGCCGCGGACTGGGTCGCGCGCCGGCTGGCAAAGGCCGACCGCCGCAGCGCCGCCTGCGGACCGAGCGCGCGCAGGCAGGCGCGGATGCCGGCGTTGACCACGCCGGCCGCGCCGACCTGGGCATCCAGTCCGGCCTGCTGCGCGGCCAGCGCGGCCTCGGCCTCGGTGTGGCCGGCCAGCGCATCGGCATACACGCGCAGCTCCTCGAGCTTCTGCCGGGCGAACGCCATCGCGGCGCGGCGCGGCGGATCGAGCGCGGTCTCCGCTTGCAGATCGATCGGCACGTGTTGCAGCGAGCACGATGGCGCCAGCCACAGCCGCGCCTCGCCGATACGCGCCTGCGCGGCGCGCAGCAGCGGCAGCACGCGTTCGGGGCGGCTGCGCCAGACGTTGCGGCCGTCGACCACCCCGGCGCTGAGCACGTGCGCGGGCGGCAGCGCGTCGAGCACGGCAGCGAGCTGGTCGGGCGCGCGTACCAGATCCACGTGCAGGCCGTCGGCCGGCAGCATGGCGGCCAGCGCGAGGTTGTCGCCCAGCGCGCCGAAGTAGCTGGCCAGCAGCAGCCGCGGCCGGCGCGCCACGGCGAGCGCCGCGTAGGCGCGACGGTAGGCGGCACGATCATCCTCGTCCAGGTCGAGTACCAGGCACGGTTCGTCCAGCTGCACCCAGTCGGCGCCGGCATCGGCCAGCGCACCGAGCAGTTGCGCGTAGGCCGGCAGCAGCGCGTCGAGCAGGGCCAGCCGGTCGCTGCCGTCCACGCTCTTGGAAAGCAGCAGGAACGACACCGGGCCGAGCAGCACCGGCCGGGTGCGATGGCCGAGCGCGCGGGCTTCGCGGAATTCGGCCAGCGGCTTGTCGCCGGCCAGCGTGAAGCGCTGGCCCGCCTCCAGCTCGGGCACCAGATAGTGGTAGTTGGTGTCGAACCACTTGGTCATTTCCAGCGCGGGCAGATCGTGACCGCCGCGCTTGTACCCGCGGGCCATCGCGAAATAGCCGTCCAGCGGGCTTTCGGCAAACACCGGCCGGTAGCGCGCGGGAATCGCGTCGAACAGCACGGCGGTATCCAGCACCTGGTCATACAGGCTGAAGTCGTTGCACGGCACCACATCGGCGCCGGCATCCACGGCCAGCTGCCAGTGCCGTCGGCGCAGCATGCCGGCGGTGTCGAGCAGGGCCTGTGCGCCGGTATCGCCGCGCCAGTGCGATTCGAGCGCGCGCTTGAGTTCGCGCTTGAGGCCGATGCGCGGAAAGCCTGAAAAAGTAACGAGTGACATGGAGATTCCTCTTGCAGAAAGGGCAAAGAGGAACGAAGGAGGCCCAGCCCGATCGCTGCGCCGATGACCTTCGCCCCCGCGGGCGAGCCGGCGCTGTCACGGGCGAACGAAGCCGCCGCAGTCGTCGTGGGAACGGCGACGCGCCGGCTCGGTGTTCCCCCGCGGAAACGCCAGGTCGATCGGAAGCGCGGTCGTGCGCTTCCGGCTGAGGCAGGTATTCGGGCTCGTGGACGTGTCGCCGGGCCTACTGTCCGTCGCTTCCCGGACGTGTTGCGTCCAGTGCCTGTAACGGAGGTCGTTTCCACATACCGCTGCGGGGCAGCGCCGGATTCGCACCGGCTTCCCTTGAGGTCATCCCTTTATGCGCATAGAGGGATGACTACCATCAGCGCGTCGCAAGTTAGCCGTATGGACGTCCAAAGTCAAACGACGACGATCTTCCGTGGGAGCGGCTTCGGCCGCGATGTTTTTTGCAGATCGTAGAGCTGCCGCGGCTGAAGTCGCTCCAGGAGGGCTGCGCGGTAGGAGCGCACTTGTGCGCGATGCTCTTCACCCTGCTGCAAGAGCATCGCGCGCAAGCGCGCTCCTGCAGGAGGGGCCGATCAAGCCGCCAGGCGCTCGCCGGCCGCGAGTACGGCAAAGTAGTCGCGGGTCAGGCGTAGTTGCATGTCGGCCGATTCGGCGCGGTTGATCACTTGCCGGAACGCGGCGTTCTCGGGCCGGTCCTTCGCGTACCAGCCCAGATGCTTGCGCGCGATAAGCACGCCGGCCCGCTCGCCGTAGAACGCATACAGCTGTTCGAGGTGACCGAGCAGGATGCGACCAACTTCGCCCGGCCCGGGTTCCGGCAGCAGCTCGCCGGTGGCCAGGAAGTGCGCGATCTCGTGGAAGATCCACGGCCGGCCCTGGGCACCGCGGCCGATCATCACGGCGTCGGCGCCGGTGACGTCGAGCACGTGCCTCGCCTGCTGTGGCGTGCAGATGTCGCCGTTGGCCAGCACCGGAATGCGCACGGAAGCTTTTATGGCCGCGATCGTTTCGTACTCGGCGTCGCCTTCATACTTGTCGGCGCGGGTACGCCCGTGCACGGCCAGCGCGGCGATGCCGCAGTCCTCGGCGATCCGCGCGATGTTCAACGCATTGCGGTTGTCGCGATTCCAGCCGGTGCGGATCTTCAGCGTCACCGGCACCTCGACCGCATCGACCACCGCCCTGACGATGCGTGCGACCAGCGGTTCGTCCTGCAACAACGCCGAACCGGACCACACGTTGCACACCTTCTTGGCCGGGCAGCCCATGTTGATGTCGATGATCTGCGCGCCATTGGCCACATTGAAACGCGCCGCCTCGGCCAGCATCGCGGGGTCGTAGCCGGCGATCTGCACGCTGACCGGCTCGGGTTCGCCGGCGTGATCCATCCGCTGCAGCGACTTGCGCGTATGCCACAGCCGCGGGTCGGCGTTGGTCATCTCCGACACCGCCAGGCCGGCGCCCAGCCGCTTGCACAGCAGCCGGAACGGCTTGTCGGTGACGCCCGCCATCGGGGCGAGCACCAGCGGCGGGTCGATGCGGTAGCGGCCGATCTTCATCCGCGCATTGTAGCGGCAGCGGGGATCGCCGCCCGACCCGCGGTCAGGGTGCGGCCACTTCACCGCGGCCGGGATGCGTGCTGGCGAGCGCGTGGGCATCGTGCTTGTGCCGGAACAGGAACACGAACAGCAGCGCCACCACCAGCGAATACGACGCGAATGTCATCCAGATGCCGTGCCAGTCCTTGCTGCCGTCGGCGTGGGTGAACCAGGTGTCGATGATCAGGCCGCTCAGCGAGCTGCCCAGTACCGCGCCGACGCCGTTGGTCATCAGCATGAACAGGCCCTGCGCGCTGGCGCGGATCGCCGGGTCGCTCTGGCCTTCGACGAACAGCGAGCCGGAGATATTGAAGAAGTCGAACGCCATGCCGTACACGATGCACGACAGCACGATCATCCACAGGCCCGGGCCCGGATCGCCGTAGGCGAACAGGCCGAAGCGCAGGGTCCACGCCAGCATGCTGATCAGCATCACGGTCTTGATGCCGAAACGTTTCAGGAAGAACGGGATGGCCAGGATGAACAGCGTTTCGGAAACCTGCGAGATCGACATGATGATCGCGGGGTAGCGCACCGCGAGCAGGCCCTTGTAGGCATCGACCGTGGCGAAATCGTGCAGGAAGGTGTCGCCATAGGCATTGGTCAGTTGCAGCGCGGCGCCCAGCAGCATCGCGAAGACGAAGAAGATCGCCATCTTGCCGTTGCGGAACAGCTTGAACGAAGTAAGGCCCAGCGTGTCGAGCAATGACGTATCCGGAAGGCGCCCCAGTTTCGGTGGGCAGGGCGGCAGGCTGAACGCATACAGGCCGAGCAGCAGTGCCGCGCCGGAGGCCACATAGAACTGGCCGGCGGAGGTTTCCAGATGCAACAGGCTCACCGTCCACAGCGCCGCGATGAAACCGATCGTGCCCCACACCCGGATCGGCGGATAGCTGATCACCACGTCCCTGCCGTCGCTCTTCAGCGCGTTGTACGCCACCGCGATCGCCAGCGAGATCGTCGGCATGTAGCACATCATGTTCAGCAGCATCACCCAGAACAGGGTGGTGGGGTTGTCGATGCCCGGGATGATGAACAGCACCACCGCGCCAGCGATGTGCAGCAGGCCGTAGAGTTTTTCCGCATGGATCCACTTGTCGGCGACCACGCCCATCAGCGAGGGCATGAACAGCGAGGCGATGCCCATGGTCGAGAAGATCGCGCCGAACTGGGCGCCGGACCAGTGCCGGTACTGGAACCAGTAGGCGCCGATGGTGAGCAGCCATGAGCCCCACACGAAGAACTGCAGGAAGTTCATCGCAACGAGTCGCAGCTTGAGTCTCATGGGCGCATTTTCGGAGTCGGTGTTCCCGGGCAATGCCACGGGGCGAACCCCTGGCCTTGAAGCCTCGGCAGGTTAGACAACCGCTACACGCCCGGCAAGGCACGATGCAGCGCAACCAGTCCGCCGGGCTCAATCCGCTGCAGACAGGGCTTCGGCCACGCGCTCGCGCAGTACCGGCAGCAGTTCCTCGGCGAACCAGGGATTGCGTGCCAGCCACAACCGGTTGCGCGGGCTCGGATGCGGCAGCGGCAGACGTGCGTGGGCGAGTTGTTCGCGCCAGGTCAGCACGGTATCGGTCAGGCGGGTGCCGCGCGGCAGGCCGAGCACGCCCGCCTGCGCGTACTGGCCGATCAGCAGGGTCAGCCGCACTTGGGTGAGCAGGGGCAGCAGCCGCGGATGCCAGTTCGGTGCGCATTCCGGACGCGGCGGCAAGTCGCCGCCACGCGCCGTGCCAGGGAAGCACAAGCCCATCGGCACGATCGCAATGCGGCTGGCGTCGTAAAACGTGTCGCGGTCGATACCGAGCCAGTCACGCAGACGCTCGCCGCTGGCGTCATTGAACGGGATGCCGGTGTCATGCACCTTGCGGCCGGGCGCCTGGCTGACGATCAGCAGCCGCGCCGATGCCGATACCTGCAGCACCGGTCGCGGTCCCAGCGGCAGGTGGGAAGCGCAGATCCGGCAGGCACGGATCTCGGCAAGCAGGCGGTCGAAAGCGGAACGCATGCCTTGCATGTTGGCATACCGCGAGCCACCTGTTTGTAGGGGGGTCCACCTGCGGGCGATGCCTTTTGTCCGATGTCGTAGGAGCCCGCTTGCGGGCGATGCCTTTCGTCCGGATAGAGCAAAAGGCATCGCCCGCAAGCGGGCTCCTACACAAACAGGTGAGGAATCAGGGAAGCAGCTTGCCCGGATTGAGGATGCCGTCCGGGTCGAACGCGATCTTGATGTCGCGCATCAGCCCGAGCGTGCTCGGCGACAGGGCCAGCGGCATGAATTCGCGCTTGAGCATGCCGATGCCGTGCTCGCCCGACAGCGTGCCCTCGAGTGCGATCACCAACATGAAGACCTCGGCCAGGCACGCCCGCGCGCGCGCGCGCTCGGCGTCGTCGCGCGGCAGCAGGTTGACGTGCAGGTTGCCGTTGCCGGCGTGGCCGAAAGTGACGATCAGTACGCCATGGGTTGCCGACAGTTGCTTGATGCCGTCGACCAGCGCCGGCAGATGGCTCACCGGCACCACCACGTCCTCGTTGATCTTGTGCGGCGAGATCGTGCGCTGCGCCGGCGATAGCGCCTTGCGTGCCGTCCACAGGGCGCGGGTTTCCTCGGCGGTTTCGGCGATGCGAAGTTGTTCCAGCCCGTCGCCGCGCGCCGCTGCCGACACTGCGTCGACGGCCGAAAGCAGCGTGGCCGGCTCGCCATCGACTTCGATCAGCAGCATCGCACCGGCCAGCGGCATATCGGCGCCGCCGTGGTCGTGTGCCAGTTTCAATGCCACGTCGTCCATGAACTCCAGCGCGCACGGCGTCACCGGCTGCGCCATGATCCGTGCTACTGCGCGGGCGGCGGCGCCGACATCGCGGTAGGTGGCGCGCAGCGTGCGCAGCGCCGAGGGTTTCGGCGTGAGCTTGAGGGTGGCTTCGGTGATCAGCGCCAGCGTGCCTTCCGAACCGATCAGCAACCGGGTCAGGTCGTAGCCGGTGGCGCCCTTGCTGGTGTACGTGCCGCAGCGGAAACCCTCGCCGTTGCCGGCAACCGCACGCAGGCCCAGGGTGTTCTCGCGCGGGCTGCCGTATTTCACCGTGCGCGGGCCGGCCGAGTTGCAGGCCAGGTTGCCGCCGATGCTGCACCACGGCGCCGAACTGGGATCGGGCGGCCAGAAGAAACCGTGCGCCGCCAGCGCCTGTTGCAGGTCGCCATTCAGCACGCCCGGTTCGACTACCGCGAGACGGTTGTCCGGGTCGATCCGCAGGATCCGGTTCATCCGCTCGAAACTCACCACCACGCCGCCGTTCACCGGCACCGTGGCGCCGGTGGTGTTGCTGCCGCGACCGCGTGCGATCACCGGTACCCGATGCTTTCGGCACGCCTGCACCAGCGCTTCGACCTGGGCATGTCCGGTGGCGAACACCACTGCATCGGGCAGGGTGTGCAGGCGCGAGTTGTCGTAGGCGTAGGCGATGCGTTCGGCTTCGCCGGCCGCGAACGCATCGGCGGGGAAAATTTCGCGCAGGGTGGCAAGCAGTTCGGTGGGCAGAGGCATGCGTGAAGCGTAATCCACTCGCGAGAACAATTTGCTGTTCGCCGATTTCGCCGCAACCTCGATTTCGTGTAGGAGCGCGCTTGCGCGCGATGCTCTTCGCCGTACCGTAGAAGCCCGCTTGCGGGCGATGCTTTTGCTTTCCTCCGGCGAAGAGCATCGCGCACAGGGTGCGCTCCTACGGGGCCGGTGCGGCCTCGAAGGCGCCGCGCAGCCAGTCCTGGCGGATCGCATCGGCCGGGCCGTCATAGCTGATCACATCGAAACGGCAGGCGCGCCGGGCGTGCTGCGGATGGGCCGCGAGCCAGTGCCGGGCGGCCTGGATCAGCCTGGCCTGCTTGCTGGCCGTGACCGAGGCGGCGGCATCGCCATGACTGGCACTCCGGCGATAGCGCACTTCGACGAACACCACGGTGTCGCCGTCGCGCATCACCAGGTCCAGCTCGCCGTGGCGCGTGCTGTAGTTGCGTGCGAGCAGGCTCAGTCCGGCCCGTTCGAGTTCGGCACAGGCGCGTTGTTCGAAGGGGTCGCCGATGCTGCGCATCAGCCCGCGGTCGACGGATTGCCGCCGGTCGACGATGAGCCTGCCGGCGCCGGCTCGGTCGTTGCCGGTGGCGCACTGGAGGGAACGTCGTCCATTTGCAGACTGCCACCGAGCGGTCGTGCCAGACCATCCTGGAATCTGGCCCAGATCAGCACGCGACGCACGCGGCCGAACTGATCCGCGGCAAGCTGCCCGCTGGCACCGGGCAGGTAACTGCCGGGGTGCTCGCGCAGCCAGTCGAGATACGGCACCAGATTCCAGGCATCCATGCCGAACGCGAACAGTCGGGCGCCGCCGTCACGGGCGGCCGGAAGCCGGGCGGCGATGTCGTCATGGTTGGGCAGGCCGGGCTGGGCATTGAACAGCCATGGCGCATCGCAGAACTCCACGCCATCCAGATCGCGGTCGGCTGTGGCGTTGTCGGAGCCGGTAAAGACGTGGGAAGTGGCGAAAATCGGCAGGTGGATGTTCGCGACCTGCATCTGCGGCAGCAACATGCGCGCCTGGTTCGGCCGCATGCTGATGAAGATCCCGGTATCCGTGGCGTTCGTTGTGTCCGGCGTCGTGTCGGTACCGGTACTGGCAATCATCGGGATGCCGGCGGTTTTCAGTCCACCGAGCACGCTGGTGAAGTTCGTCAGAATGGCCATGCCGTCCAGCTGGCCGCCCCGCGCGGCCAGTTCGGCCTTGAATGCGCTGGCGGCGCGCTGGGCGAAGTCATCGCCGGAGATCAGCACATAGGCATGCCGCAGGCCCCGTTCGACCATGTGATCGGCAGCCTGGGCACCTTCGGTTTCCGGCAGCAAACCGAATTCGCTGGCATCGCTGGCCGGCAGTTGCCGGTTGTCAGGATGATTCAACGCCAGCACCGGCACCGGCAGCTGCGCCTGGCCGAATACCGCGGCGACTTCACTGCGGGTCAGCGGACCGACCACCAGTTTCGCGCCATCCTCGACCGCCTGCTGGTAGGCCTTGACGGCGCCGTCGGGAGTGCCATGACTGTTGTACACGCGCACCGGCGGGCGCGGCGCATGGTTCTGGCCGGCATTGATGTAGGCGGCGAAAAACCCCTCCCGGATCGATGTGCTGGCTGCCGCATAGTTGCCGTC
Organism: Rhodanobacter sp.; assembly: GCA_004322005.1. GTDB lineage: Bacteria > Pseudomonadota > Gammaproteobacteria > Xanthomonadales > Rhodanobacteraceae > Rhodanobacter. Next base: position 2,050 of record SCRF01000038.1, on the reverse strand, counting down.
GCCGGGCAGCAGCAGCGCAACCTGCGCAGGCGCCTCGTAGCCTTCGCGCACATTCGCACCGGGCCCGGGCATGAGGGTGCCGACCGGCTGCTGCAGGGTGATCTGCGGTCGCGCCACGGCCACCCCGAGCTGACTGAGGGCCTCATCGACCCAGGACAGCATGCGGTCGTCCGGGGTCATCGCGGCGGCACGCTGCTTGAGCGACGCGATGCCGACCTTGCGCAACAGGCCGAGCGCCTGCCGGCGGTTCTGCGATTGGTCGAAACCGCTCAGTTGGCTGTCCATCTGAATCCGGGTGCGCGCGGCACCCCAGTTGTCGCCGCTGGCAGCCATCGCGCGGGCGCGCAGCTCATCCAGGCGCAACAGCAGTGACGGCGGCACGGTGGTGCTTGGCTGGCTGGTGAGCCGCAGTGCGGTGGCGGGGTCCTGCCGGGACAGCGCCAGTTCGGCCTGCAGCAGGTCCAGACGCAACGGTTCGTCGCCGCTCAGGCGCCGCGATCTGATCTGTGCAAGCGTGGCGGCGGCATGCTCGATCTGACCTTCCTGCCGCCATGCTTCGGCGGCGAGCAGGCGATAGTGGTCCTGGCGGCCGGTGGATTGGGCGGCCAGTGCCAGATAGGCCTGCGCGGACTGCTCGTACCGCCCTTGTTGCGCCAGCGCGGCGGCACTGCGCGCGGCCGCGATTTCGGCCGGTGAGCGCTGGACGTTCGTCGGTATGCAACCGGTCAGCGCGAATACAAGCAGCAGTCCGATCGCGGCGGCGCGCGAGAGGCGCATGAGGCGCATGGGAATTCCCTCGATCGTCATGGTCGTCAATGCGCGATCATAGCGGATCGCATTGCCCGGTCGCGGCGCAGGAGTTTTCCGATGTCATCAGTTCAGCCCGGTTGCCTGTGGGTCGTGGCTACCCCGATCGGTCATCGCGACGATCTGTCCGTCCGCGCCATCGAAAGCCTGCGTGCAGTCGCGGTGATCGCCGCCGAGGACACCCGCCACAGCCGCCCGCTGCTGCTGCATCACGGTATCGATACACCGTTGATCGCATTGCACGAACACAATGAACGCGATGCGGTGGAGGCGATCGTGCGGCGACTGGCGGCAGGCGATTCCGTAGCACTGATCTCCGACGCCGGTACGCCGCTGATCAGCGACCCGGGTTTTCGCCTGGTGCGTGCGGCGCGTGCGGCGGGTATCCGCTGCGTGCCGGTGCCTGGCCCGTGTGCGGCGATCGCGGCGTTGTCGGTGGCCGGATTGCCGAGCGACCGTTTCGTGTTCGAGGGGTTTCTGCCGCCGAAGGCGGCGGCGCGGCGGGGCCGGTTGCAGCAACTGGCCGGCGAGCCGCGTACGCTGATTTTCTACGAATCCTCGCACCGGGTCGCCGAGAGCCTCGCCGACATGCGCGATGTCTTCGGCGGCGAGCGCGAGGCGGTGCTGGCACGCGAACTGACCAAGCTGTTCGAGACGGTGATCGGCGAACCGCTGGCGGAACTGGTCGCGCGGGTCGCGGCCGATCCCGACCAGCAGCGCGGCGAATGCGTGCTGCTGGTCGCCGGCTGCGGCGAGGAGGCCGATGCGAAGCTGGCCGAAGGCCGGCGCATCTTCGCGATCCTGCGCGAGGAACTGCCGCCGGCCAAGGCAGCCAAGCTGGCCGCGGCGATCAGCGGTGCACCGCGCAAGGGGCTCTACGTGGGGTAGGAGCGCACCTTGTGCGCGATGTTTTTGCATCACCCGTGACAAAAGCATTCGCGCACAGGGTGCGCTCCTACTAGACTGTATGTGGAGTCGGCCGGACAGTCGCGTCGCGCGATGAGCGCATCGAGGAAAGTCCGGGCTCCATAGGGCAGAGTGCCAGGTAACTCCTGGGCAGCGTGAGCTGACGGCCAGTGCAACAGAGAGCAGACCGCCGATGGCCTGCGCCACTTTCGGGTGACGCGGGATCAGGCAAGGGTGAAAGGGTGCGGTAAGAGCGCACCGCGTACGGGGCCAACGCCGTACGGCACGGTAAACCCCACTCGGAGCAAGACCAAATAGGGGAACGATAACGCGGCCC
>SCRF01000037.1 GCA_004322005.1 Rhodanobacter sp. | reverse complement strand
GCGGGCGATGCTCTTTCGCGTGGTGCAAGAGCATCGCCCGCAAGCGGGCTCCTACCGCGATGCTCTTTGCGTGGAGCAAGAGCATCGCCCGCAAGCGGGCTCCTACCACAGTGGCAGGGCCAGCCAGTCGTGCAGGGCCGCCTCGGTGGCGGCCAGCGGTTCGGCGCTGGCGCTGCGCGCAAGCATGCTCGCCAATGCCTCGGGAACGGCCAGCGGATGCCCGATCAGCGGCTCCACCACGCTTTCGAACTTGGCCGGATGCGCGGTGGCCACCACCGTCCAGCTCGCCGTATCGCCGGCCGCGCGCAACCGGTCGAGCCGATGCACGGCGGTCGCGGTATGCGGGCAGAACACTTCGCCATGCTCGCGGGCGTGGCGGGCGATGGTGTGCCGGATCGCCGCGTCGTCGACACTGTGCGCCTGCAACAAGGCGCGCAGCATGGCCGGCTCGGGAAAGGTCCAGCGCAAGCGCTCGAAGTTGCTGGGCGCACCCACGTCCATCGCATTGGCCAGCGTCGCCACCGCGTCGCGGGGGCGGTAATCGCCGCCGGCGAAGAACTCCGGCAGGGTGGCATTGGCGTTGCAGGCCAGCTGCACCTTGCCGATCGGCAGGCCCGTCGCGCGCACCCACAGGCAGGCCATGGCATTGCCGAGGTTGCCGGTGGGCACGATCACGTTCAGCGGCGTGCCGTGCCCGCGCCACCAGCCCAGCGCGGCGTGCGCGTAGTAGCTCATCTGCGGCAGCAGGCGGCCGAGGCTGATGCTGTTGGCCGAGGACAGCGGCACCCGCGCCTGCAGCGCGGGGTCGCCGAGCGCGGCCTTGACCATGCGCTGGCAGTCGTCGAAGCGTCCGGCCACCCGCAGCGCATGCACGTTGTCGCCGAAGCAGCCGAGCTGGTGCGCCTGGCGCGGCGAGACCAGCCCGTCGGGATACAGGATCACCACCCGCACGCCGGGCCGCCGATGGAACGCCGCCGCCACCGCCGCGCCGGTGTCGCCGGAGGTGGCGACCAGGATCGTCAGCGGCCGCCGGTCGGCACGCGGCAACCGGGCCATGCAGGCGGCCAGGAAGCGCGCACCGACATCCTTGAACGCGGCGGTCGGACCGTGGAACAGCTCCAGCACGTTCGCGTTGGCGTAGGCCAGCGGGCGCAGCGGCGTGTGCAGGGCGAGCGCCTCGGCGCAGATCGCGGGCAGCTCGGCGGCCAGCGCATCGCCGGCGAAGAACGGCGCAAGCAGCGTCGCGGCGCTGTCGGCAAGCGTGCCGTGCGGGTCGAATGCGCTCGAGTCCAGTTGCGGCAACGCCGCGGGCACGTAGAGCCCGCCGTCCGGGGCGAGCCCGGCGGTGATCGCCTGACCGATGGTTACCGCCGGGCTGCCGCCGCGCGTGCTGTGATAATGGATCGGTTCGCTCATGCTCGCCTCGAACCGTAGGAGCGCACCTTGTGCGCGATGCCTTTGACCCTGTTCAAAAGCGCAGCGCTGACGCGCTGATCGCGCACAGGGTGCGCTCCTACCAGGCTCGCGCTCATGGCTGGTGCTCCGCATCGAGGGTGTCGATCAATGCGGCGGCCGGTCCGTTGACCGGCGACACCCAGGCATCGCTGTCCAGGCCGACTTCGGCGAACGCGGCCTGCATCGCGCCGCCGACGGCCGCGGCGTCGACACGGTTCTCGTACCAGCCGAACACGCTGGGCCCGGCGCCGGAGATGCTGGCGCCCATCGCGTGGTGGTCCAGTGCGGCCTGCTTGACCCGCGCGAAAGCCGGTATCAGCGGCGCACGGCGCGGTTCCACCAGTATGTCCTTCAGGCCTTCGCGCACCAGCGCCGCCTCGCCGCGCCAGCAGCCCGCCAGCACCAGCGCGAGGTTCGCGCTTTGCGCCACGAATTCGCCCAGTGCGTAATGGCCGGCCAGTGCCGCGCGCGCCTTGCGGGTTTCCAGCACGACGTGCGGATGCACCAGCGCGCAATGCCAGTCGGCCGGCACCGGTATGCGCAGCAGGCGGTCGTGGGTGGCCAGCACCAGGCCGCCGAGCAGCATCGCGCCGAGGTTGTCGCCGTGCCGGCTGCCGCTGGCCAGCGCCTCGCCGTCCAGCGCGAAACCGTACAGCGCCTCGCGCGGCAACGGCTGTGCCAGCAACGCGTTGGCGGCGACCAGCGCCGCCACGCAGGAAGCGGCCGAACCGCCCATGCCCGAACCCAGCGCAATGCCCTTGTGCAGCACCAGTTCGAAACCGTGTTGCAGCCCGAGCGCCTTGCGCAGGGCCAGCAGGGCGACCCCGGCGGTGTTCTGGCGCGGGTCGGTCGGCAGTTCGGTGACGCAGCCGTGGATCGCCGCGATGCGCACTTCCGGCGCGTCGATGCGGCGCACTTCGGCGCGATCGCCGGCGCCGGCCAGGCTGTGGCCGAGCAGGTCGAAGCCGACCGCCACGTTGCCGACGCTGGCAGGGGCGAAGGCACGGGCGAGCTGCAGCGGCTTGGGACGATGGGGCGGGGCCATGACGGGTTCCGGCAGATCGGTACTCAGGAGATCGGCACTCATGAAATCGGCGTTCATGCGCGCGCCTCCAGCGATTCGGCGATGCGCAGCAAATCGGCGAACACGCCGGCGGCGGTGACTTCCGGACCGGCACCCGGACCCTGCACCAGCATCGGATTATCGCAGTAGCGGCGGGTGCTGAACTGCACCACGTTGTCGGTGAGCCGGGTATGCGCGAACGCATGCGTAGCCGGCAGCACGGCCAGTCGCACGCTGGCGCGGCCGTGCCGGTCCAGGTGGGCGACGTGGCGCAGTACGCCCCCCTCGGCGCGTGCCGCCGCCAGCTTGGCGGCCATCGGCGCATCCAGTTCGTCCAGCCGCTCAAGGCAGGCTTCCAGCGGTAGTGCGGCGAGGGCGGGCGGCACCAGGCTTTCCACCGCCACGTCCTCCATCGACAGCGGCCAGCCGGCCTCGCGCGCCAGGATCACCAGCTTGCGCGCCACGTCGATGCCCGACAGGTCGTCGCGCGGGTCGGGCTCGGTATAGCCCAGCGCGTGCGCCTCGCGCACCAGCGCGGAGAAGGGCTGGCGACCGTCGTGGCGGTTGCACAGCCAGGCCAGCGTGCCGGAGAACATGCCTTCGGCCGCGAGCAGTTCGTCGCCGGTGTCGAGCAGGTCGCGCAACGTCTGCACCACCGGCAGGCCGGCGCACACGGTGGCCTCGTAGCGGAAGCGCGCGCCGCCGGCGCAGGCCGCGCGAATCGCCTGCCAGCGCACCAGCGGGCCGCTGCCGGCGAGCTTGTTCGGGGTCACCACATGGATTCCGTCGGCCAGCCAGCGGGCATAATGCGCGGCTACCTCATCGCTGGCGCTGCAGTCGATCAGCAGCGCGTGGCGACCGTCGTTGCCGCGCACGTGTGCGGCAAAGGCGTCGAGGTCGTTCGGGCGCCAGATCTGCGCGCCGCCGTGGCGGCCGTTGAGTTCGGCATCGTCGCAGTCCAGCCACATGCGCTTGCTGGCCACCACCCCGCACAGTTTCAGGTCCAGTCCGCTGTCGCGGGCCAGGCGCGGTTGTGCGGCGCGCAGCTGGTCGAGCAGGGCACTGCCGACCCGACCCGGTCCGATCAGCCCCACCGCCAGCACACGGCGCGCAGTCTGCGCCGGACGGACCGGCAGGAGCCGCGGCGGCAGCGGGTGTTCGGCGAGCTGGGATGCACAGGTGTTCACGATAGCCTCCGGATGAGGCCCGTGCTCGCTGGCGGTGTCGGAGTGCGACGGCCCGCCTCATCGAGGGCGGGGCCGTTGCGTAGTTGAAGAACCTATTCGCGCACGGACACCCACCCCGACCGAGTGGTAATCGTGGTCGTGGTGGTAATCGTGGTGGCGAGGGAAAGCGTGCCGCAGTTGGCCCCGCAGCGCAGCGCACGCCCGGCGGAAACCGGGGCGTAGTGCCTGTGTGCGGGTGCGGAAAGATGCGACATGGAACCCACCTTAGAGGGATAGCTGCGCTGCGGTCAACAGATTCATTTGTAACTTTTGGACGTCCATCGATGCACGCTGTTACTTTGTCGGCCAGCTTGGTGCGCCCTGAAGGGGTGGGAGGGCACCTCGAATAACTCCAATGGGTAGGAGCGCACCCTGTGCGCGAATGCTTTTGTCGACGCCCGGCAAAAGCATTCGCGCACAGGGTGCGCTCCTACGGCGCGATGCGAGCCGACTGATCAACGTGGGCAACAACGTCGAAGGGCCAGCTCGATGCTGGCCCTTCGTGTGCATCGATGACTTACGGGAGACTCCTCTTCAGATTCAGAATCGCCACGACAGACCGGCATTGAAGAAGTCGTCGTGCAGGCGGCCGGTCAGCGCGCCCTGGTAGCCCACGTCGAACAACACCGACTTGCCGAAGGCCATGTGCACGCCGGCCTGCGCATTCAACCAGGAGTGGGGCACGCTGTTGCCGCGGATCTGGAAGCTGGTGCCCGGTGCGCCTTCGAAGCTCACTTGCGCCTGTGGTCGGCGATCGCCCCATGAGGCCGCTTCGGCCAGACCCACGTAGGGTTGGAAAGTCGTGCTCCCCTTCCTGAACGAGGTGCCCAGCTTCACGCCCAGATCGCCCTGGTAACGGGTTTGGTCGATCTTGCCGTAGTGCAACGACAGCGCTCCGGCACCGTACTCACGGTAGGCATCCTGCGTGGATTTCGCCGCCATCAGGTCGGCGTACGGTTGCACGAACCAGTTGCGGGCAAGCCGGTAGTCCAGCCCCGAGGTCAGCTGCAGCGCCGTGGAGGATGCACTGGGCTTGCCGCTGGCGGTCTGCCCACCGGCCGCACCGGCGTGATCGGCTTGGCTCCAGCCGTTGCTGTGACTCAGCACGCCGCCGATGAACCAGAGGCCGCGCTGGTATTCGGCATAGGCTGCCAGCATGTCGTATTGCGAACGCACGTTCGACAACAGCGCCGGGGTGCTGGTTGCCATGTTGCTGTAGCCGAGCGCGACGCCGACCTTGGCCTGTTTTCCCAGTGCGATCTCGCCACCGATGGCGATGCCGCTGCCGTCGAAATAGTTGTTCTGGAACTCGCCGCTCAGGCGGGTGGTGGTGCTCATGGTCTGCGCCCAGAACCGGTGGTCGCCCACATCCTGGCCGAGATTGCGGCATCCGGGATGGTCGCCCCGGCTGCTGCGGCAACCCGGTGCGTCCAGCATCTGGCCGCCGATCGTGGCAAGGAAGCGGTCGCCGGCCAGGTTGATCGCGCGCGCCGACGCCACGCTGCTCTCGCCGGAGATGGCCTCCAGGTTCAATGGCACATTGCCGCTGGCCACGCTGTTGAGCGCGCCGAGCAAGTTGCCGGAAGCGGTGTACTGCAGGCCGTTCAGCGCCTGGCCGACCGCGTTCTGGTTGCTGTTGCTCGAGCCTGCCGTCCAGTCGAGCGGGTTGAGGAGGGCCAGCGAAATGTTGTTGAGGTAATCCAGGCGCGCCAGCTGGCTCGTTTGCGCGGTCGCCGGGACGGGTGTGGAGCTGGCCGGTTCCAGCGAGGCAAGAGTGAGCCACGCCGTCGTGCCCGACGTGCTGGTGGCGCTGGCGAACTGCCCGCTCAGGCTGCCGGCGCTGAGCAGGTTGTAGCGGTGATAGAAAGAAGGCGCGGCCGCGGACATCGGCATCAGCATCAGAGTCATGCCGCCGATGTCGGCATGTCCGTTCACCGTCAGGTGCGTGCTGTTCGCGCTGGTCGGGTCATAGGCGAACAGCACGGTGCCGCCCTGATTGGTCAGGCTGCCGACGGTCAGCGTATTGCCGCTGGCGCTGCCCGGCGCCACCAGGCCGCCCTGCACATCGAGCTGACCCGACGCCGAGCCGCTGCCGGCCAGCGTCGCCGCCGCCGCCAGTTTGACGCCGTTGAGCACCGAGCCGTTGAGCACCACGGCACCCTTGTCGATGGTGGTGCCGCCGGTATAGGTGGCGTTGCCGGCGATGGTCAGCGTGCCGGTGCCGTACTTGATCAGCGGGCGGTTGCCGGTGAGCAGCGAGGTGTCCGGGTTGGAATCGTTGTTGGCCAGGCCGAACTGCAGCACCGTGGCGTCTGCGTAGTTGCTGGTGACGTCGTACAGCATCCAGGCGCCGCGGCCATAGGTGCCGATGGCCAGCGCGTCGAGACCGGGCTGGTAGTCGATCGCGGTGATCTGCACGTTCGGCAGTCCGTTGCCCAGCCGGCGCCAGTTGCCGAGGTTGCCGCTGGCGTCGCTGTCGGCCGAAACCAGCGGGTCGCCGGCATTGGCCGCCGAATTCATGCCGCCGACCAGCAGCGCGTTGACGCCATTGCTGCTGATGAAGCCGAGCGCTTGCGGACGGATGAAGTTCGCCGGCAGGTTCGCCGTCAGGTCCGTGCCGGTGGCGCCGCCGTCGACCGTGTCCCACAGGAAGCCGTTGCCGCTGGTGCCGGGCGCGGCGGCGAAGAAGCGGTTTTCGCTGCGCGGGTCGAACAGCACCGCATTGGGCGCAAACATCGCCACCGGATAGGAAAACACCGGTTGCAGGTCGATGCCGCCGAGCGAGCTGCCGGTGCTGCGGAACAGCCGCGCGAAATTGCCGGTCTGCGGGTCCTGGTAGAGGTAGCTGCCGGCCAGCAGGGCGTAGGTGTTGTCGCGGGTGCCGAAGTCCAGCGCGGAAACGAATCCGGTGGTGCCCGCGAAGGTCGACGGCAGGATCTGGTAGCAGTATTGCGTGCACCCGGTGTCGCCGGCGACGTAGGGCGTCGGCGCCACGTTGAAGTTGTCCTGCGATACCAGCACGCCCGGCGACACGCCGGTTGCCATCAGGCTCTTGTCGACGTTGTTGAGGACGAACGGATTGACGAAGTTGATCGTGTAGTAGTCGAGCTCGACGACGTCGCTGCCGCCGGGGCCGGCCACCGTGGAGAACTGGCCGGCGCTGTCCGGTGCGAAATAGAGGTCCGTGCTCAACGGGAAGTTGGCGATCAGGTTGCCGTTCGCATCCGTCCACGGCACGGTGTCGACATAGTTGCCCTGCGCGTCGGTCTTGTAGCGGGTCAGGCCGCCCAGGTACTGGCTGGCGACGTAGGTGTAGCTGTAACCCGGTGTGCTCTGGCCGTTGATCAGGGCCAGCGTGCCGTCGCCGCCGCCGATCTGCTGGTAGATGGAACGGTTGGTCGGCATCTGCCGGGCCGCACCGTTGTCCTGCGCCGCCACGGCGAGCTGTCCGGTATTGGGATCCAGCCCGAGGCTGTAGATCTCCAGCGCCTGGCGGCCGTTGTTCAATCCGCGCCAGACGCCGTTGTCGCTGGAGGGGTTGGTGCGGCGGTACAGGCCGCCGTCGGTGCTCATCAGCAGATTGCCCTGCGCGTCGAAGGCGAAGGCGCGGGCGTCGGGGTGCACGGTGGAGTGATCGCTGGTGAAGTTGTCGGTCAGCGGCGCATAGGTCACCGAGCCGTCGGCGTTCACCACCACGCGTATCGCCGATACGCCCTCGATGGTGCTGCCGGTGACGCTGTCGTAGCGGCCGTCGCCGGCGATATAGACCACGTTGGGGTGGTTGGGATCGATCGCCACCAGCGAGTTGGTCGCTGCCTGCCCGCCCTGGTTGATCGCCAGACCGGGAATCACCTCGCCGTAGCGCTTGAGCTGATCGGCGACGGCGCCGCGCGTGGCGCTGGCAGCAGTCTCGTTCGACACCGTGTCGGCGGCCAGCGAGGAGCTCAGGTCGACCCAGCTCTGGCCGCCGTTCTGCGACAGGAAGGCATTGTTCAGCTGGCCCTGCGCCATGTCGACCACGCCGACCACCACCGAGCCGTTCGGTCCGGCAGCGACGCGCAACATGGTGGGCGTAGTGGCATTGATCGCGCCGTTGGCGTTGGCGGCGCTGAAGATCTTGCTCCAGGTCTGGCCGCCGTCGTTGCTGGCATAGACCGCCGTATCGCTGGTGCCGGTGACACCGACGTAGAAGCGGTTCGGGTTGGTGGGATCGCCGACCAGCGCCGAGGTGGGGCCGGGCGGCAGCCCGGAGCCCGCAATCCGGGCGACCTGGGTGAAGGTCTGGCCGCCGTCGGTGCTGCGGTACAGGCCGGAGCCTGGGCCGTTGGGCTTCTCGCCTTCCTCCTCGAAGCCGGCCGCCATGATCGTCTGGCCGCGTGCCACCACGTTGAGCATGCTCACGTCCGGCATGGCGTTCTGGCCGATCGTGCTCCAGGTCCTGCCGCCGTCGGTGGAATACAGCAGCCCCTGGTTGGTCAGGCCGCCGCGATCGAAATGGGTGCCGGTCGCGCCGTTCGTGGTGCTGCCGATGCTGGCCACGACGGTCATGCCGGTAGGGTCGGTCGGGTCGAAACTGATATTGGAGATGGCCAGCGAACCCTGCTGGTCGGTCATGGCGGCCCAGCTCTGGCCGCCGTCCGTGCTGCGGAAAATGCCGCCGCTGGGCGAACCGGCCAGCATGAGGTTGCCGTTGAACGGATCGACCGCGATCGACTGGATCGCGCCGGACTGCGTCGCGAAATAAGGCACCGTATCCGTGGGCTGCCCCGCTTGCGGACTGTCGGCGCCGTTGAGGAAGAAGTACGGTCCCGTCTCGGTACCCGGTCCGGCCGGCACGAAACTCTGCGCATGGCTCAGCCACGGTGTGGCAAGGGCCAGGGCGATCATCGCCGTCAACAGTTTTGGTGCGCCCTGACGACCGGCGAATCGGCGGGTACTGCGTTGTTTCATGACTCCCCCTGATGGATCGAATGCTATGAACTTGTTGTGGACAAAAGCACGGCCCGGAATCTGGCATCCAGAATCCGGGCCGTGCTGGAAAACATCCCACAGACATAGACGCGGCAGCGCGCGGTTACCCTACCTGGCAACCTGCCAGGCTCAGCCAGGCGGCTGGCTGCGGTAGCGGAAGCTCAGCAGGAAATAACGCCCGACCACGTCGTCGAACGCGGGGTTGTAGCCGACGACGGGGTTGCCGTAATAGACCGGATGATGGTCGAGTGCGTTGTGCACGTTGAGGCCGAACCGCCAGTGCCGGATGCCGGCGTACTCCAGGTCGAGATCCAGCAGGCTGAAGGCCGGCGTGGTGCAGTGGCCGGCCGGTTGCTGGCCGGCGGGGCAGGTGACCAGGCTGTTCGAGCTGGGGGCAAAGGCATAGTGGCCGGTGTAGCGCAGGTTGGCGGTGCTGCTCCAGTCGCCGCTTGCCCATACCAGCCCGGCCAGCGCGGTGGTGCGCGGCTGGTTGGCGTAGCCGGCGAACGACTCCAGTGCGGCACCGGGGTGGGTCTGCCGTCGCAGCTCGGCCAGCCAGTCCACGCTCAGGTTGAAGCCGAAACGCCCGAACCGGCCGGTTTCCAGGCGGTAGTGCAGATCGAGGTCGTACGAGCGCACGGTGGTGTGGCCCAGGTTCACCAGCTGCTGGTCGAATGCATCGAGTACGCCCGCCGCATCGTGCTGGAACAGCTGCGGATAAATGTCCGGATGCTCCAGCGCGTAGGAGACCGGCAGTGGATTGATCTCGTTCGTGCGGCGGATCTGGAAGACATCCAGTGCAATCCCCAGCGCGGGTGTCGGTGCCAGCACCAGTCCCAGGGTGACGCTGCGCGAACGTTCCGGCCGCAGCCCCGGGTTGCCCACACTGTCCAGTCGCAACGTGCAAAACGTGGTGCTGCCGCTTGCTGGCGTCGGATCGCGGCAGGGCAGCAGCGCATCGGGAACCTCGACCACCACGCCGCTCGGGGTCAGTGCCTGCGGGCGGTCGAGTTCCGGCAAGGTCGGTGCGCGATAGCCGCGCGCCACGGTGCCGCGCAGGCTGATGCTGTCGGAGATGTCCCACTTCAGCCCGAGCCTGGGCGAGGCGGCCCAGCCGAACCCGCTGCTGTGGTCGACACGGCCGGCCAGGTTCGCGGTCAGCCGTCGGCCCAATGGCGCCTCCAGCTCGAGGTAGGCGGCCGAGCTCCAGCGGTCGCCGCGGCGCGTATACGGTGACTGGAACTGGAACACATCGTTGTGGATCAGCAGCGGGTCGGGATGGTCCACGAGCTGCTCGCGATAGCCTTCGATGCCCACGGCCACCGACGGCGTGCCGCTGCGCCAGTCCCCGATCGGGCCGCTGAGATGCGCGCTGAAACCGGTCTGGCTGGTATGGCCGGTGCGCAGCAAGGTGGGCGACAGCTGGGCCAGCAGCCCGGGCCGGTTGTCGTAGGAGCCGAGCTGGTAACTGCCATCGGCCAATGCCCGATCGAGCACGCTGGTGCGCAGCAGGCCATGGACGCGGTCGGTGCCTGCATTGCGCTGGTCGTCCAGGTGCAGGTCCCAGTGCCATGCACCCGGCGAGCCGCGCAGCCCCAGGGTCAGCTGATCGCTGCTTGACCGGGTAATGTCAGTCACCGGACCGACATCGTCGAAGGCATAGGTCAATTGCCGGGAACCACCGGCCTGGCTGGGGTCGCTGAGCAGCAACTGCTCCGTGGCCGGTGCCATCTGCTGGCGCTGTCGAAGCATCGTCCAGCGAAAGCCCAGGTACAACGACAGCGGGCCCACGGGATGATCGAAATGACCCAGGATGGAGCGACTTTCCAGCCCGGTCTGCAGGTTGGTCTGACTGGCCGCATTGCTGGTGCATGGGCCATCCGGAAGGAACTGGCTGCAGGTCTGCCCGCCGGCGTGGTTGATCTGGCCGTTGTCGAAATAGAAGAAGTCGGTGTTGGCATCCGCCGGCGTCGTGGCGGCACGTGCCGCGTCCGCCACCCATGCGCGCTGGCGTCCGAGCAACGGCAACCGACTGAGATCATCGAGGCTGAGCAGCAGGTGGCTGCCGCCGGCCGTGGTGGTGCCGAAAGTCGCCGTGCCGCGATGCTGGCTGGCGTCGCCCTGCGAGGAGATGCCGGTCGTGACATCCAGCGCGACGCCGTCGAACCTCTTGCGCAGGATGATGTTGACCACCCCTGCCATGGCGTCGGAGCCATAGACCGCCGAGGCACCGTCGCGCAGCACCTCGATCCGCTCGATCAGGGCCAGTGGAATGCTGTCCAGATCGTTGACCAGGCCGAACTCGCCCTGCGCCAGTCCATAACCGGCCATGCGCTGGCCGTCGATCAGGAACAGCGTGGCGGTCGGGCCCAGGCCGTGCAGGTCCACGGCGGCGGCGCCGATCGCGCCGGACAGTCCGTTGTTCTGATAGGCGGTACCGTCGGTCATCGCCACCGGCGTGTTGTTGACGCGAATGCCGGGCTGCGCGCGCAGCAGTTCGAACAGGGTCTGGTAGCCGCTGTGCTCGATCTGGGCGCGGTCGATGACGGTCAACGGCGCTGCCGTCTCCAGCACGGTACGGCGGATATGCGTGCCGGTGACTTCGATCATGCCCAGTTGGGTGGGACGATGTTCCACGGGTATCCGTGGGATCCGGATTCTATGCGGCGTGACGCGTGGCACGCGCCGCAGCACATAGGTGTCCGCTGCGACCGCCTCGGCGTGCAGGCCGCTGTCGCGCAACAGGATATCCAGCGCCTGTGGCGGATCGTAGCGGCCCTCCAGTCCCTTGCTGCGGCGATGGGCAGCCTGCCCGGGCGGGTACAACAGCTGGATGCCGCTCTGCTGCGCGAACGCTCGCAGCACATCGTTGAGCGAGCCGGCGGCGATGTGGTAGTTCGAGCGCCGGTCGGCGGCATGCAGGCCGGTGCACAGTCCCAGCAGGCACAGTGCGAGCCAAGACAGCGACACCCGTCGATGTCGGGCGCGTGAAGGCCGGCAGCTACCCGTTCGGCTCATCCGGGTTCAGCGTTGCCGTTCGGTGTCGGCCGGCAGCAGGGTGAGCTCGTTCGCGGCGCTGCGTACCACGCGCAGTTGCCAGCCGCGTGCCAGTGCCTTGGCCAGGGCATCCTGATCGCCGGCGTGGAAGCTGCCGCTTACTTCCAGCCCGGCCAGCGACGGGTCGCCCAGCCGCAGCTGGGTTTTCGAGTAGCGGTTCATTTCGCTGAGCAGATCGTCCAGCCGACGCTCGCGGAACGCCAGCTCGCCGTGCGTCCAGCCCTGCGCCACGGCCAGATCGAGCGGGGCGACGGCGCCGGCCACGCCGCTGTCGTCGATGTGGAGCTGCTGGGCCGGTTTGAGCTCGCTGCTCCACCGCCGGTCGCCGCTGCGGCCACTGACCGCGACCTTGCCCTTGAGCAGTCCGACGGTCACGCCATCCTCGTCGCGGCTGACCTGGAAGACGGTGCCGATATCGCGAATCGTGTTGTTGCCCGCGCGCACCAGAAACGGCCGTTGCGAGTCATGCGCCACGGTGAACTCGACGCGACCATGCTCGAGGGTGGCCACGCGCTGCCCCGCGCCCAGGCGAACCGTGAGCGCCGACTCGGCATCCAGCCGCAGCCGGGTGCCGTCGGCGAGTTGCAGGGTCTGCGGCAGGCCGACCGCGTTGGCGTAATGCTGTTCCGTGCCGGGGTCGGCCCCGCCATGCCGGACCAGCCCGATCGTCAGCAACAGGCTGGCGGCGATCCCGGCGGCCAGCAGCCACAGGTGGCGCTGGGACGAGCGGCGTCGATGGGCGGTGTCGCGACGGGCCGCACGGGCCGCTGCGCGCAACAGCGGGTCGTCGGACAGCAGCGCCGCGTTGCGGTGGATGCGTTCGGCCTCGACATACGCCGCCGCGTGCTCGGGATCCGCCACGCGCCAGCGCTCGAAGACCTCGCTGTCATCGGCGCCGTTGTCCGGCGAGAGCAGGCGCGCCAGCCATTCCTCGGCGCTCAGCGGAGCGTCTGTCGAGCCGCGGGAAGATGGATGGCGGGTCATGGCTGGGCGGGCTCCCGATTGACTGGCGCCAGGCGTTCGCGCAGCAGTTTGAGTGCCTTGCTGATGTGCTTCTCCACGGCTTTCACACTGATGCCGCAGTGGTCGGCGATCTCGCTGTAGCTCATGCCCTCGATCCGGTTCAGCAGATAGATCTGGCGGCAGCGCAGCGGCAAGCCCAGCAGCGCGCGTTGCAGCACCGCCAGCTCCTGCCGGGTAGCGACCTGCTGCTCGTGCGACGGTTCCGGCGAGGCCAGTTCGGCAAAGTCGATGTCCAGGCTGCTGTGTTGGGCCTCGCGGTGGGTATGGGCTCGACGCAGGCGATCATTGAGCGCATTGATCGCGATCCGGTACAGCAGCGAAGCCCATGCCGTGGGTGCGTGCCCCCGGTAGCGCATCAGGCGGATCAGGCTTTCCTGCGCGAGGTCCTGGGCGTCTTCCTCCAGCGGGGTACGCCGACGCAGGAAGCGCACCAGCCCCTCGCGCTGTCCGCGAACGAATGCATCGAAATCGGAAGGGTCGTCCAGCAGGGGCACAGACTGCCCGTGCTCGACCGATTGCAGTTCCATGCGGCGACACCATGAGTTGATCAGCGTGATGGTGTTCACATTATCGCATCGCCCGCAAGCGTGTGGTGTTGCCGAAGGAACCCCCGCATCCGTGCGGGAGAATTTGAGCCGCATCCTGGCATCCAGGCGGGGAACCGGGCCGGCACGGCCGGACAACCGGCAGGGCGGCATCCGTCGGCGGGAACCAGTCGCCGGCGGATACCACCCTGCAACCTGTTAAACGCAGCCAGGCCCCGGCCACCCTACCCGGCAGCCTGCCGGACCTGGCCCGGACCAGTGCGACAGGCGCCGCCGGTGCGTCGTGGCTGGCGGCCAGGTCGACCGGCATCAGCCGTGGCGTCGCGCGAAATCGTCGATCAGCCCGGCCAGTTGCTGCACCGCCTGCTCGCTGACGGCGTTGTAGAGCGAAGCGCGCAGGCCGCCGATGGAGCGATGCCCTTCCAGTCCGGAGAAGCCGGCCGCGTGCGCCTCGGTCAGGAACACGTCGTGCAAGACCGGGTCGCGGAAGCGAAAGGCCACGTTCATCGCCGAACGCGCCGCGGGGTCGGCGTGGATCTCGGTCATGCCTGCATGTCTTTCCAGTGCCTGGTACAAAGTCTGCGCCTTGCGCCGGTTGATCGCCTCCATCGCATCCACGCCACCGATTTCGTCGCGCAGCCAGCGACTGACCAGGTTGAGCACGTAGATCGAGAACACCGGTGGCGTGTTGTAGTTGGAGCCATGCTCGACATGGGTGCGGTAATCGAGCATCGGCGGCAGGCCGGCAGGAATCCGCGACAGCATGGCGTCGTCGATCAGGGTCAGGGTGACCCCGGCCGGGCCAAGGTTCTTCTGTGCGTGCGCATAGACCATGGCGTAGTCGTTGATGTCGAAGCGGCGCGACAGGAAGTCCGAGGACATGTCCGCGATCAGCGGCACGCCGATGTCCGACGGCGCATCGCGAAACTGCAGCCCCTCGACGGTCTCGTTGCTGATGTAATGCAGAAACGGCGACTCGGCCGAACGCTCCAGGGTCGACCAGGCCGGCAAACGGCGATAGCCACTGTCCGCGCCATCCCAGACGATGCGCGCGGGCGTCACGGCCGCCGCCTCGCCGATCGCCTTGCGACTCCAGTAGCCGGAGGCCACGAACTCCGCAGGTGCCTTGGGCGCGGCCGCGAAGTTCATCGGGATCATCGAGAACTGCAGGCTGCTGCCGCCCTGCAGAAACAGGATGTGATAGCGCTCGGGCACGCCCAGAAAGCCGCGGATATTGTCCTGCGCCTCCTGCAGCAGCGCCTTGAACCAGCTTGAGCGATGGCTCATGCCGAGGATCGAGATGCCGGTGTCGGGCAGGGCGGAAATCGCGCGCTGGGTCTGGTCCAGCACCGAGGGCGGCAAGGCACCCGGGCCGCCGGAAAAGTTGAGCAGGTTCGATAGCATGATGGGAGGAGTATTCCGTGGGATCAGGTGCGGGGAAGGGCCTTGCGTTGCAGCATGTCGAGGAAGGCGGCGAACACCTTGTGCATCTGCGCGGCCTTGTAGGGGAACAGCCCGGGATCGTCGATCGCGTGGATCACCAGTGCATTGGCCATCTCGAAGATCAGCAGCTTGCCGTCCCGGGTTTGTGCGCAGTCGAAGCCCACGTAGTCCAGTCCGAACCGCGCGTGGATCGCGGCCAGCGCGTCGCGATGGCGAACGGCGAAGTCCTGGTCGAAGCTCGCCATCATCGCGGCTTCTTCCTGGCGCCGGCTGGCGTCGGCCTTCATTTCCTCATACGGGTAGTGAACCATCCAGTGTCCGGAAATGCCCATGTGGCAGACGAAGGCGCGGCCGTCGATCTGCACCACGCGAAACTTGCGGAACAGACCGTCGGCCGACGCGTAATCGATGAAATTGGCGACGAAGAACTGCGCGGCCGCGACGCGCTGCAGATACGCGGCGATATCCCCCGCGCGATCGATCCGGCAGAGATCGGTGCCGGCATGCGAACCCAGTGGCCGCAGGATGATCGGAAACGCGATGCCGGGCATCACCGGTCGATCGGCCGAACCGTCGGCCGCCAGCTGCTGCAGCTCCCGGCGACCGATGCGGGAGGTGGCGGTCATGCAGATGCCCGGCACGTCACGCAGTACCTCGAAGGCCTCGTCACGCGACAGCCGTGGAATGCGCAGCGGCAGGTTGAGCACCGGGCGCGGCCAGTGCTGCAGGTACGTCGCCAGTTGGGCCAGCAGCGGGCGGTGCGCATCCGCCTCGCTGATCGCCACGAACACCAGGTCGTGTGACGGCAACCGCTCCGGCCACGGCAGCCCGGGGCCGACGTAAAGCACGTCGATGGCGATGCCGGCATCGTCGAGCAGGCACTCCAGCGGCGTGTTCGCCATCAGGTCGCCCGCGGTCTTGATCACCAGCAGGTGCAGGGCGTCTTCACTGCCACTGGCGATGCGGAAAAGCTGCCGTATCTTCAGCGCCTCGCCGAGCACCGCAAGCCCGCTCTCCTTCTGGAAGCGCAACTGCAGGATCAGCGCCAGATCCAGCATCGCGTAGGCATCGCCGGCGTTTTCGGCACGCGCCATCAGCGCCGGTACGTGAACGGTGAGGTCCTCGTCCCGGAAGGCGGCGCGCAAAAGCGCGGACAGCCCGAGCAACGGAGGGGGCGAGGTTTGCGCCGCGTTGGCGGAGAGCTCTGGCGTGTGGGTCATCAGGCTGCGCGTGGGATGGGCATGGGGGTGAGAAAAAAGCGGCTGCCCATGCTAAGGACCCACACCCACGCGCGGAAACAGCAGGATGCGCGGGAGCCCGCCGGCTTGGGAGCACTGTAAATGGTTTCCACGCGAGGGGACAACAGTTGCCCGCTTGCTCCCGGCGCTTGCCGCCAACAGTCGCAGGCCGACCCGCTCGCCGGACAGCGCATGCCGGCGCCGGCAGCGTTGCAGCCACTGCGCCAGGATCTCGCGGGTGGCGTCCGGCGCGGCCGGCACGCCGCGCACGAAGCCGCGAGTGGCGTCGACAGCCTTCATGCCGGCGTAGCGCGGGCCGGGGAACCCGGTGTGCGAATAGCCGTAGCCGAGCACGTTCAAATGGATGCCAGTGGTTTCCAGGATCGCCACGTTCGCGTGCGCGCCGTCCGGCAGTCCGGCCGCTTTCCAGGGATCGCTGGCGCAACCGGCAAGCAGCGCGGTGACAACCAGGGTGCGCTCCTGTCATGGGCGTACCGGCGGTTCCCCAACGCCAGTGGAACGGGCCATGCGCCCAGCTAAGCTTGTTACCCGCGCAAGACCGTAAGATGTCGCTCAGGTTACGGTCGGCCCTTACGGGGGGCTTTGCAATCCATGCGCAGGATCTGGTCAGGCTTCACGCGGGCACGGCTGGTGGCGCTGTGCGCGTTGGTCTTCTTTGCGCTGTGCGTCGCGGCAACGGCGCTGCGCGAACCGCAGCCGCTGCAGCAGGGGTTCATTCTCGCGCTGATGCTGTGCACGTCAGGGGTGCTGCTTTTCGCGTTCGCGCGTCCGGGCCTGGCGCTGGTGGTCGGCGGCGGCCTGTTCCTGCTGCTCAAATTCGTCTCGGTGCTGAAGCTGCGTTATCTCGACTCGTCGCTGATGCCGTCGGATTTCGTCTACTACGCACGCACCAGCCTGCTCGATACGCTGCGGCACTATCCGCACCTGTATGCGCTGGGCATCGGCATTTTGCTGCTGCTGCCGCCGCTGCTATGGCTGGTGTGGCGCTGGGATTGGCGGTGGCCGGCCGGCCACCGCGGGTCGAGTGCCGCATTCGCACTGCGCACCGGCGGGGCGGCTTTGTTCGTGCTGGCGTTCTGGGTGTGCATGCTGCCGGACGGCCCGTTCGCGGCCGTGCATGCCAGGAACGTCTGGGAAAAATTGTCCGACGACGCCCAGTTGACCAACTTCTTCGTCAACGTCGACGACGCCGATGTGCACCTGCCGGCGATGGCCAGCGACGCGATGGCGGCGCAGCAGTGGGCGGCGACCGCGCCGGGCGTGCCGGGCGCGGTGCGGTCGCCCTACCCGGACATCGTGCAGGTGCTGGAGGAGAGCACTTTCGATCCGGCGAACTACACCGACTGCAACGTCCCGCAATGCCGCGTATCCCTGTTCCGGCGCGATGCCCGCACCCGGGCGCATGGTGTGCTGCGCGTGCACACCTTCGGCGGCGGCACCTGGGTGAGCGAGTTCGCGGCGCTGACCGGCATGCCGCAGGACATCTTCGGGCCGGGCGGGATGTATGCGCCGTACGTGCTGGCGCCGCACGTGCGCGACGCGCTGGCGCTGCAGCTGCGGCGGCTGGGCTATGTCACGATCGGCATCTACCCGACCGCCGCCAGCTTCATCAACGGGCGCAATGCCTATCGGGCCTACGGCTTCGACCATCTGTACGGCGCCGACGAACTTGGTCTGACCGAATGGGAGGAGACCGACGCACAGATGTTCGCCGCGGCCAAGCGCATCTACGACAAGGTGAAGAAACCGGGCCGGCCGGTGTTCGTGATGATCCTGACGCTGAACCAGCACGGACCGCACGACGACGATCCGATGTCGACGCTGCCGCCGCCCTACCGCGGCCTGCTGCACGGACTGACGCCCGCCGCCGCGCTCAACTTCGATACGTATCTGTCCCGCCTGCGGGATTCCGCCGCGGCCATGCGCATGCTGGAGCACGTCTTCCTCGATCGCGCGCAGCCGACCGTGCTGGTGCACTTCGGCGACCACCAGCCGTCCTTCGGCGGCCTGATCCGTGCCCTGCCGCGCAGGCTGCCCGCCGCGCTGCAGCCGGACCGGGACTACCTCACTTACTACATGGTGAAAAGCAATTTTGCCGAGCCGCCGCTGCCCAGCTACCCGATGCTCGACATCGCCTTCCTGCCCAGCATGGTGATGCAGGCGGCAGGCTTGCCGGAGGATCCCTATTTTTCCGCCGAGACCGTGCTGCGCGAGCGCTGCCACGGGCTGTACGACGATTGCGCGGTGCCGGGGCTGCTGCAGTCCTATCACGCGTGGACGTTTGGACGTCTGCACGTGTATCAGTAGGTCGTGGCGCCGCGATCAACGACAGATGTGCACCGGCACCCCCTTCGACGCCGGGGTGTTGGACGCCTCGTCGTGGTACCAGAGCGGGATCAACGCGTTCATTTCCGTCTTGCCGCTGGCGGTTTTCCAGGTGCGCTCGTGGGCGGGGTTGCCGCGATAAAAGCCGCCCGCTTCGAACATGCGCGCGTTGAAGTCGTGGAACTCCTGCGCACAGGTTTCGGCGATCAGCTCGCACACCAGGCAGTAGTCCGCCGTCCACTCGTCCCAGCGCCATTTCGGATGCGCCGGCAGCATCGCCTTGGCGATCCCGGCAACGATCGCCAGCTCCGAGCGCAGGTGCTCGCTGGCCGGCTGGCGCTGGACGCGCGCTGAGCGCCCGGCAAGCAGGGGCGCCGGTCGAAGCGGAAACGAAGGCTCACTGTCACGCGATTGCAGCGGTGGCCGCCGAGCATGCGCGGCATTCTCCTGCCACCCTTGGATTGCGCATGCGCCACCCTCTGCCTGCCCTGCTGCTGGGCCTCGCCTCATTGCTGGCATCGGGCGCCAGCCTCGCGCGGCCGCTGCTGCTGATCTCGATCGACGGCCTGCGCCCGGCCGACGTGATCGACGCGCAGCAGCGCGGCATGCGGCTGCCGAACCTGCAGGCCTTCCTCACCCGCGGCGCGTATGCCAGCGACGTGCGCGGCGTGCTGCCCACGCTGACCTATCCCAGCCACACCACCATGCTCACCGGCGTGTCGCCGAACCTGCACGGGATCGGCGGCAACCTCACCTTCGATCCCTACAACAAGAACCAGCAGGGCTGGGACTGGTACACCAGCGATATCCGCGTGCCCACGCTGTGGGACGCGGCGCGTGCGGCGGGCCTCAGCACCGCCAACGTGCACTGGCCGGTGAGCGTGGGCGCGCCGGTGGACTGGAACCTGCCGCAGATCTGGCGCACCGGCAGCCCCGATGACCGCAAGCTGCTGGCCGCCCTGGCCACCCCGGGCCTGCTGCCGTCGCTGGAACAAGGCCTCGGTCCGTATGCCGACGGCATCGACGAGAGCCTCGCCGGCGACCAGAACCGCGCCCGCTTCATGGTCAAGCTGCTGCAGACGCGCAAGCCGCAGTTCATGACCGCCTACTTCGCCGCGCTGGACGACAAGGAACACACCAGCGGACCCGGCACGCCGGCGGCGAACCGGGTGCTGGAAGGCATCGATGCGCTGGTCGGAGAGCTGGTGGCGGCGGCGCAGCGCGTGCATCCGGATGGCGTGGTGGCGGTGGTTTCCGATCACGGCTTTGCGTCGGTGCAGCACGACGTGAACCTGTACGCACCGTTCATCCAGGCCGGTCTGATCACCTTCAAGGACGGGGCGGTCACCGACTGGCAGGCGATGCCGTGGAACGACGGCGGCAGCGCCGCGATCGTGCTGCGCCACCCCGCGGATGCCGCGCTGCAGGCCAAAGTGGCCACGTTGCTGAAACAGCTGCAGCACGACCCGCGCTACGCCATCGACAAAGTGCTCGACCACCGCCAGTTGGTGGCTGCCGGCGGCACCGCGCAGGCCAGCTGGTTCGTGCTGTTCAAGACCGGCGCCGAGATGGGCATCAAGGCGGATGCGCCGCCGCTCACGCCGGGCCACTACCTGGGCATGCACGGCTACGACCCGGCGCTGCCGGCGATGCGCTCCACCTTCCTGATCGCCGGCGCCGGTATACCGGCGGGCAGAAACCTCGGCTCGATCGACATGCGCGACATCGCGCCGACGCTGGCTGCGCTGATGGGCGTCAGCCTGCCGCAGGCGCAGGGGTACGCCCTGCTGCCGGCGGCGAAGCCGCGCTGATCTGCTCTGCGCGGCGGCATGCGTTCGCACCGCTGCCATCCGTATGGACGTCCATGTGAATCTGCAACAAAGCTGTAAGGCCGCGTACACAGAGCGTCGCCAAGATTCACACTGATGGTCGCCAGGGGTGGCCACACCGATTTTCCACTCGCCGCAGGCCCAGCGCCTGCCCCCACGGGCGTCCATGCGGGCGTCTGCGCAAACAGGATCACTTATGTCCCGCCTAATTGTTCCACGCCGTACCGGCCTCGCGCTCGCGCTGCTGGTTGCCCTGCACGGCACTCCGGCGCACGCCGCCACCGATGGCAGCGCCGCCGACGCGCCCGCGCCGGCAGCGGTCGCAGCCGACCAGGCCAAGACGCTGAAAGCGGTCTCGGTGATCGGTCAGGGCGAGACGCGCCAGGTGCAGCGCATCACCGCCGCGGACCTGAAGCTGCTGCCGCCCGGCACCAGTGCACTGAAGGTACTGCAGAGCAAGCCCGGCGTGCACTTCGAGTCGGCCGATCCGTTCGGCAACTACGAGTGGTCCACCCGCATCAGCCTGCGCGGCTTCAACCAGAACCGGCTCGGCTTCACGCTGGACGGCATCCCGCTCGGCGACATGAGCTACGGCAACAGCAACGGCCTGCACATCAGCCGCGCGCTGATCGCCGAGAACCTCGGCGGCGCCGAACTGGCCGAGGGCATCGGCTCGCTCGGCACTGCCTCGACCGGCGACCTGGGCGGCACCATCCAGTTCTACTCCTCCGATCCCACGCCGGACTACGGCATCACGCTGGAACAGGGTTTCGGCAGCAACAATGCGCGCCGCACCTATGCGCGGCTGGATACCGGCGACCACCACGGCTTCGCCATGTACCTCTCCGGCGCCACCAGCGAAGTGGACAAGTGGAAGGGCGCCGGTGCGCAGAAGCAGACCCAGTTCAACGGCAAGGCGGTCTACGACTTCGGCGACAGCCAGGTCGGCGCGCTGCTCACCACCTCCAGCCGCGACGAGACCGACTACCAGGATCTTTCGCTGTCGCTCGAGAAGCGGCTCGGCTGGAACTGGGACAACTTCGCGCCCGACTGGAATCGCGCGGTGGCGGTGGCCAACCAGTACCAGACCACCGGCGTGGTTTCCAGCGGCGGCGTCGCCACCGTCGATGACGCCTATTACGCCGCCCGCGGCCTGCGCAACGACACCGTGGCCAGCGTGTTCGGCGACTTCGCGCTGAGCGACGACGTGCATCTGAAAACCACCACCTACTATCACAGCGATCGCGGCCAGGGACACTGGTGGACGCCCTACCAGCCATCGTACCCGGGCACGCCGCAGCAGACGCCGATCTCGATCCGCACCACCGAATACGGCATCGACCGCGCCGGCATCACCGCGTCGCTGAGCTGGACGATCGGCATCCACCATCTGGAAGGTGGCTTCTGGTACGAGAACAGCAACCACAACGTGCAGCGCAACTACTACTTCATCACCGGCCCGATCAGCGACACCTATTTCCTGCGCGACCCGAACCTGCGCCTGTTCTACCAGCACTACCAGACCACCACGCGCCAGTTCTACCTGCAGGACAGCTTCAAGCTGCTCGACGACAAGCTCGCCATCGACGTCGGCTTCAAGTC
>SCRF01000036.1 GCA_004322005.1 Rhodanobacter sp. | reverse complement strand
CAAGTAATCGGTTGGGCATCGGTTCCGTCGCCCGATCGTTTCGGTCGGGCGACGGAACGTTTCCAGGGTTGCCGTTGGAAAACATGCGGGCGGCCCTACCTGAGGGGCGACACTTGCCAACGAGCCCCGCCATGACCCGCCTGCCCAGCCTCTACATCTCCCACGGCTCGCCGATGACCGCGCTGCAGCCGGGCCTGACCGGTGCCCGGCTGGCCGAACTGGCTGCCGCCTTGCCGCGCCCCCGGGCGATCGTGGTCGCCAGTGCACACTGGCTGGCGCGGCGACCGCAGGTCGGCAGCGCCGCGACGCCAGACACCATCCACGATTTCGGTGGCTTTCCCGCTGCGTTGTACCGACTGCGCTATCCGGCACCCGGTGCGCCGGCACTGGCCGAACGCGTCGGACACTTGCTGGATCAGGCCGGCCTCGCCGCGACGCTGCATCCCGGGCAGGGACTCGACCACGGGGTCTGGGTTCCATTGCGCCTGCTGTATCCGGCTGCCGACATACCGGTGATACCCCTCTCGATCCAGCCCGAACTGGGTCCGGCGCACCAGTTCGCCGTGGGGCAGGCACTGGCGCCGCTGCGCGCCGAAGGCGTGCTGCTGATCGGCTCCGGCAGCATCACCCACAACCTGCACGATCTGGGTGCCGGTTACAGCGCGCAACGGCAGGCACCGTACGTGCAGCCGTTCGTCGACTGGATCGAACAGAAATTCACCGTCGGCGATATCGCCGCCTTGCTCGATTACCGCCGCCAGGCACCGTTCGCCGAGCGTGCGCATCCGACCGACGAACACCTGCTGCCACTGTTCGTCGCGCTCGGTGCGGCCGGTGCGCAGGCGCAGCGGATCGACGCCGGGATCGACCTGGGCCTGCTGGCGATGGACATCTACCGCTTCGATTGAGCGCGGGATTGTGCTCCCGTAGCGCATCCTGCGCGCGATGGCTCCTGTCCGAATGCTGACAAGAGCATCGCGCGCAAGCGCGCTCCTGCGGAACGGTATGCCTGTCGTAGGAGCGCGCTTGCGCGCGATGCCTTTGTTCGGGCATCGGCAGAGAACCATCGCCCGCCCGCAGGGTGGGCTCCTGCCGGGAATCAACGATCAGGTGTCTTGCGGTATCGATGGAACGTCGGCCGGGGATGGATCGGGCCAGTCTTGCGGCGTCAACAACGGCAAGCCATGCGCGAGGCGCGCCTTGTCGCATTGCGGGCTGATTGCACCGAACTCCCACGACGGCTGCACTTCGCGACAGACCGACGGTCGCTGCGGGTAGATGCCGCAATGTGCGGCCTTGCCCACCGTGCCCTGCAACGCCACGCAGCGCGGCTGTGCGGTGTTGGTGCCGCGCATCGCCAACCGGTGCGGATCGAGCTTTTCGGTGAGTTCCTGCGGCACGCATCCACCCACGGCGGCCTCGGCTTCCGACCAATGGAACGCCACCCGAAAGAAGGCACAGCAGGCACCGCAACGCAGACAGGGATGTTCCACAATACTGACCCAGGCATGCCCGCGGCACGCAGCAGTTGAAGTCTAGGTGTTATCCGCCCGCTGCGCTGAACCCCTCCGATCGCGGCGCATCCGATATGCCGTTAAAGTAAGCCATCTTCCGCGAGGATCCAGCATGACCCACTTGCCCGCCCTGGTTACCCTGCTCACCATGCTGTTGCTGCTCGGCACCATGTTCGCGGTGGCGCGCGCCCGCGACGTGCATGGCATCAAGGCTCCCGCGGTCAGCGGCCATCCGGCGTTCGAGCGCGCCTACCGGGTGCAGATGAATACGCTGGAAGCCACCGTGCTGTTCCTGCCCACACTGTGGCTGGCGGCCCACTACGGTTTCAGTGGCTGGGCCGGCGTGGCCGGGCTGGTCTGGCTCGCCGGGCGGGTATGGTATGCGCTGGCCTACTTGCAGGATGCGGGCAAGCGCGGAGCTGGCTTCACGCTGGGCATGCTCGGCTGGGCGGCCTTGCTGGTGATGGCCGGCATCGGCGTGACCCGCGCCATGCTGCTCGCTTGAGTCGGTCTTTCGGCACCCTAAAAAGGGATGGAGGCGATCGTTCGACAGCATGGCGAATGACACGATGCCGCACGCTGCCCTGGCGGACTGCAACGCATGCATGAACTTCACACGCCATGCCCGATCCAACGAATATTGCCCTCTCTTGGGAGCCTTCAACCCAGCCATGGATGTCATGGATACCTGCAATTTGCCGGCCCCGTTTCCTCCGCGACCGCCGAGCCCGTCCGTGCGGCAATCTCTCGCCGGAGTCCCCAGCCCGTGGGCTGCGCTGGGGCTGATCGCGTTCTATTTCCTGTTGCAGGCCACGAGCAGCCTGCTGATCGCCCTGGCGATCGGTCTGGCGACCGGCTTCGTCCACCTGCAACAAGGCGCCGGCCACGCCGAAAACGAACTTCAGACGATGATGGCGCAGGCAGACATGCAGGCTGTTACCGTCGTGCTTACCGTGACGCTGGCGGCGACCCTCACGCTGTGGCTGACCTGGCACCGATGGCCGCAGCTGTGGTCGCTGTCGCGACCGCCTGGCTTTGGTTTCACCCTGCCGGCAAACCGGCTGTTTCTCGTTCTGGCAGTGGCTGTCGGACTGGCGGCACCGCTGCTGGGCGGACTGCTGACCGAGCTGCTGGCGCATGGCCATGCGGTGACCCAGGACATCCAGCAGTTGGGTACCCGAACCGCGTTGCCGTTGCGCGTCCCGCTGGTGCTTGTCGTGGCGAGCCTGGGGCCGCTGGTGGAAGAATTGCTGTTTCGCGGCATACTGCTGTCGGCGCTGCTGCAGCGCTGGCGAGCTGGCTGGGCGGTGGCGATCAGCTCGCTGCTGTTCGCGCTGGCGCACCTGCCTGGCCTGCAGTACCAGTGGTTCGCGCTGCCTGACCTGGCCCTGCTGGCGCTGGCGCTGGCATGGCTGCGGCTGCGCTCGGGCTCGATCTGGCCGGGGGTCGTGGCGCATGGCGTCAACAACCTGCTGGCGGTCGTCGCGTGGTTTGTGGTGATCAATCCGACTGGTTGAGGTTCATACCGCGGCTGCATCGAAGCTGCGCAGCAGGCGTGCGGTTTCGAACACCGGCAGACCCATCACGCCGGAATGACTGCCCTCCAGACGCTCGATCAACGCCGCGCCGCGCCCCTGGATCGCGTACGCACCAGCCTTGCCGAACGGTTCGCCGGTGGCGACATAAGCGGCGATGGTGGACTCGTCCAGGTGCCCGAAACGCACCTGCGAAACGCACGTCTCGCACTGCTCGCGCCGGCTGTTGACCATCCACACCACCGAGATCACCGCATGCGTGCGCCCCGACAGGCGGCGCAACATCGCTGCAGCATGCTCGGCATCGATGGGCTTGCCGAACACTTCGTCGCCCAGCACCACCTCGGTGTCGGCACCGAGTACCACCGCATCGTCCGCCGCGCCGAGGCTGGCCAGACCGGCGCGCGCCTTGTCACGCGCCACCCGGCTTACGTAGTCCTGCGGCGATTCATCCGGCGCGCGCTGTTCGGGCACGTCGACGTCAAGCACGGTGAAATCCACGCCCAGCTGTTCCAGCAACTGGCGGCGGCGTGGCGACTGCGAGGCAAGATGAAGCATCGGGTTTCCCGGGCAGCACGAGTCAAGAAACAGCAAGCGCTCAGAGGGTGAGGCCGTATTCGCAGAATTGCCGGTCGCGCTGCCAGCCCATCGACTCGTACAGCGCCTGCGCCGGCGCATTGTCCAGCGCGGTCGACAGCGACAGGCTGGCCGCACCCAGCGCCCGTGCATGATCCGCCGTGGCGGCGAGCAGCGCCGTCGCCACGCCCTGCCGGCGTGCCTGCGGTGCCACAAACAGATCGTTGAGCAACCAGGTCCGCACCGTGCGCACCGAGGAAAACAGCGGATACGACTGGGTGAAGCCGATGCCTGCGCCCTGCCCGTCCTGCGCCAGCACGATCAGCGATTCCAGATGCTGGAAACGCTCCGCAAGAAACCGCCGTGCCCGCTCCCGGTCCGCCGGTTGCCCGTAGAACTGGCGGTAGCCGTCGAACAGCACGGTCAGTGCATCGAGATCGTGGATGGTGGCTTGCAGTACCCGGACAGACATGAAGGTGGACCATCGGCGTGGAGAATGCCAAGCCTAAGCTACCGCAAGGGCCAAAGGCCAGAGCGGAACGTCGCGCCACGATCAGGCGCGGTGGTAGGGATGCCCCGCCGCGATGGTGGTGGCCCGGTACAACTGCTCGGCCAGCACCAGCCGCACCAGCATGTGCGGCAGCGTAAGCGGCCCCAGCGACCAGCACTGCTCGGCACGCGCCAGCACCTCGGGGGCGTGCCCGTCGGGGCCGCCGATCAGGAACGCCAGATCGCGTCCGGCCATGCGCCATTGCGCCAGCTGCCCGGCCAGCTGCTCGCTGGACCAGGGCTTGCCGCGACCATCCAGCGCGATCGCATGACTGTCGCGCGGCAGCGCCGCGAGCAGCGCCGCGCCCTCTTGCTGGATCGCCCGCGCATCGTCGCGGCCCTTGCCGCGGCTGCCGGGCCTGATTTCGACCAGTGTCAGCGGCAGTTCGTGCGAAAGCCGCTTGCAGTATTCGGCAAAGCCTTCCGCCACCCAGCCGGGCATGCGTTCACCGACGGCGATCAGGCGCGCGCGCATGGGACCGCTTCAATGAAGCAAAAGCGCGCCCAGCGCCGCCATCGCCTCCTCTCCCCCGCGGGGAGAGGATTGAGGTGAGGAGCCACTCCGGCGACATGATCCAGACGCCGGCAATCAGCCAACCTGCGCCGCATCGACGTCGGCTTGGTGCCCATGGTCGCCCACCGTCCACAGTCGCTCCAGCCCGTAGAACTCGCGGATGCGCGGCAACATCACGTGGACGATCACGTCGCCCAGATCCACCAGCACCCATTCGCCCTCCACCTCGCCTTCCACGCCCAGCGGCATCACGCCAGCCTTCTTGGCGAACCTGCCGACTTCGTCGGCAATCGATTTGACGTGGCGGGCGGACGTGCCGGAGGCGATCACCAGCAGGTCGGCGATGGAGGTTTTGCCGCGAACGTCGATCTCGCGAATGTCCTTGGCTTTCAGTTCTTCCAGCGCGTCGATGACCGACTTGCGCAGGGTGGCCGTGGTAACGGACTTGTTCGTGCGGGCAGTACTCAAGAGGAGGGGCCTCGATACGGATAGCCGCGCGGAATGGCGCGGCCGCAGTATAACCGCCCTGCCGTCAAGAGGTGCTGGTGCCGCCGTGACCGCGCAAAAGCGCCCAGCAAAACTGAAACGGGAGCGCCACCGGGGCGGCACTCCCGTCGGCAGCACCTGGGTGTATGCGATCAGTGACCCGCGTCCACCGCATCGTTACCGCTCTTCGTGGCGTCGTGCTTCATCGAAGCGTGCTTCATCGAAGCGTGCTTCATCGAAGCGTGCCCCATCGAGTCATGCTTCGTCGAATCACGCTTCATTGAGCCGTGCTTCATGGCGTCATGCCTCATCGGGTCGCCTTTCATCGAGCCGTGCCGCATCGAATCCCGCGCCATGGCGGCGGTCGAGCTGTGGGCCACCGCATCCTGCGCGAATGCAGAGCTGGCGGCAAAACCGCAGGACATGGCGGTGACGAGAAGCGTTGCGAGGCGTGCGTTCATGGAAAAATCCTTGTTGGAAGAAGGGATGGAGGCGCCCGTATGGTGTCCCCGTCGTTTCATTCGCGGTCAGACTGCCGGCGGTTACATCGTCCGCCGAACCCGCCGTCAGCGCCCCGAAGAAACGGGCCAGCGCCTCATGCCCGAGCGGGTTCCACCCCGTGTTTCAGGTCACCGGGACTACGCGTGCTGACGGCCCGGCCGGGGCTGGGCGATCCGGCCGGCAGGGTGTTCGAGGCGGCGCCGGCTAGCCCTGTCCAGCCAGTATGTTCACCGTGATCGCAATGATGAACACGTTGAAGAAGAACGAGATGACACTGTGCAGCAGCACCACGCGGCGCAGGTAACGGCTGGTGATCTGTACGTCGGAGACCTGGAACGTCATGCCGATCACGATCGCGAAATAAGCGAAATCCCAGTAGTCCGGTTGCTGCGTGCCGGGAAACTCCAACCCCGCGTGCTGCTCGCCGAAATCCCCGTAGAAGCCATGTGCGTAATGAATCGCGAACATGGTGTTCAGGAACAGCCAACTGAGCACGATGCTGAGCACGCCGACCACCAGCGCCGGCACGCCGCCATTCCTGGCCGCATGCAGTTCACCGCTCAATGCCACCAGCACCACCGCCGACAGCACCACGCCACTCCAGAGGAAGCCCCAGCGTCCGGCATCCTGCGCCCGCGCCTGGCTGCGCATGCGTGGGATGGTGGCCTGGTTGAACAGATGCGCCAGAATGCTCAGCAACACGACCGCGGCCAGGTCGAAACCCAGCAGGATCGCGGTAGCCGGTGGCACTCCCAATGCCATCAGGGCGGTGCTGGCGACGAGGAAGATCGCCAGCGACACGATCAGCCGCGGCCGGGCGTTCACGTAGCGCAACGGCCGCCAAGGATTTTTTTTCTGCCGAGTGCTCACCGATGCATCGGCCGGTTCAGAGGGCTTCGATGCGCCAGTCATGCAAGCAGATCGCGGTACGACGGATGGCGCGCCATCCAGACCGAAGCATACGAACACGCCGACACCACCTGCCAGCCTTCGGCGCGGGCCGCATCCAGCGCCGCCTGCACCAGTGCCGACGCAATCCCGCGCCCACGCACTTCGGGTGGCACGCCGGTGTGGGTGATGGTCATGACGCCCGCCGCCAGGCTGTAGTCGAGGACGCACGGCGCACCATCCACCTGTGCGACGAAACGATGCGCGGAACGCTCATGCTGGATGGTCAGTGACATGCGCCCCCGGACATTGACGACAAGACAGGCGCCAAGCATAGCGCCCTGGCGCCACATCGGCATGGACGCATACGCGTGACCACCTCGATTCAAGCCGGCAGCGGATTGCCGTCTTCCTTCGATGCGGTCGCCGCCATCACGCAGTTGCGGCCCGCGCGCTTGGCTGCGTACAGCGCCTTGTCGGCGCGTTGCAGCACCGCCGTACCGTCGCGCTCCGCCGGTGCGGCCACGGCCACCCCGACCGACACGGTGAGCTTCAGCATCTGGCCGTCGATCAGCTGCGGCATGCTTTCGACCATGTCGCGGATGCGTTCGCCCAGCATCAGTGCCGACTCCATGTCGGTCGCCGGCGACAACACCACGAACTCCTCGCCGCCGATACGCCCGATCACGTCGCTGTCGCGCAAGGTGGCGCGGATGCTGCACACCAGTGCCTGCAGCACCTTGTCGCCACCACTGTGACCGAAACGGTCGTTGACACCCTTGAAATGGTCCGCGTCGAGCATCAGCACGCCCAGCGATTGCCGCTGCCGATCTGCCTGTGCCAGCAGCCGCACCGTCGCCTCCTCGATCGCCAGCCGGTTGCCGACCCCGGTCAGCGGGTCGATTCGCGCCAGCAGATGCAGATCATGCTGGATCGTCTCATTGTAGATCAGCAGGAAACCGATACTGGTGAACAGCGGCTGGATCGACCAAAGCAGGACATACACCGTATTGGTCAGGCTGGGCGCCAGCAGCCCGGCCCGAGTCAGGTTCACCTGCATCAGATCGACGATCCGCCAGCCCATCACCAGCATCGAGGCGGCAAGAATCAACAGCAATGAGCGACGTGCCAGCGAGGCTCCCTGCCGCACGCCGGCCAGCAACGGCGTCAGCATCAGCAGCAGGTCCAGCATGATTGCCACCGAGACCGCCAGGGCCCTTGCGTTGGCGTTCGGGCTGACCACGGAAAACCAGGTCATGGCCAACGCACACGACACACTTGCAGCGATCACCACGCCATGCCGCTGCCTGGCCCCGAGCAGCATGCGCAGCGCCCACACCGTCGCGGCATAGGCCACCAGCACCAGCAAGTTGCTCAGCACGATGGCGTATGGGTCGTGCAACTGGCCGAACAAGCCGAGAATGCCAAGCGAGGCGGCTTCGATCGCCAATGCGCTGGCGCGGATGCGCAGGCTGGTTCGCGCCACCCCGGCATAGCCGCCGGTGGAGGTCCACAGCACGACCGCCAGCAGCAGTCCCTGCAACGACCCCATCAGCGCCACTGTGGCCAGATCGATGAACATGCTTGCTCCTTTGCCGGCTCGATTCAACATCCGTGTGGGCGGGCATGGCGCGAACATACTCCTCCTCGCGCGCCCTTGCGGCACCGCTGCCGCAAGGGTCCGTAATGACCCCGGCATTGACAGCCCGCCGGGTTTCGCTACTTTCGATGGCTGAAACCTCACGGGACGCCGATGGCCACGCTGATTCCAACCCGCAACAGCTGCCTGCCGCGCATGACCGGCGGCGAGAAACGCTTCTCCGAACGGCTGGAAGGCAAGCTCGAGGACGACTACCTGCTGTGGTACGACGTGCCGATCGGGCTGAAGCAGCGGCGCCCGGATTTCGTGGTGTTCCACCCGCGCCGCGGCATGCTGGTGCTGGAGGTGAAGGACTGGAAAGCCGACACCATCCACCACGCCGACAGCACCCAGTTCACCCTGGTCACCGCGCGCGGCCTGGTGAAGGAGAACAACCCGCTGCTGCAGGCGCGCGCCTATGCGCTGGAAATCGGCGTGGTGCTGGAGCGCGACCCGGCGCTGCGCCACCCGACCGGCAGCCGTCACGCCGGCAAGCTGGTGATGCCGTGGGCGTATGGCGTGGTGCTGGCCAACATCAGCCGCCAGCAGTTCATCGACGGCGGCCTGGATGCCGTGATTCCGGAACACCTGGCGATCTGCCGCGAGGAGATCTACGAGACGGCCGACCCCGAGGCTTTCCAGGAGCGGCTGTGGGCGATGTTTCCGCAGGTGTTCCCGGTCGCGCTGACCCTGCCGCAGATCGACCGCGTGCGCTGGCATCTGTTCCCGGAGATCCGCGTGGCGCCGGGTGAGGGCCAGTTCGGCCTGTTCGACAACACCGACACCAACGCCGTCCGGCCGCTGCAGATTCCCGAGCTGATCAAGGTGATGGACGCGCAACAGGAACAACTGGCGCGCTCGCTGGGCAGCGAGCACCGCATCATCCATGGCGTGGCCGGCTCCGGCAAGACCATGATCCTGGGCTTTCGCGCAATGCAGCTGGCGCGCGAGCTGGGAAAACCCGTTCTGGTGCTCTGCTACAACAAGACCCTGGCCGCGCGGCTCGACCAGTTGCTCGGCGAGCGCGGGCTCAGCGAAAAAGTGCAGGTGTACAACTTCCACAAATGGTGCCGCAAGATGCTCACCGCCTACCACCTGGACCTGCCCGTGCAGGGCAGCAGCGACTTCTTCGCGCAGATGGTGCAGCGGGTGATCGACGGCGTCGGGCGCGGCCAGATCCCGCGTTTCCAGTACGGCGCCGTGCTGATCGACGAAGGCCACGACTTCGAACCGGACTGGTACAAACTGATCGTGCAGATGGTCGACCCGGCCACCAACTCGCTGCTGGTGCTGTACGACGATGCGCAGAACATCAATGGCCGCATCGACCGGCGCAAGTTCACCTGGAAGAGTCTCGGCGTGCAGGCGCAGGGCCGCACCACCATCCTCAAGCTCAACTACCGCAACACGCTGGAAATCCTCTCGGTGGCGCGCAGCTTCGCCAGCGAACTGCTCGACGCCCGGGCCGGCGAGGACGATGGCGTACCGCTGATTGCGCCGGAAAGTGCCGGCCGCCGCGGCGCGGTGCCCGAGCTGATCCGCGCCAACAGCGCCAGCGAGGAACTCGCCACCCTGCTCGGCCAGATCCGCGACGAACAGGCGCACGGCCGCCGCCTCGACGACATCGCCGTGCTCTACCGCTACAACTGGCAGGGCGAAAAACTGCGCCACGCGCTGGATCAGGCCGGCCTGGCCTGCCGGCTGGCCGACGACAAGGGTGGCAAGAACACGCTGTTCCTGGTCAAGGACAGCATCAAGCTGGTCAGCATGCATTCCAGCAAGGGCCTGGAATTTCCGCTGGTGATCATCCCCGGTCTCGGCCAGATGCCCAAGGCCGGCGAGGACGAAACCCACGAAGCCCGCCTGCTCTACGTCGCCATGACTCGCGCCACCGAACGCCTGCTGCTGATCCATCACGAGGATTCGCTGTTCAGCAAGCGCATCCGCGACTCGATCAACGAAGTGCAGGGGCAACTGGATCGCGGCGCGTGAACCCTCCGGCTGTTGCGGGAACCGACCTTGTGGCTCGGCTTCTGTAGCCCGCTTGCGGGCGATGCTTTGCTTTCGGAACTCGCAAGAGCATCGCCCGCGAGCGGGCTCCTACAGAATCTCCCACCAGAGCATTCGCGCACAGGGTGCGCTCCTACACAGTCCGTTCCCCCTCTTGGAATGCGGCGCCGGCGCCGCCATCCTTTCCGCGACAGGAGCAAACCATGACCGCCTTCAACCTCAACCCACCCAGTGCGGCGCAGTGCACGCACATCACGGCCGGCCTGTCCGCCGACGAGCGGCGCGTGCTGCTGGAGCATGGCACCGAGGCGGCGTTCTGCGGGGTATTCCTGGACAACCACAAGGACGGCATCTACACCTGCCGCTTCTGCGGACTGCCGCTGTTCCGCTCCAGCGCGAAGTTCGACTCCGGTACCGGCTGGCCCAGCTTCTTCCAGCCGTACGACCCCTCGCACATCCGGCTGATCCGCGATACCAGCCACGGCATGATCCGCGTGGAGGAAGTCTGCGCGCGCTGCGGCAGTCATCTCGGCCACGTGTTTCCCGACGGTCCGCCGCCGACCGGCGAGCGCCATTGCCTCAACTCGGTGTCGCTGGGCTTTGTCGAGAATGGCGAAGCATTGCCGGATGTGCTGCACCGTGGCGCCCCGGAAGGTCGGCCGGATGCCGATCGCTGAGGCTTGCTACGTGGCGAGCACACTGCCGTAGGAGCGCACCCTGTGCGCGAATGCTTTTGTCGGGCGTCGGCAATGCGCAAATGCTTTTGTCGGCGTCGGCAAAGAGCTTTCGCCCACAGGGTGGGCTCCTACAGCCACGCACATATCCACCCTGTGCGCGAATACTCTTCTCGAATGTGGCAAGAGCATTCGCGCACAGGGTGCGCTCCTACGGCAGCGGGATCAGCGGCGATACGGCGCAAGCAGCTGCGGATCGTCGAACAACCCTGCCGGCAGCTGGTAGCACGGTTCGCGCCCGGCCGCGATCAGTTCGCGAATGCGTGTTGAGGAAATTTCCATCGGGGTGACCGACAACTCGACCAGCTTGCCCGCCGGCAGCGTGCGCAGTTCCGCGGGACCAGCCACCCGGCGGCCGCTGATTTCGCGCTGCAACACGTCCGGCAGCACGGCCTGTTCGCCGGGCCGGCTCAGCACGCCGATATGCGCCAGCTCGAACAGCCTGCGCCAGCCGTGCCAGCCGGGCAGCCCGGCAAACGCATCGGCACCGAGCAGCAGCACCAGCGGGCGCTCGCCCTGCTCGGCACGCAGCTCGATCATCGTGTCGACGGTGTACGACGGGCCGCTGCGCGTCAGCTCGCGCGCATCCAGGATCAGCCGCGACTGGCCGCGCAAGGCGGCACGCAACATCGCCACGCGCTGCTGCGCGCTGGCGATCGGCGGCGGGCGATGCGGCGGGATGCCGGAAGGCATCATCAGCACCTCGGCATCGAGCAGCTCGGACGCTTCCCAGGCCACGCACAGATGGCCGAGATGAATCGGATCAAACGTACCGCCGAAGATGGCGAGCGGTTTCATGCCAGCGCCCTGGCCGCGCGGGGTTCGGCCATGACGGCGATCAGCCGCTCGGCCTCCTGCCAGGCGTTGCCGGTCTCGCGGCCCTTGGCCATGCGGTCGATGCGCGAGGCGCGGGCCAGGCACTGCAGCCAGTGCTCGCGCGGCGCGCGGCGCAGCGCCTGGCGGAACAGCTGCTCGCGCGCGGGCCACAGGTGTTCGGTGCGGATCTGCGCGGCGAGGTCATGCGCATTGGCCAGGCGCAGCGCCAGTTGCAGCTGATTGACCAGCCAGCCCATCAGCGCAATCAATTCGTCGCCTTCGGCGCGCAGGCCGGCGAGGATGCGCAGCGCACGCGCACCGTCGCCGGCAAACGCGGCGTCGGTGAGCTTGAAGGCGTCGTAGCGGGCGCTGTCGGCGACCAGGTTTTCCATCTCGGTGAGGTCGATGCGGCCCTGCCCGTGCAGCACGGCGAGCTTGTCGATTTCCTGCGCGGCGGCGAGCAGGTTGCCTTCGACTCGTTCGGCCAGCAACGCGGCGGCATCGGGCGTGGCAGACAGGCCGCGCGAAGCGAGCCGCGCCCCGATCCAGGCGCCCCATTCATTCGGCCGCGGCGGGTTGAACACCACCATGGTGCCGCTGGCATCGAGCTTCCTGCTCCAGGCACCGTCGTGCTTGCTGCTCCACTCCATCGCGGTGATCAACAGCGTGACGTCCGGCGGCGGATCGGCGCAGAACGCGTTGATCGCCTTGGCGCCGTCGATGCCGGGACGGCCGGTAGGCAGGCGCAGGTCGATCAGGCGGCGGGTGGCGAACAGCGACATGCCGGCGGCGGCGCGGGCTAGGTCGTCCCAGTCGAAATGCGGGCCGACGTCCAGCACTTCGCGCTCGCTGTAACCGAGTTTTTTCGCCTGCGCGCGCAACGCATCGGCCGCCTCCAGCACCAGCAGCTCCACGCCGGCAAGCAGATACACCGGCGCCAGACGGTCCGCCGCCAACGCCTTCTGCCACTGCGCGGCACCGAGCGGCATCAGTGCGTGCTGGCTGCAGCCGCCGGTACGGCCAACTGGTGCTTGCCGGCCGCCTGCAGGCGGAACAGGATCGCCTGCACCATGTCGTCATTGAGGCTGCGCTGGATCTCCTCGACCTGCGAGGCGTTGCCGACGGTGTTGGCGGCGTCGTAGCTGTATTCGCGCGACATGTTGATCTGCTGGTCGGGCAGCAAGGCCCGGCCGGCGGCATCGGTCACGTTGAACCGCACCTGGTAGCGCACGGCGTATTCGGTGATGCGCACGTAACCGCCCGCACTCAACGTGTCGGTGCTGAACGCCGCCACCGGTACGCGCAGTTCGGCCACGCCGGGGCCGCTGCCGTCCTCGACGCTGACCCCGGCGTCGCGCAGGGCACGCGCAAGCATGCGCGGGAGATCGCCGCCGCCGTTGACGGTGATGTGCACATGCTGCATTGATGCCGGCAGCGCCGCGCTCTCGCGCAGATGGAACCCGCAGGCGCCGAGCACCAGCACGGACAGCAGCAGCGAGGCATGGAACAGGTGGCGTGCTTTCAGGGCTCTCATGGATTTCATCCTGCGACGATGTTGACGATCTTGCCGGGTACCACGATGACCTTGCGCACGCTGAGGCCCTCCAGGAAACTGATCACCTGCGGCTGCGCCCGGGCTTGTCGCTCGGCCTCTTCCTTCGAGGCGTTGACCGCCAGCTCGATGGTAGCGCGCAACTTGCCGTTGATCTGCACTGCCAGCGTGACCGTGTCGCGCACCAGCGCGGCCGGGTCGACCTGCGGCCACGGCTGATCCTCCAGCACCGTCTGGGGGTGGCCGAGCACCTGCCACAACGCATGGCTGATGTGCGGCACCACCGGGTTGAGCAGCAGCACCATCGCCTCCAGCGCCTCGTGCCGCACCGCGCGGCCCTGGTCGCTCTGGTCGTGGAACTTGCCCAGTGCGTTGAGCAGTTCCATCAGTGCGGCGATCGCGGTGTTGAACGCGTGGCGCCGGCCGAAATCGTCGCCGACCTTCTGGATCGTCTCGTGCAGCTGGCGGCGCAGGGTCTTCTGGGCGGCATCCAGCACGGCCGGATCGACGACCGCATGCTCGGGACCCGTCGCGTGCGTGGTCACCTCGCGCCAGAAACGCTTGAGGAAGCGCGCCATGCCTTCCACGCCGGCCTCGCTCCACTCCAGCGACTGCTCCGGTGGCGCCGCGAACATCGAGAACAGCCGCACGGTGTCGGCACCGTACTTGTCCACCATGGTCTGCGGATCGATGCCGTTGTTCTTCGACTTCGACATTTTCTCGGTGCCACCGATCGACACCGGCTGGCCATCGGCCTTGAGCAGGGCACCCACCACGCGCGCCCTCTCGTCGCGCCGGATCTCGACATCGGCCGGATTGATCCAGCCCTTCGAACCGTCGGCGTTGTCGCGATAGAACGTCTCGGCGATCACCATGCCCTGGCACAGCAGGTTCTGCGCCGGCTCGTCCGAATGCACCATGCCCGCGTCACGCAGCAGCTTGTGATAGAAGCGGAAGTACAGCAGGTGCATGATCGCGTGTTCGATGCCGCCGATGTACTGGTCGACCGGCAGCCAGTAGTTCGCCCGCTCGTCGATCTGCGCGTCGGCGCCGGGGCTGGTGTAGCGCGCGTAGTACCAGCTCGACTCCATGAAGGTGTCGAAGGTGTCGGTCTCGCGTTCGGCCGCGCCGCCGCACTGCGGGCAGGTGGTCTTGCGCCACTCCGGGTCGGCCTTGATCGGCGACAGCACGCCGGAGAACGCCACGTCCTCGGGCAGCACCACCGGTAGCTGGTCCTCCGGCACCGGCACCGCACCGCAGTCCGGGCAGTAGATCACCGGGATCGGGCAGCCCCAGTAGCGCTGGCGGCTGACGCCCCAGTCGCGCAGGCGCCAGTTGACCCGACGCGAGCCGCTGCCGTCCCGCTCGAAGCGGCTGGCCAGCGCGTCCAGCGCCTGCTCGAAGTCCATGCCGTCGTACTCGCCGGAATTGACCAGCAGGCCGCGCGAGGTCCAGGCGGCCTCTTCCTGGATGCGCCGCTCGAATTCCTCGATCACCCGCACCGGCGCGGAGATATCCTGCGTGTTGCTGTCGCGCCCTTGCAGGGCCGCGCGCATCGGGTCGCTGCCGACGCCGAGCGACAGGTCGTGCTGGATCGCGTTCAAGGCATCGATCACCGACGCGTCGACGATCACCATCCTGATCGGCAGGCTGTATTTCTGCGCGAACTCCCAGTCACGCTGGTCGTGCGCGGGCACCGCCATCACCGCGCCGGTGCCGTAGCCCATCAGCACGAAGTTGGCGACCCAGATCGGCACCGGTTCGCCGGTGACCGGATGGATCGCGCGCAGGCCGGTGTCGATGCCGCGCTTTTCCTGGGTTTCCAGTTCGGCCTCGGACACGCCACCGTGTTTCAGCTCGGCGATGAAGGCCGCCAGCGTCTCGTTGTCGCGGGCCGCCTGCAGCGCCAGCGGATGTTCGGCGGCGATCGACAGAAAGGTCACCCCCATCAGCGTGTCGGGGCGGGTGGTGAACACGCTCAACGGTTCGCCGCCACCTTCCAGCGCGAAGTGGATCTCCAGCCCTTCGCTGCGCCCGAGCCAGTTGCGCTGCATGGTCTTGACCGCGTCGGGCCAGCCCGGCAGCGTGTCCAGCCCGTCGAGCAGTTCCTGCGCGTAGTCGGTGATCTTCAGGAACCACTGCGGGATCTCGCGCTTCTCCACCAGCGCACCGGAACGCCAGCCGCGGCCGTCGATCACCTGCTCGTTGGCCAGCACGGTCTGGTCGACCGGATCCCAGTTCACCACCGCGTTCTTGCGGTAGGCCATGCCCTTCTTCAGCAGGCGGGTGAACATCAGCTGTTCCCAGCGGTAATAGTCCGGCCGGCAGGTGGCGAACTCGCGGGTCCAGTCGATCGCATAGCCCAGCGATTTCAGCTGGCTGCGCATGTGGTCGATGTTTGCGTAGGTCCATTTCGCCGGCGCGGTGTTGTTCTTGATCGCGGCGTTCTCGGCCGGCAGGCCGAACGCATCCCAGCCCATCGGCTGCAGCACGTTCCTGCCCTGCATGCGCTGGTAGCGGCTGATCACGTCACTGATCGTGTAGTTGCGCACGTGGCCCATGTGCAGCGCACCGGACGGGTACGGCAGCATCGCCAGGCAGAAGAACTTCGGCCGGCTGCTGTCTTCGCCGACTTCGTAGGCGCGCTCGGCGTTCCAGTACTGCTGCGCCGCGGCTTCCACCGCCTGCGGTGCGTAGCCCTGCTCGGGGCTGCCGCCCCGTTCGGGATTGTCGCCGTGCTCGGTGGAGTCGGGTTGCCGGATATCCTGCATGATTCTTCGCGCCGTGATGCGGTTGGCGCAAGCCGGTGATGGCCTGCTGCGGTGAACTGCTCAGACTAGCCCAGCGCAGGCCGGCCGCCAAGCATCGGAGCTTGCCGGATCCGGCGATGCCGGGTTACGGGAAAGCCGGACATGCCGCCGGCTGCCCGCTGCCCAGCGCGCGCGCCACGACGGCGATCTGCGCTGCCAGCTGGCCGATCGCCCGCTGGTGCCCCTGCACCAGCGCGTCGTAACCGGGGCCGACCGTTTCCACGATCCGGCTGGTGCAGGCCAGCGCCCCGGCGCGAGCGTCATGCAGCACGCGTACACTCCATGCTCCCTCGATCAACGCATAGCTGCCGGGCTGCGAATCGAACCGGCGCAGATCCAGCTTGACCCGCAGCAACGGCTTGCCGCTGTCCGGCAGGCCGCTGACATCCTGGTTGTGCAGCTGCCGTGCGAGATCGGCCGACAGCGCGCTGCGCACTTCGTCATTGAGCGGTGCGATCCAGCGTTCGCCATCGAGCAGTACCACGCCCTGACCGCCCGAGCGCACCACCAGCTGCGGCTGGTCGACCTGCGCCGGCACGCCGACGGGCAGCAATTCGAACGGCAGCGAGGACCCGCTGGTGGCTGTGGAAGTATCCGGCGCGCCGGCCACCAGAGCGGCGGGCGCCACCAGGGTGTAGTAGTGCAGCGGTGCCGAGGCGCAGGCCGCCAGGGCCAGGGCAAGCCCCAGTGCGGACAGGCGCGTTCCGGTGCGGATCATGGCTGGCTCCCTGACTTCGGTTTGCTGGCCGGCACTGCCGGCGCCGCGGGGTCGGGACGCCGGCCGCGAATGAGGGCGTCCGGATGGCCGTCCAGATAATCGGTGAGCACCCGCAATGAACGCGCCATGCGTTGCAGTTCCTGCAATGTGCTGTCCAGATTCTGCTGCAGCGGCGAATCCGCGGACAGCGCATGGTCGGCGGTACCCATGGTCTTGCGCACACCCTGCAAGGTGTGGTTGAACTGCGGCAGCGTCTCGCCGTTGACCCGCTTGAGCGTGGCATTGAGTCCGGCCAGCGACTGATCCAGATGCCGGCCAATGCTGTCGAACGGGACCTTGTCGAGCTTGTTGACGATCCCGGCCAGTTGCTCTTGCAGTTTGTCGAGGCTGCCGGGCACGGTGGGGATCATCAGCGGCTTGGCGGCAGGGTCGAACGCCACCGTTGGCGCGTGCGGCATGAACTCCAGCGCCACATACAGCTGGCCGGTGAGCAGGTTGCCGGTGCGCGCCTGCGCACGCAGGCCGCGAATGACCAGCCGCCCCAGCAGCCTGGACTGTTCGGGATTTTCGCCGTGCGCCCTGGCTTGCGCCTCCAGCTTGGCATAGGCGCTGCCCAGGCGCTGCGGATAGATGACGGCGCCAACCAGGGTCGGAAACTGCCGGCTTTTCGCGTCGTAGTCGAGATTGACCGACACCACCTTGCCAAGGTTGATGCCGAGGAACTCCACCGGCGAATTGACCGCCAGTCCGCGCACCGACTGCTCGAAGCGCATGCGGATGTACTGCGGCGGGCCGTTGGGCGGAGCCATGGCGGTGGTCTGGTCGCCGAACAGCTTGTAGCTGCTGTCTTCCGGCGCCGGGGCGCTGTCATGCGGACCCGGCGGATCCTGAAACGCCACGCCGCCGGCCAGGATGGTGGCCAGCGATTGCGTGTTGACCTTCAGGCCATCGACGCCGAGCGACACGTCCACGCCACTGGCATTCCAGAAGCGGCTGGAGCGGGTGACGAACTGGTCGTTCGGGCCATCCACGAAAATCTGCAGCGAGACGCCCTTGCCGTCCGGGTCCAGGTGATAGGACACCACGCGGCCGACCTGGATGTGCCGGTAGTAGACCGGCGAGCCGATGTCCAGCGAACCGAGGTCGTCGCTGTGCAGCACGAAACTGCGGCCAGGCGCGCCATGGGTCAGCGCCGGCGGCTGCTCCAGTCCGTCGAAATCGTAACGAGGCACCTTCGAGTTGCCCACATCGGCGCCAATATAGGCGCCGGAGAACAGCGTGCCCACGCCGGAGATCCCGCCCAGGCCAATCCGCGGGCGCACCACCCAGAAGCGGGTGTCGGCCGTGGCAAAACCTTCCGCGCTCTTTTCCAGCGCCACGTTCACGATGACGTGGCTGCGATCGTCGCTGAGCCGGATCTTGCCGACCTTGCCGATCACCACGTTCTTGTACTTCACCGGCGTCTTGCCCGCATCCAGCCCTTCGGCAGACTGGAAGCTGATGGTGATCTGCGGGCCGGCCTGCAGCCAGCTGTTGATGGCCAGCGACAGCCCGACCGCGGCGGCAATCACCGGCACCAGCCAGATCAGTGACGCGCCGAAACGCCGCCGCCGTACCGTCGGCTGCGGCAGCTCCCCGACCACCGGCGGTGCTTCGTCACTCATCGTCGCACCCGCAATCCCAGATCAGCCGCGGATCAAAACTCATGGAGGCCAGCATGGTCAACACCACGGTCAACCCGAAGAACACCACGCCAGGCAGCGGCTCGACACTGCTGAACACGCTGAAGCGAACCAGTGCGGTAAGCAGGGCGACCACAAACACGTCCAGCATGGACCAGTAACCGACGAATTCAACCAGCCGATAAAGCCTGGCGCGCTGATGCTGCGCCCAGTTGCTGCCGCATTTGCCGCAGACCAGCAGCAGGCCCAGCACCAGGAATTTCAGCATCGGCACCATGATGCTGGCGGTGAACACGATGATCGCCAGGTCCGGGGCACCCTTCACCCACAACTCCACGACGCCGCTGATGATGGTGTTGTCGTCCACCTCGCCGATGCTCGCCGTGCGCATGATCGGCAGCAGGTTGGCCGGGATGTACAGGATGAACGCCGCCAGCAGCAGCGCCGCCGTGCGGCTGTAACTGGCCGACTTGCGCCGGTGCAGCCGCGCACCGCAACGCGGACAGGCAGCACCGGGTGCCTGAGTGTCGCGACAGACCAGAGCGCACACGTGGCAGCGGATCAGCCCCAGTTCGGCGGCCCGCGGCAGCTTGCTCATGGCTTGCGCTCCGCGGTGACGTCCCACAACTGGCGAAAGTCGACCCCGGCGAATACGGTGATCAGCACGGTCAGCGCGGCGTAGGCGAAAACGCCCGGATCCGCGGTCACCTCGAAGTAGGCGCGTGCCTTGACGATGGCCACCAGCACACCGAGCATGAACACCTCGCTCATGGTCCATGGCCGCAGGTAGTGCAGCACGATCATCACACCGCGAAAGCCCGGCCCGCGCTCTCCGCGGCGGGCAAACCAGAACACCCAGCCGAACAGCAGCATCTTCATCAACGGAAAGAAGAACAGCGTTGCCGCCACCAGCACCGACACGATCTGCGCGTGTTGTTGCCACATGGCAATGATGGTGCCCCACAGCGTGGCACTGCTCTGCTGGCCATTCAGCCCCAGCGTGATGATCGGCCAGGTATTGGCCTGGATGAATACCACCATCGCCGTCGCCGTCAGCGCCAGCAAGCCGTTGGCGCTGAGCCGGTGATGCCGTTCGAGCACGAAATGGCAGCGCGCACAGCACGCCACCTGGCCACGCGCCAGCGAAATGCGGCGGTAGACCGTGTCGCAATGCTCGCAAATCAGCAGGGGTGCGGGTGACATCGTGTCCATGGGCTCGACAGCATGCTCCGGTAGGGCCGTGCGGCATTCTCGCAAATCTGCCGCAGTCATGCTGAACCGCGTGCCAGACGACGCGGACTTGATATGCTCGACTGTGCCCCCGATCTGATCCGCACGCCCCATGAAGCTGGAGTTTTCCGTGACTGCCACCCCCCACGCGTTCGATGTGGACAAGCAGAATTTCGAGGCCGATGTCCTGCAGGCCTCCATGAACACGCCGATCCTGGTCGATTTCTGGGCCACCTGGTGCGAGCCTTGCAAGACCCTCGGACCCCTGCTGGAAAAGCTGGCCGCCGAATACAACGGCGCGTTCCGGCTGGGCAAGGTCGACGTCGACGCCCAGCAGGAACTGGCCGGCATGTTCGGCATCCGCAGCATACCCACGGTGATGCTGGTGAGGGATGGCCAGCCGCTCGACGGTTTCACTGGTGCACTGCCGGAAGGTCAGCTGCGCGAATTCCTGTCGCGCCATGTGCAGCCGCTGGAGGCGCCGCCGGCCGATGCCGCGATCGACGACGCCGTCCTGGAAACGCCAGAGCAGGCCATCAACCGGGTGCAACAGGCGATCGCCGCCGAGCCGGACCGGTCCGAGCTGAAACTCGACCTGGCCGTGGCGCTGATGCGTGCGGGCCAGACCGGTGCCGCGGCGGCGGAACTGGCAGCGTTGCCGGCCAACCTCGCCACCGATGCGCGCGCAGTGCACCTGGGCCATCAACTCGATCTCGCCCGCACACTCGAAGGCGCGCCGCCGCTGGACGATCTGCAGCAGCGCATACTCACCGACGGCAACGACTGGGCCGCGCGTGACCTGCTGGGCGTGCGGCTGCTGCTCGAAGGCGATCCCGCCGCGGGACTCGATCAGTTCCTGACCATCATGCAGCACGCCCGCGACTGGAACGACGGCCAGGCGAAGAAACGCCTGCTCGCCGCCTTCGCCACGCTCGACGATGCCGAACTGGTCGGGCGTTACCGCCGCAGGATGGCCTCACTGCTGTTCTGATCCCGGCCGGACCCCGTAGAAGCGCACCCTGTGCGCGAAAGCTCTTGTCACGGCCGCTGCAAAGAGCTTTCGCGCACAGGGTGCGCTCCTACGCCAGCCGAGCCCGCCAGCCACACCCGTCAGGAATCCCATGCGCGCATCCACTTTCCGTCGCCTGATCAACTTGTGGCCGCCGTTCCTGTGCAACAGCATCCGCGTGCAGCAGGTGTCGGCAGACTGGACCGAAGCACGCGTGGTGCTGCGGCTGCGCCCGTGGAACCGCAACTACGTCGGCACCCAGTTCGGCGGCAACCAGACTCCGCAGCAGGAGGGTGCTGCGCCTAC
Source organism: Rhodanobacter sp. (assembly GCA_004322005.1). Taxonomy (GTDB): domain Bacteria; phylum Pseudomonadota; class Gammaproteobacteria; order Xanthomonadales; family Rhodanobacteraceae; genus Rhodanobacter. The sequence continues at coordinate 4,865 of SCRF01000036.1, read as the reverse complement.
AATGCCCCGTAATTGACCAGAACCAATCCTCCCATGCGACCGCTGCGCCTCAAACGCTATCTGCTGACCGGCCTGCTCACGTTCATCCCGTTGTGGGTGACCTGGCTGGTGTTCAAGTTCGTGCTGGGCATGCTGGCCGGCATCGGTGCGCCGCTGGTCAACGCATTGCTGGGCGCGCTGGCACTGGTGGCGCCGAAGGCAGCGGGCGTGCTCAACAGCGAATGGCTGGACTTTGTGGTGGCCCTGCTGATCACGCTCGGCGCGCTCTACCTGCTCGGCGCGCTGGCCAACCGGGTGATCGGCCAGCGTTTCATCAACGGTTTCGACGCGTTGCTGGCACGCATCCCGGTGGTGCAGACGATCTACGGCGGCACCAAGAAGCTGATGACGGTACTGCAGAACAAGCCGTCCGGCGTGCAGCGGGTAGTGCTGGTGGAGTTTCCCCGTCGCGGCATGCGGGTGGTCGGCTTCGTCACCCGGGTGATGCTCGAGGACGGCACCGGCCGCGAGATGGCGGCGGTGTTCATCCCGACCACGCCGAACCCGACCGGCGGCTATCTCGTAGTGGTGCCGCTAGACGAATTGACGCCGACCGACTGGACGATGGACCAGGCGATGGCCTTCATCATCTCCGGTGGCGCAGTGGCACCCGATACGTTGCCCGCCTCGCCGCGCCTGCCGCCCCGGGATTCGTAGGCGCCCGGCCAACCAAAGCCCGGCAGGCTGCTAGCATCTGCACCCATGAAGAACCCCATACCCAGCCGCCTCGCCGCCTTGCGCGCAGTCATGCAGCAGCATGGCGTCGCCGCCGTGCTCGTCCCCAGCGCCGATCCGCACCTGTCCGAATACCTGCCGGATCACTGGCAGGCACGAACCTGGCTGTCGGGCTTCACCGGTTCGGCCGGCACCCTGGTCGTGACCCGCGAGCATGCCGGCCTGTGGACCGATTCACGCTATTTTTCCCAGGCCGAACAACAACTGGCCGGCAGCGGCATCCAGCTGATGAAGCAGCGCGTGGCTCATGCCGCCGAACATCTGGAATGGCTGCAGCAGCACCTGCACGGCGGCGACGTACTGGCCGTGGCGGGCGACAGCCTGGCCTTGGCCACCCAGCGGCAGATCGAGCGCCGGTTGCGCGAGCACGGCGCCAGCCTGCGCATCGACCTGGATCTGCCGGGCCTGATCTGGTCCGATCGTCCCGCCCTGCCGCAGGCACCGGTGGTCGAACATGACCCCGCCTATGCGAGCATTGCGCGTGGCGACAAGCTGATTCGCCTGCGCAACGCCATGCGCAAGCTGAGCGCGACCCATCATCTGCTTTCCAGCCTCGACGACATCGCCTGGCTGACCAACCTGCGCGGCAGCGACGTCGAATGCAATCCGGTGTTTCTGGCGCATATGCTGGTGGAGGCCACCGGCCGCGCCACCGTGTTCGTCCAGCGCACCAAGCTCGGTGATGCACTGGTCGCCGCGCTCGCCGCCGACGGCATCGAGATCGCCGATTACGCCGCGATCACCTCGGCCTTGAACGATCTGGGTGCCGCCGACAGCCTGCTGCTGGACAGCAGCCGGGTGGTCAGCGCGATCGCCGACGCCATCGCACCGGCCGTCAAGCGCATCGAGGCAGCCAACCCCAGCACCGCGTTCAAGGCACGCAAGAACGCAGCTGAACTCGATCACATACGCGACGTGATGCGCCGCGACGGCGCCGCCCTGGTGTGTGCCTTTCGTCGGCTGGAACAGCGGCTGGCTGCCGGCATGCACGTGACCGAGCTGGACGTTGACGCGCTGTTGCTGGAAGAGCGTTCGGCCCAGCCCGGCTATGTCGGCAAGAGCTTCGCGACGATTGCCGGCTACATGGCCAACGGCGCGTTGCCGCATTACCAGGCCACGCCCGAGCACCACAGTGTACTGCAGCCCAAAGGTCTGCTGCTGGTCGATTCGGGCGGTCAGTACCTGGGCGGCACTACCGACATCACCCGCGTGCTGGCGCTCGGTCCCACCACCGCCGAACAGCGGCGCGACGCCACCCTGGTGATGAAAGGCCTGATCGCGCTGAGTCGCGCGCGTTTTCCCAGTGGCGCCAGCGGCCCGCAACTGGATGCACTGGCGCGGGCACCGTTATGGGCCTCGGGCATGGATTACGGCCATGGCACCGGCCACGGCGTGGGCTACTTCCTCAATGTGCACGAAGGCCCGCACGGCATCCGCCCGCCGACCAGCGGTGGCGCGCTGGTGCCGCTGGAGCCGGGCATGATCAGCTCGATCGAACCGGGCCTGTACAAGCCCGGTCGGCACGGTATCCGTCATGAAAACCTGGCCGTGGTGGTGGAAGCCGAGCAGACCGAGTTCGGCGAGTTCCTCGGATTTGAAACGCTCACGCTGTGCCCGTTCGACCGGCGCGCACTGGAAATCGACCTGCTCAATCCGGAAGAACGCGCCTGGCTGGACGATTACCACGCCGGCGTGCGCGCCGCGCTCAGCCCGCTGCTCGACGGTGCCGATCTGGAGTGGCTCAACCGCCACTGCGCGGCGTTGTAGAGCACCTCGAACCACCCCGATTCGCGTAGGAGCGCACCCTGTGCGCGAATACCCTCGTGCAGATTCGCGTAGGAGCGCACCCTGTGCGCGAATGCCCTGGTGTGCAGATCAAGGGCATTCGCGCACAGGGTGCGCTCCTACGAAGTGCCAGGGAGCGGGTTATGCGGGATTTCCTCAGCTGCGTCTGGGCGGCACCAGTCTGAGTTTGCTCGGCACGTGCGGATGAACGGGGCATAGCAGGAGCTTGATCTCGGCAGCCTCGATCGGATAGGCATACAGATAACCTTGCCCTTCTATGCAACCCTCGCGCAGCAGAAAATCGTGCTGACCCTCGGTTTCGATGCCTTCGGCGATCGTGCTCAAGCCAAGGCTCTTCGCCATCGCCAGCATCGCCTTGGCAATCGCCACATCGTTGGCACTGGCCGGCAACCCCGTCACGAAGGAGCGGTCGATCTTCAGATAAGACACGGCCGGCAGCTTGAGATAAGCCATGGAGGAATAGCCCGTGCCGAAGTCGTCGATGGCCACCTCGATGCCCAGTGCATGCAGGGCACGCATGGTGCGTTCGGTCTCGTCGCCGAGCTTCAGCATGGCGCCCTCGGTGATCTCCAGCATCAACCGGCTCCCGGACAACTGCCTTGACTGCAGCACGCGCTCCAGCCCCTCGACAAAGGCCGGATGGCCGAACCAGCGGGCCGACACATTGACCGCCACGCGAATCGGCGGCACCCCCGCCTTGTCCCATGCCTCGATCTGCGCGCACGCCGTTTTCAGTACCCACTCGTCGATGCGGCGAATCAGGCCGAGGCTTTCCGCCACCGGGATGAATTCCACCGGCATCACCTCGCCGCGTTCCGGGTGTCGCCAGCGCAACAGCGCCTCGACCGCCACGATGCGGCCGGTGCGCAGCTCGACGCTGGGTTGATAGACCAGACGCAGTTGGTCGTTGGCCAGCGCATGGCGCAACTCGGTTGCCAGCAGCAGACGCCGGCTGGTGTTGGCATGCATCAGCGGCGTATAGAGACGGAAGGTATTGCGTTCTTCGGTTTTCGCCACGTACATGGCGGCATCGGCATTGGCGATCAGGGTGACCGCCGTGTCGCCGTCCAGCGGGTAGCCCGCGATGCCGATGCTGGCACTCATCACGATTTCGTACTCGTCCACCATGAAAGGCTCGGACAAGGCGGCAAGCAGACGCCTGGCGACGGCGATGGCATCCTCGCGCAGGTTGATGCGGCCGATCAATACGGTGAATTCGTCGCCGCCGATGCGTCCGGCCACATCGGTGCCGGACAACTGCCGCTGGATGCGCTCGCCCACCCTGACCAGCACACGGTCGCCGATCGCATGGCTGTAGCTGTCGTTGACGAGCTTGAATGCGTCCATATCGATGAACAGCACCGCAGCAGCCTGGCGATCACGACCTACACCGACGAACGCCTCGTCGCACTGCCGCTCGAACTCCGCCCGATTGACCAGGCCGGTCAGCGGATCATGCCGTGCCAGGTACTCCAGCCGACGCTGATTGACCTTGCTGGCGAAGATGTTGGTGAATACCGCGACGTAGTAGAGCACCTGATTTTCTGCGTCGCGGATGGCGCTGATGCTCAGATGTTCCGGATAGCTGGTGCCATCGCGACGCGTACTGAGCACTTCACCGAGCCAGTTGTGGCCGGCGGCGATGTCATCCCAGATCGCCTGCGGCATCGGCGAACCATCGGGCAGGCTGCGCGTGTCGTCGAGGCGCCTGTCATGCAGATCCTGTGCGCTGAACCCCGTGATTTCGGCATGCGCGGCATTGGTCGAAACCACCAGTCGATCGGCATCGGCAATGATCACGCCTTCGGCAATGCTGGACAGCGCCTCAGCGGCAATCCGGCGCTCCTGCTCCATCTCCACCCGCTCGGTGATGTCGCGAATGATCGCCTGACGCACCGGCTTGTCGGCCCAGGTGGCCAGGCTGCTCTGCGTTTCCACCGGCCGAATGCCACCTGCGGCGTCGAGCAGGGTGTTGCTGTCCGGGCGGTCGGTCAGATGCGAGACGGTGCGCATGAACAGTTGATCGAACCGATCGCCGATCAGATCCCCCGCGTTGCGCCCGGTCCACGCCGATGCCATGCGGTTGGCATCGAGTATCCGCCCACTCGCTTCATCGACCATCACGATCGCATCGGCCGCGCTGTCGAACAGCAGGCGGTAGCGTTCCTCACTGCCACGAATACTGTCCAGAATGCGGCGCGCCATGCGCATCCACAGCAGGGCGGCGATCACGAAAGCGGCCAGCACGGCCCAGAACAGAAGTTGGCCGGCCAGGACGGCGCCGT
>SCRF01000004.1 GCA_004322005.1 Rhodanobacter sp. | reverse complement strand
GGATCGAGCGCTGCACGCCGCGCTTCTCCTCGCACAGGGTGATCACGTTGCCGATGTAGTCCGGCGGCGTGAGGATGTTGGCGACGATGATCGGCTCGCGGATCTCCTGCACCTGCGGCGAGGCCGGCAGCTTGGCCGGGTTGTCCAGCAGCATCGTCGAACCGTCGGTCCTGAGGATCTCGTAGACCACGGTCGGCGCGGTGGTGATCAGGTTCAGGTCGTATTCGCGCTCCAGCCGCTCCTGCACGATCTCCATGTGCAGCATGCCGAGGAAGCCGCAGCGGAAGCCGAAACCCATCGCTTCGGAGGATTCCGGCTCGAAGAACAGCGCGGCATCGTTCAGGCGCAACTTGTCCAGCGCCTCGCGCAGGGCGGGGTAGTCGTCCGACGACACCGGAAACAGACCCGCGAACACCCGCGGCTGCATGTGCTGGAAGCCCGGCAAGGCCTTGTCGGCGGGCTTGCCCGCATGGGTCAGCGTGTCGCCCACCGGCGCGCCGTGCACGTCCTTGATCGCGGCGTTGATCCAGCCCACCTCGCCGGCGCCGAGTTTGTCCAGCTTCTTGCGCTTGGGCGTGAACACCCCGACCTCGGCCACTTCGTGGCTGCGCCCGGTCGACATCACCAGCAGCTTGTCGCCGGGCTTGATTTCGCCCTGCATGACGCGCACCAGCGACACCACGCCGAGATAATTGTCGAACCAGGAGTCGATGATCAGCGCCTGCAGCCGGTCGGTATCGCGCGGCTTCGGCGGCGGGATGCGGGCGATGATCGCTTCGAGCACCTCGATCACGTTGAGGCCGGTCTTGGCGCTGATCGCCACCGCGTCGGTGGCGTCGATGCCAATCACCGCCTCGATCTCGAGCTTGACCTTTTCCACGTCGGCGGTCGGCAGGTCGATCTTGTTCAGTACCGGCACCACTTCCAGCCCCTGCTCCACCGCGGTGTAGCAGTTGGCGACCGATTGCGCCTCGACACCCTGTGCCGCGTCCACCACCAGCAAGGCGCCTTCGCAGGCCGCCAGCGAACGGCTGACCTCGTAGGAAAAATCGACGTGCCCCGGCGTGTCGATGAAATTCAACTGGTAGGTCTTGCCGTCGCGCGCAGTGTACGGCAGCGACACCGACTGTGCCTTGATGGTGATCCCGCGCTCGCGTTCGATCGGGTTGGTATCCAGCACCTGCGCTTCCATCTCGCGATCGGCCAGCCCGCCGCAGATCTGGATGATGCGATCGGCAAGGGTCGACTTGCCGTGGTCGATGTGCGCGATGATGGAGAAGTTGCGGATCAATTCCATGGAACGCTGGCGGCCTGTCGGGCTTGGGTCTGCCGCCATGCATGAAGCGCAGGCAGCGCATCGCCGCAATGGCGACGCTAACCCAACATTATCGCATGGAACCGACCGCAGGCGACCTGCCGGCGGGGAGGCCCGGCCAGCCGCAACCGGCATGCTCCGTCCGCAAGGGATGGACCATGCCGGTAGGAGATGCCGGTATAAGTTGCGCCCGACCGAAATGCCCTACTTGCCGCCGGGCACCGTCAAGGCAACGAACTGGCTCTGATCGCCACGACGCACCAGCAACAGTACCGTGGTGCCTGGCTTGACGTCCTTGGTCGCCTCGCGGAAGGCGGCCACGCTGTCGATTTTCTGCTGGTTGACCATCAGGATCACGTCGCCCTGCTGCAACCCGGCCTGCGCGGCAACGTCACCGGTGATGTCGCTGATGGCCACGCCCTGGCCCGGCTTCAACCCAAGCTGCTTGCGGGTGTCGCTGTCCAGCGGCTGTACGGTCAGGCCCAGCGCCGCGGAACCGCTGCGCGCGACCGATGTGCCATGGGCGTTGTCCACGGCGTTCCGATCGCGCGGCATCTCGCCGATCGTCACCTCGATGGTCCGCTTCTTGCCGTCGCGCAGGATCTGCACCGGCACCTTGCTGCCGGGCTTGGTCATGCCGACCAGCGGCGGCAGATCGGATGCCTGCTGCAGCGTCTGGCCGTTGTAGGCAAGGATGATGTCGCCGGGCTGGATGCCCGCCTTCTCCGCGCCACTGCCGGCGGTGACCGAGACCACGGCGGCACCGCTGCCGTTGTCGAGCTTGAATACCTTGACCATGTCGTCGGTGACCGGGCTGATCTCCACGCCCAGTTGCCCACGCGAAACGTAGCCCTTGGTCTTGAGCTGCTGCACCGCATTCATGGCCACATCGATCGGGATCGAGAACGCTACCCCGAGATAGCCGCCGGTGTTGGAATAGATCTGCGAATTGATGCCGACCACCTGCCCCTGCAGATTGAACAGCGGGCCGCCGGAATTGCCGCGGTTGATCGGCACGTCGGTCTGGATGAACGAGGTGTAGGGCTGGTCGCTGCTGCCCAGATTGCGCCCGATCGCGCTGACGATGCCCTGGGTAACGGTGTAGTCGAAGCCGAACGGCGAACCGATCGCCAGCACCCACTGGCCGGGCTTCAGGCTGCGCGAATCGCCGATGGTCACCGTCGGCAAGTCGTCGCCGTCGTTCACCTTCAGCAGCGCGATGTCGTACTTCGGATCGGTACCGACCACCTTGGCCGTGAACGTGCGCCGGTCCTGCAGCCTCACGGTGACGGCATCGGCACCGTCGACCACGTGATTGTTGGTCAGGATGTAGCCGTCGCGGGAGATGATGAAGCCCGAGCCGAGCGAGGTATGCGCCTGCTCCTGTGGCGAGGGCAACATCGGCATGCCGAAGAATCGCCGCAGGATCTCGGCCTGTGGATCATCGGGCATGCCCTGGCCCGGACCGGGCATCATCTGTCCGGGCATGGTCTGCTGCGCGTGGTGGCTGTTGCCGGTGTACTTGGCCTCGACATGAACCACCGCAGGCGCATTTTTCTGCACAATGCCGGTGAAATCCGGCAACGCTGCCGTGGCTGGTGCAGTCTGTGCCTGCACCCCTCCGGCAATGACAGCAAGACCCAGCAACGCGCAGCATGCCGTGGTGCGCAAGATGGAATGACTCATGACTCCTCCTCGGGTTGACTTGAGCCGGAAAGGCTTCAGGCCGATGGTTTCAGAACCGGCTGACTGCGACCGTCAAGCACCGCCGGGCACACGGCCCGCCAGACACAGGCCGGCAAGGAAAACGATCTGGAAGCGATCGACCGCGGACAATTCACACGCGGCCAGCCTTATTGCGCGACGGCAGTGGCCTGCTGCGACATGTCAGACATGGCTTTCTGCTGCGGGTTGAGCAACAACAAATAACTGCCGTCGTGGTTGTTCAGCATCCGGTAGTGCGGCAGCGGCGGATAGGCCGAGGGGTCGCGCGGATAAACCGATTGATCCTCGCCCAGCGTGGCCGCGGCCTGCTGGCTGAGCAGTCCGACTGAATTGCCACTCAGCCACGGCGGCACGGCGGCGGGGATGCTGGCGGCCATCGGTGCCTGCCGCTGGCCAGTGACCATCGTACTTCGGGCCTCATGGGTGGACACCGCAACGGTGCGCTCGGCATCGCCGGCGGGTTGCGCGATCATCAGGGCCGTGGCGGCCACACTGGCAGCGATCGCGCCACCGGCCGACCAGCGCAACCAATGGCTTCGCCGGCCCGTTGTCGTCGGCATGGACTCCTGCTCGATCGCCAGCATCACTCGCGAAGCAAACCCCGGGGAGGCGAAGGACGGCAGCTCCCGGCGCAAGCCATCGCGTGCGATGTGGTAGCGTGCCCAGACCTGCTGCAGCGATATATCGTGGTCGAGCCGCCGCACGAGGAATCGCAATTCCTCCTTCGACAACTCGCCGTCGATGCCGGCTGAAAGGTTTTCCCGGACGGTCTGATTCTTGTCTGTCTGGTTCATGCCTGATCCTCGCGGTCGGACAACAGTGGCCGCAACTTCACATCGATTGCTTCTCGTGCCCGAAAGATACGCGAACGAACCGTACCGATCGGACAACCCATGGCTTCAGCAATTTCATCGTAACTGAGACCTTCCACCTCGCGCAGCGTGATGGCGGTCCGCAATTCCTCGGGCAAGGCTTGGACAGTGGAAAATACGGATTGTTCAATCTCCTGGCGCATCAACTCGCGCTCGGGCGTGGCGTTGTCCTGCATGCGCTCGGTGCCGGTCAGGAATGCGGCATCATCGGCGTCGATATCCCCCGCCGGCGGGCGCCGGCCCAACGCCACCAGATGGTTCTTGGCGGTGTTCACTGCAATCTTGTACAGCCAGGTATAGAAAGCGCTGTCGCCGCGAAACGAGCCGATCGCACGCCAGGCGCGGATAAACGCTTCCTGCGCGATGTCCTCGGACTCGGCATGGCTTTTCACATAGCGCGACACCAGCCCGATCACCTTGTGCTGATACTTGCGTACCAGCAGGTCAAAAGCCCGTTTGTCGCCCTTCTGGACACGCTCAACCAGCGCCCGGTCCAGTTCGTTTTCGCCCGTCCGGGCCGTATCCGTCGTCAATGCTGTCATCCGCTGCGGGAACTTGTCTGGAACTGAACGCGCCGCTCAGACCGTGGTCGAACGCTCAAGTTCAGCATCGGAGGTTATGCTGCCCCGAACCATAACGCACGTGCTGTTGCCCGGTTGTCATCCGGCAGGGTGGTTTCACATCCGGCCCGGCCACGCAGTCAGGCCATTGGAAAAGGCCCCTTTTCGCGGCGAACCCTCCCTGGCTGGCCACGGCGGAGTGTCTTGCAACACCCTCCGGGGTCAGCCATGGGCTGCCGTAGGCTGTTATGGGGTCGCAAGCCACCCGCTCAAGCCGGCTCGGCCATGCGAACTTCCAGCAGGCGCTTTCGTTCGGCCAGCAGCTTCTCGAAGCTGATCGTCTGCAGCGGTCGACAGAAAAGGTAGCCTTGCAGTTCGTCGCAGTGATGTGTGCGCAGGAATTGCAGGTGCTGCTCGGTCTCCACCCCCTCGGCCACCACGGCACGTTTCAGCCGATGCGCCATCTCGATGGTTGCACGCACGATGGCTTCGTCGTCCGGGTCGACACCGATATTGCGCACGAAACTCTGGTCGACCTTGATGCGATCGGCCGGCAACCGGCGCAGATAGTCCAGCGAGGCCGCACCGGTACCGAAATCGTCGATCGCGATGGAGCAGCCAAGCTGGTGCAGCGCCTGCAGGTTCTCTACCAGATTCTTGGCGGTCTTGATGCTGATGCTCTCGGTGACTTCAAGCTCGAGCAAGGAAGGATCCAGGCCGGTGTCGTGCAGAACACGGGTCACGACGTCCAGCAGTTGCGGCTCCATCAGCTGTACCGCGGACAAATTCACGCCAAGGCGCAGGCGCAGCCCGAAGCGTTGTTCCCACTCCTTCGCCTGCCTGCATGCAGTGCGCATGACCCATTCGCCGATCGAGACGATCAAGCCGGTTTCCTCGGCCAGCGGAATGAACACCGCCGGGCTGATCATGCCCAGCTCGGGATGCTCCCACCGCGCCAGCGCCTCCATGCCGACGATGTCCTCGGACTGGGCATCGACCTGAGGCTGGTAGACCACGCGCAATTCGCCGTTGCCTTCGGCGTGACGCAAGCGCGATCTCAAAACCGTCCCGTGCTCCTGCGCGTATTCCGGGCTGACTTCGTAGATCTGGAAATTGTTGCGACCCAGATGCTTGGCTGCGTACATCGCTTCATCGGCATGCTTGAGCAGGGTTTCCGCATCGCCGGCATCGTCGGGAAAGAAACTCAGCCCCATCGAGGCGGTGACCTGCAGCTCGATGCCATCGTCGAGGTACAACGGCGCACTCATCGTCTGCACGATCTTTTCGGCGACCCGAAGCACGTCGTCGTTCTTCACGATATGCCGCAGCACCACGGTGAATTCGTCGCCGGCATAGCGCGCCACCGTGTCGGAAGCGCGAATGCTGCCGCACAGACGCTGCGTCACCACTTTCAACACCTGATCGCCGGCGGCATGTCCGTGCGTGTCGTTGATTTCCTTGAACCGGTCCAGATCGACGAACAGCACGGCGAAGCACTCGCCATTGCGGGCCGCCTCGCGCAGGATCGTGTCCAGCCGGTCATTGAACAGCAAGCGGTTGGGCAGGCCGGTCAGTGCATCGACCAGTCCCTCGGCACGTCCCTGCTCGCGCGTCCGGCTCAATTCCAGCACCTGCGCGAAACGGGCCGCAGCGCAGCGCAGTACCGGTTCGACGATGCTCATTTCGCCGAAACCCCGGCGGTTGCCGGCCAGCATGGCGCCGATGACCATGTGCCGTTCATCGTACAACGGCAGACCGGCAAAGCCGGTCAGATCAAGCAGCTGCAGCAGGGGATCCAGCGGTACCAGCCGCTGCGCGTCGGCTCGATACAGGATCGGCTTGCCGCACAACACGAGTTGCAACGAACTCTGCAGCGAAGCCGCCGGCCAGACCGGCTCCTGGCCACTCCACAACTGCAGCAATTGAACCGGAGCCTCGGCCCCATCCTGACGCGCCGACCAGACGGCCAGATAGTCGAGCCCCAACTCGTCAAACAACAGCCTGGCTGCAGCGCCTTTCGCATCGACACCACTGGCCGAGGCATAGATCCGCGACAGCAATGACAAGGCGGCTTCAGCGCGCAGATCGGCCCGGTCACTGCGAAACATCAGAGCCAGCACATCGCTCTGGTCATGCCTTATCCGCCGTACGCTGGCCTGGCCGGTATCGAACCCCTGGGCCGATTTGCGCTGGCACGGATACCAGCGGCGATCGGCCTCGACCAGCACCTGCTCGAGCGCGATGCCCTCGAAACGCAACACGTCGGACAGTGCCAGACCCGGCCACTGGCTGGCATGCAGGAGGCTGTGCCTGGTTACCGTCGGGCTGACCTCCAGCAGGCATCCGGTCTGCGCGTCGGCGATCAGCCACTCACTGTCGCCCTCTTCGAAAAGATAGCGATAGTTCGCATGCCCGCCGCTGGCGGATGCTGCCGGCACAAGGCACTGAGCCTGAGTCCCGGCACGCCACCGCCGCCAGCGCGGTACCAGTTCGGCGCTTATCTGCGAGGCGTACAACCAGTCGACAATGCCTTCATCAGGCAGATCTGTCGGGCTGAGAGACGCCTCCGCGGCCAGCACCGCCATCAGCGGCGTTTCGGCGGCACCGGGCAATCGGCGCAACTGCTTGCAGCAACTTTTCGCCTGTTCCTCGTCACCGTCAAAAACCACCACCATCAGCTGCAGCGGTTGACGCCCCTCCAGCAGGATCGCTGCGTGCGAGGTATTGCGCGCGCTGTGGATATCCGTATATCCGCCATGGTCGAGCGCATCGAACAGGCTGCGGCGCAACTCGCGCTGTGTCGCAATGACCATGATGTCGGTATTCATGCGCGATCAGCCTCAAACCAGCCAGCGGCCGTCGCGCAGGCGCAGACGCGGCGACTGACCGTCCTCGGCATTCAGATGGACGGCCAGTTCGCCAAGATGTTCGGCCAGGGCCGCCGGAACGTCGATCAGCACGACACGTCGCAGCTGATCCTTGGGTGGGCGGGCGAGCTGGCGCAGCAAGGTCGCATCCATGGCCGACAACGGCAACTCCAGTCCCAGCAGCAAATAAACGCCGAAATGCATGCTCTGTTTTATGTAGCGCAACGCATTGCCCAGCCGCTGGCAATCCGGCACCCGCACATGCGCGTCGCGCAAGCTGCTCAGGCCGGTATCGGGCTGCCACAAATACGCGGCCTGGCCGGTAAGCCTGGCGATCGCCTGAAACTGGTCGACCAGCGCATGGGTGTCCTTGCAATCGAGCACGACCAAGCCGCTGGACGCCGCCAGGATGCGATCGAAAATCTCGGTGCCGGCTTGTGGTGGCGCGGGAGCCATTCCGAAAGTCATTGACTGCCTGTCCTGCTGTGCCACGGGATGTTCGTTGAAAAACCAGGTACCTCACCAGTGGAACACGAAAACCACACCCGGCTGTCCGGCCAGGCCTGATGCCTGCTCGTGGCATGAAGCCACCATGAGCCGGCATGATTCCCCGCGAAAGGGTCCACAACGCTGATTTTTCATCCGGGTCACCAGCTTCTGCCGGCCCATTCACACTGGCCCGATTTCATACCCGCTTCACTTCGGGGTCAAGCATGGCCATCACATCTCGCAATCACGACGGCACAACGGTATGGTTCGGTTCACCTCAACCACGCCTGTACTCCCATGTTCGAAGGATTGCGCTTCAACCACTGGAAGACCAGCGAAGGCGACGACGGCGTCGTCGTTCTCAGCCTCGACCGGGCCGACAGCAGCGTCAACGCGATTTCCCGCGCGGTACTGGACGAACTCGAGCAGATCGTCGAGCGGCTGGCGATCGAAAAACCGACTGGCGTCATCGTTCATTCGGCCAAGCCATCGGGATTCGCGGTGGGCGCCGATATCAAGGCATTCGTCGAGTACGCCAGAAACGACAGCGTGCTGGAAAACATCGAGCACGGCCAGCACGTGTATGAGGCGCTGGCACGCTTGCCCTGCCCCACGGTGGCTGCCGTGCACGGCGCCTGCCTGGGTGGCGGCGCCGAGCTGATGCTGGCCTGTCGGCAGCGTATCGCCGCGGACGACGACAAGACGAAGATCGGCCTGCCCGAGGTCATGCTCGGGATCCATCCCGGCTGGGGCGGCACCGCGCGCCTGCCGCGATTGATCGGCGCCACGCAGGCCCTGCCGATGATGCTGACCGGCCGGTCGCTGTCCGCGAAGCGTGCACTCGCCTTGGGCGTGGTCGATTTGCTGGCCCGCCCCGACGAGTTGCTGGCCGAGGCACGGCACCTGCTGCGCCGGCCACAGGCCCGACCGCTCGCACGGCGTGCCAAGGCATGGGCCAGCAACACCTGGCTGGCCCGGCAGATCCTCGCGCCGGTGATGCTGAGGCAGACCGCGGCCAAGGTGCGCAAGGAACACTACCCTGCTCCGTTCGCCATGATCGAGGTGTGGCGGCGCGGTGGCGCCGGCATCCGGCAGCGACTGCGGCTGGAAGCCCGTTCGGTCGCCAGGCTGGCGCAGACATCGACCGCGCAGAACCTGATCCGCGTCTTCTTCCTGCAGGAGCGGCTGAAGGGCCAGGGCAACGGCATCGATCCGCAGATCAGGCATGTGCATGTGGTCGGTGCCGGCGTGATGGGCGGCGACATCGCCGCCTGGGCCGCCTTCAGAGGTTTCGAGGTGACCTTGCAGGATCGCGAGATGAAGTACATCCAGCCAGCACTGGATCGCGCACGCCAGTTTTACGAGAAGAAGCTGAAGACGCCGGAAAAAGCCGCGGAAGCCGCCGGCCGCCTGCGTGCCGATGTCGACGGCCAGGGCGTGGCCGGCGCCGATCTGGTGATCGAGGCGATCTACGAAAACGCCGAAGCCAAGCGCGCGTTGTACGGCCGGATCGAGCCGCGGTTGCAGTCCGCGGCAATGCTCGCCAGCAACACCTCCAGCATTCCGCTGGACGAGTTGCGCACGGGTTTGAAGGCGCCGCAACGCTTTCTGGGGTTGCATTTCTTCAATCCGGTGGCACGGATGCCGCTGGTCGAGGTGGTGCGCCACGACCAGCTGGATCCAGCCATCGAGCAGCGAGCGCTGGCCTTCTGCAAGGCCATCGGCAAGCTGCCGGTGGCGGTCAAGGGCACGCCGGGTTTTCTGGTCAACCGGATCCTGATGCCGTACCTGCTCGAAGCCATGCGCTTGTACGGCGAAGGCGTGCCCGGTCCGGTGCTGGACCGCGAGGCGAAGAAGTTCGGCATGCCGATGGGCCCGATCGAACTGGCCGACACCGTGGGACTGGACGTCTGCGCATCGGTCGGCGAGGAGCTCGCCCCCTTCCTCGGTCTGGAAATTCCCGCCGGACTGGACGAAAAACTGGCCGCCGGCAAGCGTGGCCGGAAAGACGGTCAGGGCTTGTACGTATGGCAGGATGGCAAGCCCGTGAAACCGGAGGTCGACAAGGACTATGTGGCGCCCGCGGACCTGCAGCAGCGGATGATCCTGCCGATGGTCAACGAAGCGATCGCCTGTCTGGCGGACGGCGTCGTCGACGATGCCGACCTGCTCGATGCCGGAGTGATTTTCGGCACCGGCTTCGCGCCGTTCCGGGGCGGCCCGATCCAGTACGCGCGCAGCGAGGGCGTCGACAAGCTGAAGGCGCAGCTTGAGCAACTGGCCGAACGCCATGGCGACCGCTTCAGGCCGAAGAACGGCTGGGACCACCCGGTACTCGAGAAGTGAGTGAGAAGGAGTGAGAACGACCCATTGCCCACTCGTTTCTCACTCCTCTCCACTCACTCCTCGCCCATCACCACATCAGGTCATCGGGCACGCCATCGGCATCCACGCCGCCGGCACCCGGGTCGACCAGCAGTGCAAGCTGATGCGCGTCGATGGCACGCACTTTTTCGGCGGTTTCACGACTGACCAGCAGGTAGCGCCCGCCCTGCTGGACCACGCCCAGCTCACCGGCATTGAGCGCCGCCAACTGACCGGCATCGACGTACACGCGCCGGATCTTGCCGCCGTATTCAAAATTGCGCGGCTGATCGGCCTCGGCCTTGTTGAGCGTGTTGTCCCGCAACAACTGCTGGATCTGCTGCTTGCGCTCGCGGCGCAGGCGGGCTTGCTCGGCCGCCTCCTGCTCGACCCGCTTGCGTTCGCAGGCCTCGGCCTGGGCACGGATCGCATAAGCCCTGGCCAGATCCATCTCGGCTTGATCCCTGCGTGGCGGTCGCGGCGCGGATGGCGGCTGTGGCCTGGGATTCCTGGGTGTGGGCTTGCCACTTTGCGGTGACGTCGCGCGCTTGTCTTGGTGAACCCGGTTTTGCTGGACTTGCTTGACGATGCCGCTCTTGAGCAGCTGATCGCGCAGGGAATCGGCCATGATGGTGATCCGTGTCGGATAGTCGTGGAGGTCAGTAATGCGGCGGCGGCGGCTCGTTGTGCGGATCTTCGGCCGGCGCGACACGCATCGACGAAAGCTCGCCGCGCAACTCGCGCAGCGAACGCTCCAGTGCGGCGATACGCAACGACTGATCGGCATCCGCCGTCGCCAACTCATGCACCGCATCGTCGATGAAGGTCAGCTTCACTTCCAGCTCGGTCAGCCGCTGCCGGAGGATGTCGTCCGAGTTGCTCATGACACGGGCTGCAAGCTGCGTCCCCGGCCGATACCGTAGTAGGCCAGCCCCGCCTCTTCGACCACCACCGGGTCATACAGATTGCGTCCGTCGAAGATGGCCGGTTCGTGCAACAGGCTGCGGATACGGGAAAAATCCGGGCTGCGGAATGCCTTCCACTCGGTGACGATGGCCAGTACGTCCGCACCTTGCAGAGCGTCGTATGCCTGCTCGCACAGCACCAGGCCATCGCGCTCGCCATACAGGCGGCGGGCCTCCTCGCGCGCTTGCGGATCGAAGGCACGTACCCTGGCGCCGGCATCCCACAAGGCCTGCATCAGGCGCCGGCTGGAGGCCTCGCGCATGTCGTCGGTATTCGGCTTGAACGCCAGCCCCCACAACGCGATCGTGCGGCCCGCCAGTTGACCGTCGAAGTGACGGGAGATCAGCTCGAACAGCTTGAGCTTCTGTTGCCGGTTCACTGCCTCGACCGCATCGAGCAGGCGCGCTTCGTAACCACAGCTGCGCGCCGTATGCCCGAGCGCCTGCACATCCTTGGGAAAACACGAACCGCCGTAGCCGGCACCCGGATAGATGAAGCTGTAGCCGATGCGCGGATCCGACCCGATACCCTGGCGCACCAGCTCCACATCGGCGCCGACACGCTCGGCGATATTCGCGATCTCGTTCATGAAACTGATCTTGGTGGCCAGCATCGCGTTGGCGGCGTACTTGGTCAGCTCGGCCGAGCGCTCGTCCATCACCACCATGCGCTCGTGATTGCGATTGAACGGCGCATACAGCTTGCGCAGCAAAGCCACCGCGCGCGCGCTGGAGGAGCCCACGATGATCCGGTCCGGACGCAGGCAGTCTTCCACCGCCGCACCCTCCTTCAGGAACTCCGGATTGGATACCACATCGAACTCGATCGCGGCACCGCGCGCGGCCAGTTCGCCGGCAATGGCTTCGCGCACGCGATCGGCCGTGCCGACCGGAACCGTCGACTTGTTCACGATCACCGCCTGGCGATCCAGGTGCCGGCCGATCGTTCTGGCGACCTCGATCACGTATTTCAGATCGGCGCTGCCATCCTCGTCCGGCGGCGTGCCGACGGCGATGAAGATCACCTCGCCATGCGCGATCGGCGCCGGCGCCTCGGTGGTGAAATCGAGCTGTCCGCTGGCGTGGTTGCGCCTGACGATGGCTTCAAGCCCGGGTTCGTAAATCGGAATCTCGCCGCGCTTCAGGCGCTCGACCTTGGCTGCATCGACATCGACGCAAACCACGCGATTGCCCATTTCGGCCAGGCAGGCACCCGTGACCAGGCCCACATAACCGGTACCGAAAATAGTGACCTTCATCATCGTCGCAGAGATTCCATCGGGACGTCAGCCGTCTATTCTAACCGTGCTGCGTACACAACATGGCACCCGGAAAACCGTTGAGCCATTCCGGTCCGGCGCGCAACGCACCCCGGCACCCGGCCAAACGATGAGGGGCGCGAATCGCTTCGCGCCCCTCATGTTTTTGTCGCACCCCGTCAGACCGTCACGGCTTTCAGCCGCCCGGAGTCGGACTCGGGGCGGCGCCGGCGGGTGTCGGCGCCGTCTTCACCAGGGTCACGTCGAAGATCAGCGTGGCATTCGGCGGCATCGGCGGCTGCGGCTGCGCGCCATAGGCCAGTGTCGAAGGGATGAACAGCTTGTAATGGCCACCGACCTGCATCAACTGCAGGCCTTCGCGGAAACCCGGAATCACGCCTGCCAGCGGGATCGAGGCCGGACCCGGCGGGTTGTGCTTGGCCGACGCATCGAACACCTGGCCATTCACGAACGTGCCGGTGTAATTGATCGTCACCGTATCGTTCGGGCCTGGTCGGGCACCGGTGCCCTGGGTGATCACTTTGTACTGCAGGCCTGAGGCAGTGGTCTTTACACCCGGCGCGGTCTTGTTCTTGGCCAGGAAGGCCTCGCCTTCGGCCTTGTTCTTCGCGGCCAGCTTGGTCATTTCAGCCTGGTACTTGGCCTTGATCTTGGCCATGAAAGCGTCGTGCACCTGCTTGGCTTCCGCATCGCTCATGGTCGGCTTCTGACCGGAGAGCGCTGCCTTTACCGCATTCGCCACGACCGTGGGATCCAGCTCATCGCGCATGATCGGTGGAATCTGGGAAGCGACCTCCCAGCCCACCACATAACTTGCCTTGGCTTTGTCGACCGTGCCGGCGGCGCCGGTTTTGGCGGCCTGGGCAGCGAACACGCTCGCAGTCATGCCCAGCGCAACGGATATCGCTACCGCCGTCAGCGCGGGGCGCAGAAAATGCTTCATTCGAAACTCCCTCATATTTGGATATGCCGGCAATGCCGACCGGCCCCCCCAATGGGGCAGGCCACGCATTGTGCGGCGCCGGGCCGGTCTTGGCAACGGTTCACAGTCTGACCGCCAGCCGACATTAAGGTTCACCGCAGCGCGTTGGCCCGATTCAGCCCGGCGGTCCGGCTTCGGGAGGAGTGGGCTTGTTCAGCGTCTCTTTCAGCGCCGCCTGCAGGCGGGCGTGCATCTTCACCAAACCTCGCCACAGCACCACTGCCAGCATCACGCCGAGCAGGATCAGCGAAAGCGCAACCTCGCGCGGGGGCAGAATGGCCGATCCCAGCGCGCTGACCAGCAGCCCCAGCGCAAGCAGGGTCATCAGCGGAATGACTCTGGCCAGCACATTGCGGATCGCCTGGGTATACGAGCCGGCAAACCGCTCGCCGATGCCCAGCTCGGCCAGCAGCATGCCCAGCGCCTCGGCCTTGCGGTAGATGGCGATCAGCAGCGGCAGTGACAGGAACAGGGCAGAGGCCCAGATCAGGGTATGGCGCAAGTCGCGCCCGATGCCGACCATCGAGAACCAGCTCCAGTTGTGCGCATTGACATAGGCGCCAGCCATGAACAGCGCCACCACCAGCAGGACATTGATGCCGATGTGCCACAGCAGGCGCTGGAAAATCGCCGCGATCGCGGCGTTTTCGTTGACCGGCTTGAGGTTCTCCAGCCAGCCGCTGTAGCTGGTCGCCAACAAGCGCACCGAACCCGGCGTGACCCGCCGCAATCCATCCACCAGTCCATTGGCGGAACGTGTCAGATACGGCGACAACGCCATGCAGAGCACCGAGATCGCTACCGCGATCGGGTAGATGAAATTGCTGATCACGCCGAGCGAAAGACCGAGCGTGGCGATCACGAACGAGAACTCGCCGATCTGCGCCATGCCCAGGCCCGACCGCAGCGCCGTACGCGGATCGTGGCCGATGATGAAGATGCCGAGACTGCAGGTCAGCGTCTTGCCGACGATGACCACCGCCGCGATCAGCAGTGCCGGCAACGCATATTGCAGCAGCATCGCCGGATCGATCTTCAGGCCGATCGCCACGAAGAACAGCGCCGCGAACATGTCTCGCAGCGGCTCCACCAGCTTCAACACGCGACCCACACTGCGCGACTCGGCCACCACCGCGCCGGCCAGAAAGGCCCCCAGCGCCACGCTGAACCCCATCCAGACCGCCAGCAGACTGGCCCCGAAACAGACTCCCAGGACGCTGACCAGCAAGGTTTCGTCGCGATCGAATCCGGCCACGTAATCGACCAGGCGCGGCAGCAGCAGCAAGCCGAGAATCGTCCCCACGATCACGAACAAACCCAGATGGCCAATCAGCGAAAACGCCGTCTGGGCCTGCACCGAGCCGCCAATTGCCACCGCCGTCAGCAAGGTCAGCATCACGATGGCGAGCATATCTTCAGCCACCAGCAAACCCACCACCAGATGGGCGAACGGCTGCTGCCGCTGGCCGGACTCGGACAGGGTGCGGGTAGCCACCATGGTCGACGACAACGCGATGATCGCGCCCAGGAACAAACTGTCCATGCCTTTCCAGCCGAACAATCCACCGACGCCGACACCGATCCACAGCATCAACCCGACTTCGGCCACCGCCACCAGCAGCACGCCGGCACCGACCGCCCGCAGTTTGCGCACGCTGAACTCCAGCCCCAGCGTGAACATCAGCAGCACCACACCGAGGTTGGAGATGTCGTCGATCGCACGCGGATCGGCCACCACCATGCCTGGCGTATGCGGTCCAATCAGCACACCGGCCAGGATATAACCCAGCAGCACCGGCTGGCGCAGGCGCTGGAACAAGATCGTGGTGACCCCGGCGACGATCATCACCGCGGCAAGGTCCCGAATGAAACCGATTTCGTGCATGCCTTGCCCTTCAGCGAATCCATTCAATGGATCTACAGCAGCTTAAACGAATGACTGCCGATCTGTTTGCCCGACTTGATGGACCGGTGTCGGACAGCGACTCGACGAGGCCATATCCCGAAAAAGCTT
Organism: Rhodanobacter sp.; assembly: GCA_004322005.1. Classification (GTDB taxonomy): domain Bacteria; phylum Pseudomonadota; class Gammaproteobacteria; order Xanthomonadales; family Rhodanobacteraceae; genus Rhodanobacter. The sequence continues at coordinate 21,746 of SCRF01000004.1, read as the reverse complement.
GACGGATATGCGGTCGCAACCTATTCTTCCGGGCTTCCAGCGGCGGGGCCATAGCTCAGCTGGGAGAGCGCCTGCATGGCATGCAGGAGGTCGGCGGTTCGATCCCGCCTGGCTCCACCAATTTGACTTGTCCCCATCGTCTAGAGGCCTAGGACATCACCCTTTCACGGTGGCGACCGGGGTTCGAATCCCCGTGGGGACGCCAAGTTGGCCCGCAAGGCTGGAAAAAATGCTGGAAAAAAATGTGGAGCGGTAGTTCAGCTGGTTAGAATGCTGGCCTGTCACGCCGGAGGTCGCGGGTTCGAGTCCCGTCCGCTCCGCCACTAACGGGAAGCCCGCCTGGTGCGGGTTTTTTGTTGTGGTGTATTTGTGCGCTCATCCAGGTGCGCTAAAGATCAAGAAGCAGCCATCCATGGCTGCACTCTTCAAAAAAAAACCTATTCCCGACCTCCCTCGCACGACTCCGTTTGCGATTGCAGGGTGCCGAGGGAATGACCCTGCTCGGCCAGATATTCCAGCCAGCGCGACAGGAATCCATTCATGCGCAAGCGGTGCTGGAACACGGTATGGGCCGGCGGGAAAGGCCCCAGCACCTGCCACAGGTGCCTGCCGGGATGGCAATGCAGCGCCTCGGCTACGTGCGCATCGGTATACATGCGCAATTGCGCCGAGGGCGCGCGCTGGCCGGTGTGCGTATCGACAAAATCATAGGTGAGCTCAAGTTCCAGCGTGTACGGATGGCATGCCTGCAGATGCAGATGCACGTTGAGTCCGTCGTCGACGCTGGAAACATAGCGCCCCGGACTCAGCCTCGAGGGTGCAAACAGCCGGGCCAGCCGATGATAGTTTTCCGCATACAGCCCCATCAGGAAGCCGAAGCGTCCCGGCAACAGGTTGGATCGGCTGGCGGACACGGCACTCATCGGTAGCGGCAACTTCTCGTACTCACTTTAGAACATGGTCCGCTCGATACCGAAGCGGTCGAAAATCTTGCTGGCAATCTCCTCGATCGATACATGCGTGGTATTGAGACTGGGGATGCCGGCGTGACGCATCAGCTTGTCGGCCTGCTCCAGTTCCCAGCGGCACTGCTTCAATGTCGCATATCGGCTGCCTGCCCGGCGCTGTTCGCGAATCTGCGCCAGGCGCAGCGGATCGATAGTCAGACCATACAGCCTGTTGCGGTACGGGCGCAGGCGTGCCGGCAACTCCAGTTTCTCGAGATCCTCGTCGGTCAGCGGATAATTGGCTGCACTGACACCGTAATGCAAGGCCATGTAGAGGCAGGTCGGCGTCTTGCCCGAACGCGACACGCCGACCAGGATCAGGTCGGCATCGGCGTAGTTCACGTCGATGCCATCGTCATGGGTGAGTGCGTAATTGGTGGCGTTGATGCGCGCCTCGTATTTCTCGAAATTCACCAGGCCATGCGAGCGATTGACCGCTCCGGAACGCTTGGCGCCCAGCTCCTTTTCCAGTGGCCCGATGAACGGCGCGAAGACATCCAGCATCAACGCCCCACTGGCAGCAACGATTTCGCACAGTGCAGGATCGGTCATGGTGTTGACCACGATCGGCCGCAGACCGCTTTGCGCGTAGACGGTCTTGATGCGCAACGCGGCCGCCTCCGCCTTGCGCGCATCATCGGTGAACGGCAGCCGGTGCTTGTCGAACAGCACGCCTTCGAACTGCGTCAGAATGCTGTTGCCGATCGTTTCCGCCGTAATACCAGTGGAGTCGGAGATGAAATATACGGTGCGCTGCATGACCTCTACCTGTTCGATGAATGCGTTTGTTCGCACCTTATCCCGGGCGCGAAACACTGTCGCGGATTGACTGATGGATGACTGGTATGCAGTTGGAACGGCAAAACGTGGCAATGGTCTTCTTGTGCTTCGCACCATCGACAGCGGACAATACCAGTTTACGGCCGTCCGTTTCGGGCCGGCATGCCGCACCCCCCCGTTACCCCATTGAGCACTCCTGGAGGAGAACCCCTTGAACGATCTGGTGCTATGGCTCGACCAGCTACGCATGACCGACCTGGGCAAGGTTGGCGGCAAGAATGCCTCGCTCGGCGAGATGATCGGCAACCTCGCCAAGCTCGGCGTTTCCGTGCCGGGCGGCTTTGCCACCACCGCCGATGCATTCAAGCATTACCTGGAAAAGAGCGGTCTGGCCGTGCGCATCCAGGATCGCCTGGCCACACTCGATGTCGACGATGTCGACGCGCTGGTCGCCTGCGGCAGGGAAATCCGCGGCTGGATCGTCGGCACGGCCCTGCCCGACGAACTCGAGCAGGCGATCCGCCAGGCGTACGAAAAACTTTGCACGGACGCTCTTGGTGAAGAGTCCGGCCATGGAAGGCCGGTTCTTGATTCTCGCGATCAGGGACGATCGCATGGGATTGCCGTTGCCGTCAGGTCGTCCGCCACGGCCGAGGATCTGCCGGACGCCTCCTTCGCCGGTCAGCAGGAAACCTTCCTCAACGTGGTCGGCATCGACGACGTGCTGCTCAAGGTGAAGGAAGTCTTCGCGTCGCTCTACAACGATCGTGCCATCGCCTACCGCGTGCACCAGGGCTTCAAGCACGAGGACGTGTTCCTGTCCGCCGGCGTGCAGCTGATGGTGCGCTCGGATGTGGGCGCCGCCGGCGTGCTGTTCACGCTCGACACCGAGTCGGGTTTCCGCGACGTGGTGTTCGTCACCGGCTCCTACGGACTGGGCGAGATGGTGGTGCAGGGTGCGGTCAATCCGGACGAGTTCTATGTATTCAAGCCGACGCTGCGCGACGGCAAGCCCGCGGTACTGCGCCGCAATCTGGGTGCCAAGCAGCTGCGCATGGTCTATTCCAGCTCACCGGACGAACGGGTCAGGACCGAAGACACGCCGGCCGAGCTGCGCCGTCGGTTCTGCGTCAGCGACGCGGATGTGGAGGAGCTTGCGCGCCAGGCACTGATCATCGAGCAGCACTACGATCGCCCGATGGACATCGAGTGGGCGAAGGATGGCCACAGCGGGAAGCTTTACATCGTGCAGGCACGGCCGGAAACCGTGAAATCGCGCGACCACGCGACCCGGATCGAGCGCTTCCACCTCAACGAGAAAGGCAAGGTGCTGGCCGAGGGGCGTTCGATCGGCCAGAAGATCGGCGCCGGCAAGGCGCGCGTGATCCGCTCGCTGGCCGACATGAACAAGGTGCAGCCGGGCGACGTGCTGATCGCCGACATGACCGACCCCGACTGGGAGCCGGTGATGAAGCGGGCGTCCGCGATCGTCACCAACCGCGGCGGCCGCACCTGCCACGCGGCGATCATCGCGCGCGAACTGGGCGTGCCGGCGGTGGTCGGCACCGGCAACGCGCTGGACCGGGTCCCCGACGGCATCGACGTCACCGTGTCCTGCGCCGAGGGCGACACCGGCACGATCTACGAAGGCATCCTGAAGTTCGAACGGATCACCGCCGACCTCGGCGCGATGCCCGAGGCGCCGCTGAAGATCATGATGAATGTGGCCAATCCGGAGCGCGCGTTCGATTTCGGCATGCTGCCCAATGCCGGCATCGGCCTGGCCCGCCTGGAAATGATCATCGCCAGCCACATCGGCGTGCATCCCAAGGCGCTGCTGGAATACGCCAGGCAGGACGCCGAGACCAGGGCGAAAATCGACGAGCGCATGGCCGGCTACGCCGATCCGGTATCGTTCTACGTCGACCGCCTGGCCGAAGGCATCGCCACCATCGCCGCGTCGGTCTATCCGAAACCGGTGATCGTGCGGCTGTCCGACTTCAAGTCGAACGAATACGCCGGCCTGATCGGCGGCTCGCGCTACGAGCCGCATGAAGAGAATCCGATGATCGGCTTCCGCGGCGCCAGCCGCTACGTGGACCCGGGCTTCGCCGAAGCGTTCGCACTGGAGTGCCGCGCGCTCAAGCACGTGCGCGAGGTGATGGGCCTAGTCAATGTGTGGGCGATGATCCCGTTCGTGCGCACGCTTGGCGAAGGCCGCAGGGTGATCGAGGTGCTGGTGAACAACGGACTCCGGCAGGGCGAGCACGGCCTGAAGGTGATCATGATGTGCGAGGTTCCCTCCAACGCCCTGCTGGCCGACGAGTTCCTGGATATCTTCGACGGCTTCTCGATCGGCTCCAACGACCTGACCCAGCTCACCCTCGGCCTCGACCGCGATTCGAGCATCGTCGCCAGCCTGTTCGACGAGCGCGACCCGGCGGTGAAGAAACTGCTGGCCATGGCGATCAAGGCCGCCCGCGCCAAGGGCAAGTACATCGGCATCTGCGGCCAGGGCCCCTCCGATCATCCGGACCTGGCGGAGTGGCTGATGGAACAGGGCATCGAATCGGTATCGTTGAACCCGGATACGGTGGTCGATACCTGGCTGCGGCTGGCGAAGAAAAAAGCCGCCACCCTCGCCAGCACGTAAAAACCAGCCCGATGTTCGCGCGCTTGTCTCGACCCAGCCCGGCGCGTAAACTTGCCGGCTCGCGCCGACCAGCGCGAGCCCCTCCGGAGAGGTGGCAGAGTGGTCGAATGTACCTGACTCGAAATCAGGCGTACGTGTAAGCGTACCGAGGGTTCGAATCCCTCCCTCTCCGCCAAACATCAAGGCCCTGCAGCGATGCAGGGCCTTTTTTGTGTCGATCCTTGAACGGCATTGAACGGACCGGTGTACGCCACGCACCCATCGATGAGCTTCAGCAGCGCAGCGCGGCGTTGAGCGTGGCCAGCTCCGCCGCGCCGGGACAGAGTTCCTGGTTGCCCAGCGTATTGAGCGGTCGGGCGCTGGTGTTGAGTGCCGCGTGCAGATCGCTCGCATCCGGGTCCACATAGAGCAACCCGGTCACCACCTCGCCGCGCGCCTGGTGCGTCTGCACGTGGTTCATGGCGGCCAGCCGGTCGGTCGGATCGTAGCCATCGTGCAGCTTGCGCAGGCGCAGCGTCCGCCCGTCGTGCTGCACTACCTCCACCACCTCGCCGGGGGCGTAGTCGGTGGTGATTTCACTGCGCGGCGTGATGAAGTCGAGGCGGTTCATCGCCTCGTTGTGCTCGCGCACATAGTCGTAGCACTTGGTGCTGCCGGCGTGGTTGTTGAACGCGATGCAGGGGCTGATGACGTCGATGAACGCCGCGCCGCCATGACCGATGGCGCCCTTGATCAACGGCACCAGCTGCGCCTTGTCTCCCGAAAAACCTCGCGCCACATAGCTGGCGCCGAGCTGCAGCGCCATGCCGATCATGTCCACCGGATTGTCGCTGTTGATCGCCCCCTTCTTGCTCCTGGAGCCGCGATCGGCCGTAGCCGAGAATTGCCCCTTGGTCAGCCCGTACACGCCGTTGTCTTCCACGATGTAGACCATCCGCACGGCACGCCGCATGGCGTGGGCGAACTGGCCCAGGCCGATCGAAGCCGAGTCGCCGTCGCCGGAGATGCCCAGATACAGCAGGCTGCGATTGGCCAGGTTGGCGCCGGTGAGCACCGAGGGCATGCGCCCATGTACCGTGTTGAAGCCATGCGAGGCGCCGAGGAAATAATCCGGCGTCTTGGAGCTGCAGCCGATGCCGGAGAGCTTGGCCACGCGGTGCGGCTCGATATCGAGCTCCCAGCAGGCCTGGATGATCGCCGCCGAGATCGAGTCGTGGCCGCAGCCGGCGCACAGCGTGGAATTCTTGCCCTCGTAATCGCGCCGGGTGTAGCCCACCTTGTTGACCGTGAGCGAGGGGTGGTGAAGGCGGGGTTTGGCCAGGTAGGTCATGCCGCATGCTCCTTGAGCCGGTTCTTCTTGACTTTGCGCTTCGGCATGACCGCCTCGGCATGCACATGCTGGGTGATGGCATCGGTGATGAAACGGGCGGTGATCGGCGTGCCGTCGTAGTGCAGCACCGGCACCAGGCGCGCCGGATCGACCTCCAGCTCATTCACCAGCAGGCTGCGCATCTGGGCATCGCGGTTCTGCTCGACCACGAACACCTCCTCGTGATCGGCCAGGAACCGGGCGACCACCTGCGGAAACGGGAAGGCGCGCAGCCGCAGGGCATCGAGGTGGATGCCGGCGTCGTTCAGCACATCGAGCGCCTCGTGCATCGCCGGACTGGTGGAGCCGAAGTAGATGACGCCCAACCGTGTCTTGCGCGTCGCAGGACGCAGCACGGGTTGCGGCACCAGGTCGGCGGCGGTCTTGAACTTCTTCAGGAGCCGCTGCGCGTTGTAGACGTAGTCCGAACCGTGCTCCGAATAGCGCGCGTAGGCGTCGCGCGTGGTGCCCCGGGTGAAATAGCTGCCAAGGGTGGGATGCGTGCCGGGCAGCGTGCGCCACGGAATGCCGTCGCCATCCACGTCCTTGTAACGGCCGAAGTCCTTGCCGGCCTCCAGTTCTGCGGCGGTCATCACCTTGCCCCGGTCGTACGCATGCGCATCGGACCATTCGAACGGCTTGCACAGGCGCTGGTTCATGCCGATGTCGAGGTCGGTCATCACGAACACCGGTGTTTGCAGCCGGTCGGCCAGATCCAGGGCAGCAGCGGCGTGATCGAAACATTCATGCGGATCTTCGGGAAACAGCAGCACATGCTTGGTGTCGCCATGCGAGGCGTAGGCGCACGACAGGATGTCGGCCTGCTGGGTGCGGGTGGGCATGCCGGTCGACGGCCCGCCGCGCTGCACATTGATGATGGTGGCCGGGATCTCGGCGAAGTACGCCAGCCCGATGAACTCGGTCATCAGCGAAACGCCCGGCCCGGACGTGGCAGTGAAGGCGCGCGCGCCGTTCCAGCCCGCGCCCACCACCATGCCGATCGAGGCCAGCTCATCCTCGGCCTGCACGATGGCGAATTTGTGCTGCCCGGTGGCCGGATCGATCCTGAACCGGTTGCAATACTTCTGGAACGCCTCGGCCACCGACGACGACGGCGTGATCGGGTACCAGGCCGCCACGGTGGCACCGCCATACACGCAACCCAGTGCGGCGGCGCTGTTGCCATCGACGAAGATCCGCTCGCCCACCCTGTCGGCACGCCGCACCTGGATGCCCAGCGGCGCCTCCAGATGTTCCCGGGCAAAGTCGCGGCCCAGCTGCAGGGCGCGCAGGTTGGAATCGAACAGTTTTTCCTTGCCCTTGTACTGCGCGGCAAACAACGCCTCGAAGACCTCGCCGTCGACCCCGAGCAGCACCGACAGTGCGCCGACGTAAATGATGTTCTTGAACAACTGCCGCTGGCGCGGATCGGTGTAGACCGCATTGCAGATATCGGTCAACGGCATGCCGATCACGTGAATGTCCGTGCGGAATTTCGATGGCGGCAACGGCCGCGTGCTGTCGTAGAACAGGTAGCCGCCCGGTTCGAGCTCGGCCACATCGGCATCCCAGGTCTGCGGATTCATCGCCACCAGCATGTCCACGCCACCGCGCCGGCCGAGGTAGCCTTGTTCGCACACGCGCACTTCGTACCAGGTCGGCAGGCCCTGGATGTTGCTTGGAAAGATGTTGCGCGGACTCACCGGCACGCCCATGCGCAGGACGGCCTTGGCGAACAGCTCATTGGCCGAAGACGAACCCGAACCGTTGACGTTGGCGAATTTGATAACGAAATCGTTGACCGCTTCGATGCGTTTCATGCAACAACCTCCGGTGCGCGCGAGTCTTTCCTGGCGTCACGGCACATGGGCCCGGCCTGGGCCGGCTCGAGCAGGAACTTCTGCATGTCCCACGCGCCGGTGGGACAGCGCTCGGCGCACAGGCCGCAATGCAGGCATACATCCTCGTCCTTGACCATCACCCGGCCGGTCTTGAGCATGCCCGACACGTAAAGGTCCTGCTCGAGGTTGAGTGCCGGCGCCTTCAGTCGCTTGCGCAGATCGGGCTCGTCCCCATTGATCGTGAAACTGATGCAGTCCATGGGGCAGATGTCCACGCAGGCATCGCACTCGATGCAGGCCGGCGCGCTGAACACCGTCTGTACGTCGCAGTTCAGGCAGCGGCTGGCTTCCTTGAAGGCGGTGGCCGCATCGAAACCCAACTCGACTTCCACGCGAATGTTGGCCAGCGCCATCTCGGCCTTGGCCCATGGCACCTTGAAGCGGGGGTCGTTGGAGGTGTCGTTGTCGTAACTCCACTCGTGGATGCCCATCTTGGTCGACAGCAGGTTGGTCATCGGGTCCGGCCGCCGGCGGATATCCTCGCCATGCAGCAGCCGATCGATCGAGACCGCCGCCTCGTGCCCATGCGCCACCGCCGTGATGATGTTCTTCGGGCCGAACGCCGCATCCCCGCCGAAGAACACGTTCGGCAGCGTGGACTGGAACGTGGTCTTGTCCAGCTTCGGCAAACCCCACTGATCGAACTCGATGCCGCTGTCGCGCTCGATCCAGGGAAAGGCGTTTTCCTGCCCCACCGCGATCAGCACGTCATCGCACTCGACCAGCACCTCGGGCTCGCCGGTCGGTACCAGCGAGCGCCGGCCGTGCTCGTCGTAGACCGCCCGCACGACCTCGAACTTCAGGCCGGTGAGCTTGCCGTCGCTGTGCTCGAACGACTTGGGCACGTGGAAATTGATGATCGGGATGCCTTCGTGCTGGGCATCCTCCTTCTCCCACGGCGAGGCCTTCATTTCATCGAAGCCGCTGCGCACGATCACCTTCACCTCGGCACCGCCCAGACGCCGCGCCGAACGGCAGCAATCCATCGCCGTGTTGCCGCCGCCCAGAACGATGACGCGTTTGCCGATACTGGTGATGTGGCCGAACGACACCGACGCCAGCCAGTCGATGCCGATGTGGATGTGCTGCGCTGCCTCGTGGCGTCCGGGCAGGTCGAGGTCGCGCCCGCGCGGCGCGCCGCAGCCCACGAACACCGCATCGAAGCCCTGCGCCAGCAAGGCCCGCATCGACTCGATGCGCTGGCCGCTCTGGAACGCCACACCCAGATCGAGGATGTAGCCGGTCTCTTCGTCGATCACCGATTCGGGCAGGCGGAAGCGCGGAATCTGCGTGCGGATGAAGCCGCCCGCCTTGGCCTCGCCGTCGAACACGGCGACTTCGTAGCCCAGCGGGGCCAGGTCGCGCGCCACCGTCAGCGAGGCCGGCCCGGCGCCCACGCAGGCAATGCGCTTGCCGTTGCGCGGTGCCACCTTGGGCATGCGCCGGGACACGTCGTCCTTCATGTCGGCCGCCACGCGCTTGAGCCGGCAGATCGCCACCGGCTCCGGATGCTCGCCGTTGCTCTGCTCCACCCGGGCGCGGCGGCAGGCCGGCTCGCAGGGCCGGTCGCAGGTACGGCCCAGGATGCCCGGAAACACGTTGGAGACCCAGTTGACCATGTAGGCATCGCTGTAGCGACCCTGCCCGATCAGCCGGATGTACTCCGGGACCGGCGTGTGGGCCGGGCAGGCCCACTGGCAATCGACGACCTTGTGGAAATAGGCCGGATTCGCGGTATCGGTAGGCTGCAAAGCTGTCTCCTTGATCAGGTGACCATGGCGCAGACCATGATGGCGGGGGACAGTCTAATCCTCCTGCGGCCCCGGTAGCGCTGACGGCAGTCAAGTCGCGCTCGTCGGCCAGGAGTTTTTGCGCCGGCCCCTCACATCCGGCATGCTGCGTTTTTGGATCCAGCCAGACAGCCATGATCGAGTTCGGACACGGAACCCACGTCGGCCTGCGTCGCACGCGCAATGAGGACACCTACCATGCCGACGCCTCTCTCGGCCTGTTTCTGGTGGCCGACGGCATGGGCGGCCATCAGCATGGCGAGGTTGCCTCGGCTTTGGTGCGCGATGCCGTCGTCGATCTGATCGCCCGCGGGCATGGTCTGACCGGGGCCATCCAGGGTGCATGCGAACGGCTGCGTGCACGCACCAGCGACAGCCACGACGAACTGCCGATGGGTACCACCATCGCGGTTCTGCATCTGGTCGGCGACAGTTACGAAGTCGCCTGGGTGGGCGACAGCCGGATCTACCTGTGGCAACACGAATTGCGCCAGATCAGCCATGACCATTCGCTGGTACAGACGCTGGTCGAAGCCGGCCAGCTCGATCCGGCGCAGGCCTGGCAACATCCGCAACGCAACGTGCTTACCCAGGCGCTGGGCGTGACGGCCACCGAGCAACTGCACATCGGACTGGCTCGTGGCCGGCTGGAACCTGGCATGAGCTTCCTGCTGTGCACCGACGGACTGACCGAAAGCGTCAGCGAGGCGTCGATTGCACGAATCGTCGCGCGTACGGATCTGGCCGCGCAGGAGTGCGTCGATCAGCTTTTGCTCAGCGCGCTGGACGAAGGCGGCGACGACAACATCACGGCGATCATCGTGCGCTGTGGCGGAGGTCGCGCGGCAGCATGACTCACTCCATCTGGCGCCACACGCACTTTCCGCCGGCACTCTTGTCCAGCGCATCGAGACGCTGTTCATGCCAGGCCAGTTCGTCTGCCGCCGCGCGCAGCACCAGCGGTCGCGCACCCGGGACCGCTGGTGCGGCCACGACGCTGTCGGGTTGCTCGGACGCTCCTTCGAAGGCCAGCTCCAGCGCAGCCTGTCCCGACGTCATCGACAGATAGACATCGGCCAGCAGTTGGGCGTCGATCAATCCGCCATGCAGGTCCCGCCGTGAATTGTCGACCCCGAGCCGCTTGCACAGCGCGTCGAGGCTGTTGCGCTGGCCGGGATAGCGCTCCCGTGCCAGCGCCAGCGTATCGAGCACACTGCAGCGATCGCAGAGCCGCCGCCGGCCCGCGCCGTTATCCAGGCGCGCCAGTTCGGCATCCAGGAACCCGATGTCGAAACTGGCGTTGTGGATCACCAGTTCGGCGCCATCGACAAAGGCCAGGAACTCCTCCGCCACGTCGGCAAACCGCGGCTTGTCGAGCAGGAATTCGTCCTCGATGCCGGTGACCCGGCGGGCGCCTTCGTCGATCGCCCGATCCGGATTGAGATAGGTCTGGTAATGGCGGCCGGTGAGCCGTCGCTCGACCATCTCGATGCAGGCAATCTCGATCAGCCGATGCCCCTGGCGTACCTCCAGACCGGTCGTTTCGGTATCGAGCACGATCTGCCTCATGCCCTGTCCCTCATCAATTCGGCCTGCTCGCGTGCGGCCTGGTCGACCCTTTCGTTTTCGATATGTCCGTTATGCCCGCGCACCCAGCGCCAGCTCACCCGATGGGTGCCGGCCGCAGCGGACAGGCGCTGCCACAGGTCCTGGTTCTTCACCGGCTTCTTGTCGGCCGTGCGCCAGCCATTGGCGCGCCACTTGGGCACCCACTGCTCGATGCCCTGCATCACGTAGCGCGAGTCGGTGGTGAGTACGACATGGCAGGGGCGCTTCAAGGATTCCAGCGCGGCGATCGCCGCCATCAGTTCCATGCGGTTGTTGGTCGTGGCCGGGTCGCCTCCAGCCACCATCTTTTCGCTGCCACTGGCGCGCAGCAAGGCGGCCCACCCGCCCGGGCCGGGATTGCCCAGGCAGGCGCCATCGGTAAATGCTTCCACTTCGCTCATCGTCGCTCGTTTCTTCCACGGAAAATCAGGATGCCGAACTGCGCCGCGTACCGGGGGTCAGCCGGCCACTCACCGGCACATGTATCGGCACCGGCTTGATTCGCAATGGCGTCGCCAGATGGCGCCGCTTGCGCGCAAAAAGTACATAGCCGCCGCCCCAGGGGTTGGCGTGGTTCATGGGCGCATCGGCGGCACTCGGCCACAGATGGCCTGCCCGGCGCGTCCGCTCGACCTCCAGCCCTGCCCGCTGCAGCATTTTGATGAGCAGCAGCGGCATCTGCAGAACCTGCGGCGACTGGCGCATGTGCCAGTAAAACCATGGCGCCCAGCCGCTCACCGGGTGCACGCCGGTAACCACCAGCACGCCACCCGGAGCAAGCACCCGGACGGCTTCGGCGAGCAGCAGCGAAGCCACCGGCACCACCTGCAGCGCATGTCGCAGCAGGACCAGATCGAAGGCATCGTCGACAAACGGCAACGGCTCGCCGACGGCGGCCTGCAGATCGCCCCGGTACTGCTTGTCATCCACCCGCAGCCGGGTCCAGAAGCCCAGCATCGGCAACCCGGGCGTCGCATCGTCGAGCGACGCACCCACCAGCAACGCGTGGGTTCCGCTGCAGCGCTGCAGATCCGGCGTCATCACGCGCAACTGGTCATCCAGCAGCCGCCGCAGCGGCTTGCTGGCATAGATGTCGTGGTCGCGCTGTCGACGCATGCGTACGGGCCGGTCTCGATCTGTCTCGACAGTGTAACGGCAGCCGACTGTCGGCAGCAGGTTGCATCGAGGACTCGGCTGCGCCACGCCATGGAACGGGGCCCCGGTTAACTCCTGGCTAACGAGCTCTCCGCCAAGCGTCTTTATAGTGAGGCCGGCCGAACGCCACCCGCCTGCACGAGGTGGCTGCCGTCCGGGCAGGGTTTGCGGAGTGCGCACGGGCCGGCATCATCCGTCGCGGAACCCTGCGAAGCACTGTCACGCCCGATATCCGCCAGACCACGGAGTCCATCTTGCACCTCATACCGTTACCGGCGTTTGCCGACAATTACATCTGGATGCTGCACGATGACGCGGGTCAGGCCATCGTGGTCGACCCGGGCGATGCCGCCGTGGTCGAGCGCGCCCTGAACGAGCGGCAGCTGCAACTGCGCGCGATCCTGCTGACGCATCATCACCACGATCATGTCGGTGGTGTCGCCGAACTGCTCGGCCGGCATGCGCTGCCGGTCTATGCGCCGGTCGATGACCGTATCGCCGAGGCGACCATCCGGGTGAGCGACGGCGAATCGATCGGGTTGAGCTCGCCCCGTGTCCGCTTTGAGGTGCTCGCCATCCCCGGCCACACCCTGAGCCATGTCGCCTACGTCGGGGATGGCTTGCTGCTGTGCGGCGACACCCTGTTCAGCCTGGGCTGCGGCCGGCTGTTCGAGGGAACCCCGGCGCAGATGCTCGCCTCGCTGGACCGCCTGTCGCAGTTGCCGGGAGAAACCCTGGTTTGCGCGGGACACGAATACACCGAGGCCAACGGGCGTTTTGCACACACCGTCGAACCGGACAATCCAAGTCTTCAGGCGCGCCTGCGGGAAGTTGCCGGGCTGCGTACCCGGCAGCTTCCCACGCTGCCCAGTTCACTGGCCGACGAACGGGCATGCAACCCGTTTCTGCGCATCGACGCCGGCCCGGTGGCGGATTGGTGCCGGCGGCAACACGGCGGCGCCAGCGACCGCATTGCCCGCTTTGCCACCCTGCGCAGCGCCAAAGACGTGTTCCGCTGACCGAAACAAGTCTCCTGCAGCGCCAGCGGGACATGGCACGAAAGAACCGGCGAGTGGCACGATCCATCGCAAGCTGCACCCGCACCTGTCCAGCCGCAACCGGCAAGATGCCCCACTGGCCACCTTGTTCGTCCGCCGGAAAACGCTCGCGGCCTACTTGATCAGCCGCAGCGTGAACGGGTAGCGGTAACGCACGCCTTCATTCGCCTTGACCGCCGCGATGATGGTGAACACCAGCCACGTGATGCCGATGATCACCCACAACGGAATCGCAATGATCAAGCCGATGCCGAAGGTCATGATCGACAACAGCAACAGGATCAGGCTGGCGATCGCCACCGTGATGTTGAAGTTCAATGCCTCCTTGCCCTGGTCATCGACGAACGGCATGCTGTCCTTCTTGATCAGCCAGATGATCAGCGGACCGATAAAGACCCCCCAGCCACCCCCCAAGGCACCCGTGAGCAGCGCGCCGAGCAGCGCGGACAGATGGGCAAACATCCCCCACTGGCGTTGTTCGGCGGAAGGAACCTCGGCTGGCGAGGGTGGAATGACGGACTCGGGTGGCACGCTCATGCGGTGCTCCTTAAGCGTCGACAGCTCCCCGGCCCGGCGCCGGTCGAGTGGATGCTAGCAAGCTACGACCCAAATGGCACTTACTTAAGCGCCGTCATCCCCGCCCCGTGGAGGCTATTCCCCGGCCACTGTCATGCGTTCCAGCAGGATCGATCCGGTAAGAATCTGCGAACGCCGATCGACATCCGCCCCCACCGCCACGATGCCGGCGAACATGTCGCGCAGGTTGGCGGCAATCGTGATCTCCTCGACCGGGTAGGTGATCTGGCCGTTCTCCACCCAGAAACCGGCCGCGCCGCGCGAATAATCGCCGGTGATGGTGGACACACCCTGCCCCATCACCTCGGTCACCAGCAGGCCGCTGCCCATGCGCTTGAGCATGCCTGCGAAGTCGTCCTGACCCGGCTCGACCACCAGGTTGTGGATGCCCCCGGCGTTGCCGGTCGACTCCAGCCCCAGCTTGCGCGCCGAGTAGCTGCCCAGCACATAGCGCGCCAGCACGCCGCCTTCGATCAGGGCGCTGTCGCGGGTCGCCACGCCCTCGGCGTCGAAGCTGCCCGAGCCTTGCCCCCGCAACAGTTGCGGCCGCTCCATGATGTTCAGCCAGGCCGGCATCACCGACTTGCCCACATGATCGAGCAGGAAACTGGCCTGGCGATACAACGCGCCGCCGCTGACCGCGCCGATCAGGTGGCCGATCAGCCCGCGCGCCAGCTCCGGCGCGAACAATACCGGGCACTGCCGAGTCGACAGGCTGCGCGCGCCGATGCGCGCCAGCGTGCGTTCGGCAGCCTTGTCGCCAAGTGCCTTCGGGCTCATGAAATCACCGGCGGCGCGCACGCTGTCGTACCAGTAATCGCGTTGCATGCCGCCTTCGTCGCCGGCGATCAGCGCCAACGACAGCGAATGGCGGGTGCCGCGCTCGCGACCGACGAAGCCGTGCGAGTTCGCATACACCGACAACCCCTGACCGGCCTGCACGCTGGCACCGTCGGAATTGCTGATGCCCGCATGCGCGCGGCCGGCATCCTCGATCTCGATCCCCAGCTCGATCGCGCGCGCGGTGTCGATGTCCCACGGATGCCACAGGTCCAGATCGGGAAACGTCGTCGCCATGCGCGCCGCATCGGCCAGTCCGGATGCGGGGTCCGCCTCGGTGTAGCGGGCGATCGCGCAGGCCTGATCCAGGGTCGCCTGGATCGAATCGGGGTGCAGGTCGGCGGTGCTGGCCGAGCCCTTGCTTTGACCGAAGTACACGGTGAGGCCGAAGCCGCGGTCGCGGGTATGCTCGACCGTCTCCACCTCGCCCAGGCGCACGTTGACACTCAGCCCGGTATCGATGCTGGCCGCCACTTCAGCCTGGCTGGCGCCGGCGGCACGGGCACGGCGAATCACGTCCTCGGCCAGCTCGGCGAGCCGGTCGAGTTCATGTTGGCTGCGATCCGGCTGGCGCCGGTCCTGGCTGATGGCGCGTTCGCTCACGTTGGGTTTCCTGGGGTGTTGGCGGGTAGAATGGGCGGTTCGCAATCGCTGGCGGTCCGATCGCGGCCGGTCGACCAAAATCCGACAGGCTGCTAGATGGGGTCGCTGCGGCGAAATGCAAAGATCTGCGGAGAACGCCATGCAACCTGCCGCCGGCATCTATCGTCATTACAAGGGCCGGTGCTATCGCGTGCTGGGCACCGCCCGTCACAGCGAAACGCTGGAACTGCTGGTGGTCTATCAGGCGCTCTACGGCGACCACGGCCTGTGGGTGCGCCCGATGTCGATGTTCAACGAAACCATCGTGCTGGATGGTGAACCGATTGCCCGCTTCGCTCTGGAGCAAGCCGCGATGGATCAAGCCGAACGGCCTGACAGCGCCGACCCGCACGTCTGATCCGCCGCCTTATCCTCAGGAACCGCAACCCGTGACCCGCAACCCGACCGAACCGTCCGACGAGGACTACGGCCCCAGCCGCACCCAGCAACGCCGCGAGGCGCTGGCTGTGCTGACACTGGCCACTCAATTGCTCGAACTGCCGGCCAGCCGGCTGGCCAGGCTTGCGCTGCCGGACGACGTGCGGCACGAAATCGATGTCACCCGCCGCATCACCGCACACATCGCGCGCAAGCGCCAGCTTGCCTTTCTGGCCAAAGTCATGCGTCGCCATGGCGATGAGGCCTTCGCCTCGGTGCGCGCGGAACTCGGCGAGAACCGCGAAAAGCACCGCCAGGAAAACGCCGCCATGCATCGGCTTGAGGCGACACGCGACCGGCTGCTCGGCGAGGACGAAACCGCACTCGCCGAACTGATCGCGCAGCACCCGCAGATCGATCGCCAGCACCTGCGCTCGCTGATCCGCCAGGCGCGGGTCGAGCGTGACGGCAACAAGCCGCCAAGGGCCTATCGGGAAATCTTCCGGTTGCTCAGGGAGCTGCCCGAGTCGGGGCCGGGCAGCGACGTGGCATAGCCCTGCCCGCTGGCCTGTCCGCCATGGCAGGCAGCGCCACAGCCACTGTCGAGCCCCTTGCCATATGCTCTGGCCAGGCCGAAAGCGGCCGATCCACCCCGAGGCACCGGATCGAGTGTCTCGATGGCATGGGTCGGGTTTCGCCCGCCTGCTTGGCGCGAAAGGCCGGGTGGGCAGCGAACTTTCAACCCCAAGCAGGTGCGCCCTGCCGGGCGCACCACAAAAAAGGCCGGCTTGCGCCGGCCTTTTCCCGAATCCGACACGCCGATCAAGCCGCCGTGACGTCTTCGGCCTGCAAGCCCTTCTGGCCGGTGACAACCTTGAAACTCACTTTCTGCCCTTCCTGCAGGCTCTTGAAACCCGAGCCGCTGATGGCACGAAAATGCACGAACACGTCAGGGCCACTTTCACGGCTGATGAAACCGAAACCCTTCGCGTCGTTGAACCATTTGACTGTACCAATTTCACGATCCGACATGACTCACTCCGATCCATTCGAGACGCTGAGACAAACCGACCCGCACGGGTCGACGACTTACTGGGCATGCCGGAGCCGAGTGTAACGATGCGGATTCAGGAAACCTCACACCGGGCACGCACTTGACCGAGCAGACGCAGTGCGCCAAGCATAACGGAAATTAGACATGCAAGTCGTTTGTCAAGCGATTTTTTTACCGGGCCTGTTCCGGACAGCCCAGGCACCCCTGCCGGGGCTCGCCTGAAGCCTGTTGCGGCCATCAGGCCGCGTTCACCTCGTCGGCCTGCAGGCCTTTCTGGCCCTGCACGACCTTGAACGAGACCTGCTGGCCCTCCTGCAGGCTCTTGAAGCCGCTGCCGGTGATCGCGCGAAAATGCACGAATACATCCGGGCCATTGTCACGCGCGATGAAACCGAAGCCTTTGGCATCATTGAACCACTTGACTGTACCAATCTGACGATCAGACATCTTGATCACTCCACTTAGGTTTATAGACTCGACCCGCACTGGCGTGGCCGACTTAACTGGTATGCAAGGAAACAACCCTGGGGTGAACGATGAGACAGATCGTGGATCAGCTGCATCGGGCCACAAGACACTGGTGACCCCGGCAAACACAGTGGGCGAATAATAGCGGCGGAGCGTACGGGATACGAGATCCGACGAGCCCCGTGACAATGAGTATCGCGCCGCCGATAGTCACAAACTGCGCATGCGATTCATTTTTCCTATACCTTGAATCATGTTTGATGTGAATCGGTTACCCCCAATCGCGGCAGCCCGACCGATACGCTGCACATTCCAGAAGGAAAGCACGATGATGCCCGCCCTGCCACGCCTGATTCTGGCCGCCACGATCGCCAGCCTTGCATTGATCGGTTGCGCGGACAAATCGGCTACCCGAGCCACCCCGGCTGCTGCAAACCCGAGGCCCGCCAGGACTGCCGTCACCCGCAGCGTGCATCATCAACTGCGACCCGCGATCAAACTGCCGGACAAGACCGGCATCGCCGCCTGCGACGATTACCTGTCCAGCTATATCGCCTGCCATCGCGCAGCCGCCATCTTCCCGCCCGATCAACTGCCGTCGCGTTATCAGATGATGCGCAACAGCCTGCTGCGCGATTCGCTGAACCCGGACATGCGTCCGCAGCTGGCAACCCGCTGCAACTCGCTGGCCAGGCAATTGCGCCAGGCGCTGCACGGCAAGTCTTGTGATGTGAACCCGGCACCGGCCAGCAGCACACCATGACCGTTTGAGCCGGTCGAAACGTTCGTCGACCGGGCTTCCCGAGCCGGCGATCAGGCACTCAAACCATGCCACGCCACGCCGCGCGCAGCGCCGCCGCCAGCGCTGCGGGCCGCGTGCGGCCGATGCGGATTTCCGGCGTGCCGTGCCAGCGGGCGAAACGAGCGATCACCGTCGCCAGAGCGTGTACCAGTGCCGGCCCAGGCTCCACACCCGACTCCAGAAACGCGCTCTTGATCTCGAATACCGCTTCGCTGCGATGTGCCTTGGCATCCAGCCGGCCGACCAGCCGGCCACGATGCAGGATTGGCAACACGAAGTAGCCATGACGCCGTCGAGCAGACGGCGTATAGCACTCGAGGGTGTACTCGAAACCGAACATGGCCAGCAGCCGGACCCGATCCCATACCAGGGGATCGAACGGCGACAGCAGCGCGGTATGGGTGGCGCGCAGGCGACCGCGCAACGCCCTGTCCAGCGCATCGGCATGATCGCGGTGCACGTAACCCGGGGTCTTCCAGCCCTGCACCGATACCGCTAGCAGATCGCCGCTGGCCAGCAGCGGGGCCAGCTCGCGGTCGGTTACCGCCGGTCGCAGGCGATGGTAGTCGGCAATCCAGCCGGCTGGCGTGACCCCCAGGGCACGCACGCTGTCGGCAATGAAGCGTTGCCGCATGAGCGGCGGCGAAACCGCACTGACCTGGGGATCGAACGGCGGATCGAGCCGTGCCAGCACGTTTCCGGCCAGATCGTACACGCGCTGGAAGTGCTCGCGCCGCGCCACCATCAGCTCACCCAGCGCAAACCAGGCTTCGAGCCAGCGCTTTTCCGGCTTCCACTCCCACCAGCCTGGCTTGCCCGCAGCAGCGCCAGCCGGCTGGCGGGCGAAATCCGCCGCGCGCACCGGACCTGAGGCACCGATGCCGGCCAGCAGCGCATCCATGTCGGCCCGATGCTCGCGGTGCATCCGCGCGGCATGCCGATGCGCCCAATGATGCATGCGCTGGTCGCGCGCACGCCGATGCCAGCCGATATCGGTCGCCGTGACAAAGCACGCCTCATGCGCCCAGCACTCGGCCAGCCGTCCCTGTTCGAGCGCTTCGTCCAGCCAGGCCATCGGGTAATCGCCCAGACGCGAGTGCAACACCAGATACGGACTGCGCGCGACCACGTGGATGGTGTCGATCTGCAGCATGCGCATGCGTTCGATCGCCGCCACCACGTCATCGCGGCGGGGACGCCGCCGCAGCGGCTGCAACAACCCCTGCGCAGCCAACTGCAGCAGGCGCGCCTGCACCAGGTTCAGCGATGCACGACTGGCTGAATCCTCCCTCAACGACACGGCATCTTCACGGACAAATGGACACGATATTGAGCCGGCATTGATGCAATTCCTGATAGCTTGATCTTACCCTCGTTCCCGGCGGCCGTGCTCTGCCCCGCGCCGAGCCGGCTCAGGCACCATCGCAACTTACAAGCCCGTATCCTGGCATGGAGTAATGACATGAAATCGCACAAGTTGCTGTTCGCCACCCTCGCCGCGACCGGACTGCTGTTCGCCGGCAACCTGATTGCCCAGCAAACGCCTGCAACCGCGTCGTCCGCTGCTGGCCCATCGGCCGCCGGCACAGCATCCCCACCGGCCACGGCGGTGTTCCAGACTCCGCAGGGCGAGGTCACGATACGCAGCGTCCCGGCACCAGCCCCGACCTTCGGACCGGCACCATCATTCAAGCAGCTGTCCGCTGGCGGCAAGGCCATAACCGCCGAGCAGGCTGCAGCCTACCCGCCCCTGGCCAATGATTTCATCCACGCCGACAGCAACAAGAACGGCAGCATCAGCAAGGCCGAGTACGAACGCTGGGTCAAGCAACTCTAATCCGCATCGCGGCGAGGCCCGGCCCGGACCCGCACACCCGTCGGTTGCCACGCCGACGACCACGGGTGTCGGGAACTGCTCCGGGACACTGCCCGACTCGACCAAAACAGCCACTGGGTCAGACTTTCAGTGCATTCGGCGCACAGGCCCGATCGTCCCGGAATCCGCATGAAGAGTCACCCTGTTGCTGTAGCGCTGGCACTGGCCGTTCTCGTGCCTGCCACACCGATCCATGCGCAGAATCCGGATCCGATCGACATTCGCGGCTGCACAGCCATCGAAAACGATGCGCAACGACTGGCCTGCTACGACAAAGCCACCGGCCGGGCAGACCTGCCTGCCGCACAGAAACGGAACCATCCACCCAACAATGCACCAGATATTTTCGGTCATGCCGGCACAGGTGGCACGTCGGTCGCTGCGGCGGAAGGCGGCAATGAAGTTGCGCGCCCGCTGTCGTTGCTCGACAGCCGCTGGGAACTGACACCGGAGAGCAAGCTCGGTACGTTCAACATTCGCGGCTACAAGCCGGTCTATGTGCTGCCGGTCTTCTTCACCAGCAACCAGAACAGCGAGCCCCACAGCCCGAATCCCGACAATACGCTGGCGCAGAGCCAATCGCTGGACAATACCGAGGCGAAATTCCAGCTGAGCCTGAAGTCCAAGGTCTGGCAGGGCGTGTTCGGCGGCAGCGGCGACCTGTGGGTGGGTTATACCCAGTCCTCGCGCTGGCAGGTCTACAACACAAAATTGTCGCGCCCGTTTCGCGAAACCAATTACGAGCCCGAAGCGATGCTGGTGTTCGGCACCCATTATGAGTTGTTCGGCTGGAGCGGCCGACTGCTCGGCATCGGCGTCGACCATCAGTCGAACGGCCGCAGCAACCCGTTGTCGCGCAGCTGGAACCGGGTGATCGCCGACATCGGCTTCGAACGCGATGGCTGGACCGTGATGTTCAGGCCATGGTGGCGCATTCCCGAATCACGGCGCACCGACAACAACCCCGACATCAGCAACTACATGGGACGCGGCGAGGTGCAGCTGATCCATGAATGGCACGGGCAGGAGTTCGGCATGCTGCTGCGCCATTCCCTGCGTGGCGGAAGCAACAGCCATGGCGCGGCGCAGTTCACCTGGAGCTTTCCACTGGCCGGCAATGTGCGCGGTTACATGGAGGTGTTCAAGGGTTACGGCGAGAGTCTGATCGACTACAACCACGATGCCACCTACGTCGGCATCGGCATATCGCTGCTCGACTGGTATTGAGCCCGCGGTCAACGGCGAAGGCACGGCGATTCGAGATCGCCGTGCCTTCGCGGTACCGGATCGCCGCAACGCCGCGATCAGTGCTGATGACCGCCGGCGCCATGCACATGACCGTGGGCCAGTTCCTCGTCGGTGGCCGCGCGCACGCCGGTCACTTCGATGGCAAAATGCAGGGTCTTGCCGGCAAGCGGATGATTGCCGTCGATGAATACCTTGTCACCCTCGATCCGGCTCACGGTGACATTGATTTCCCCTTGCGGGCCGCGGCCCTGGAACTGCATGCCGGGCTGGATGTCGTCGACGCCCTGGAATGCCGAGATGGGCACTTCCTGCATCAACTGGGCGTGGTGCACGCCATAGCCTTCCTCGGGCGTCACATCGGTGCTGAATTTGTCGCCGCTCTTGCGGCCTTCCATCTGCCTTTCCAGACCGGGAACGATCTGGCCGCTGCCATGCAGATAGGTCAGCGGCTCGCGGCCTTCGGAACTGTCGATAACCTGGCCCTGGTCATCGGTCAGTGTGTAGTGGAAGGCGGCAACGGAGTTCTTGGCAATCTGCATGG
>SCRF01000035.1 GCA_004322005.1 Rhodanobacter sp. | reverse complement strand
AGACAAAAGCATCGCCCGCCAGCGGGCTCCTACGAGGTGCGACGGCGGTGCGGGTCAATTCACCTTGCGCCGCAGGTAGTTCAATAGATCAATGCGGGTGATCAAACCGAGAAATTGTTCGCCGTCCATCACGATCGCCACGTGGCCGCGCTCGAACACCGGCAGCAGCGCCTCGATCGGCTCGCTCACCGCGAGCATCTGCAGGTTCGTCATCATCGCCGTGGAAACCGGGTCGCGGAAGCGCGTCTCGTCGGCATGCACGTGCATCAGCACGTCCGACTCGTCGACGATCCCGACCAGCTTGTGGCCGTCCATCACCGG
Organism: Rhodanobacter sp.; assembly: GCA_004322005.1. Classification (GTDB taxonomy): domain Bacteria; phylum Pseudomonadota; class Gammaproteobacteria; order Xanthomonadales; family Rhodanobacteraceae; genus Rhodanobacter. The sequence goes on along the minus strand of SCRF01000035.1, from coordinate 7,348 downwards.
CAGCTGCGACACGTCGTACAGCTTCATGCGGGTGTAGGCGGTGATCAGCAATTCGTTGGGCCCGATCACCACGGTGTCGCGCTGGGCGAACGGGCGCAGCAGCAGGTCGCGCAGGTCGCCGTGCTGCTGGCGTTCGAGGAAGCCGTTGTCGAGCATCCAGTAGTCGTTGTACTGCTTGGACAGGTACTTGTTGCCGGTGTCGCAGACCAGCGTCACCACCCGCTTGGCGCGGGTCTGCTCGCGGCAGTATTTCAACGCCGCGGCCACCAGCGTGCCGGTGGACGAGCCGCCCAGCATGCCCTCCTTGGCCAGCAGCTCGCGAGCGGTGAGAAAGCTCTCCTTGTCGGTGATCGCATAGGCTTTCCTCACCCGGCTGAAGTCGCTGATCGAGGGCAGAAAATCCTCGCCGATGCCTTCGACCATCCAGCTGGCGGACTTGGTCGACAGCGTGCCCTCGTTGATGTACTGGGCCAGGATCGAGCCGACCGGGTCGGCCAGGATCATCTCGGTGGCCGGCGAATGCTCGGCGAAATACCGCGACAACCCGCTCAGCGTGCCGGACGAGCCACAGCCGACCACCACCGCATCGAGCTTGCCGTCCATCTGTTCGAGGATCTCCGGCCCGGTGGTTTCGTAGTGCGCGCGCGGGTTGTCGGGGTTGCCGAACTGGTTGATGAAATAGGCGCCGGGCGTTTCGCGCGCGATGCGCTCGGCCATGTCCTGGTAATACTCCGGATGACCCTTGGCCACGTCGGAACGGGTCAGCACCACTTCGGCGCCCATCGCCTTGAGATTGAAGATCTTCTCGCGGCTCATCTTGTCCGGCACCACCAGCACCAGGCGGTAGCCCTTCTGCTGCGCGACCAGCGCCAGGCCGAGGCCGGTATTGCCGGCGGTGCCCTCGACCAGGGTGTCGCCCGGCTTGATCCGGCCGGCCTTTTCGGCGCCCTCGATCATCGACAGGCCGATGCGGTCCTTGATCGAGCCGCCGGGGTTGGCGCTCTCGAGCTTGAGGAACAGCTCGCAGCTGCCGGTAGCAAGGCGCTGCGCGCGCACCATCGGCGTACGTCCGATCAGTTCAAGCACACTCTGGTGGACCGTCATGGGAACTCCGTGGATGGGCGGCGGGGCTACGGCGCGGCGTGCGATACCGGCAAGCCGCCATGATAACCGAGCCACCCGGCGGCACGCTTTCGCAGGCCCGGAAGCACTGCGGCCCCGGACCTTTCCCGCTGCAACGGAGAAAGGCCGGGGCCGTGCTTCAGTTGAAACCGCAAGCTTCAGTGGATGAGGTGCGCCCGATTTGCCCACATGCGTTCCAGACGCGCCTTGGCCAGCAGCTTCTCCTTCTTCATGCCGGCCAGGGTGACGTCGTCGATGGGCAACACGCCGATGTCGGCGTCGTGCACCTTGCTGTCGAGCTGCCGGTGATGCTGATACAACCGGCGGAATTCGGCGTCCGCGTTCATCAATGCCTCGACATCCTCACGCTGCTGGTTTTCAAACATGATTTGACCTCCTCGCGAATGAACGGGCGCACGCCATGTCACGCGGGCGCGCGCCGACGGTTGAACACATGCAAACACCCACGACCCACGCCGGGATTCCGGAACGCAGGTGGCATTGTGCAGGGGGGATGGACGCATGGTTCAGGTCGGTGACCCGTGACGCAGAAATGCTTCACGGTGACTTGACCCTACTCCCCCCGGCAGGACGGTGCAAGCCTGTTCACGGGGTATGTGAAGGCGGTCAGGAAATTGAACAAAAATCTGCAGAAACAGCATTTTACATTTACATAACCAACCCCGCGGGAGCCCGCGCCGGAGCCCCGGCCGCTGCAGCGGCCGGCTCCCGAATACCACGGCTGAGCCGGGCGGAACACCGCTCAGGGGCGCTTGTGGCGCTTCGGTTTTTCGTGCCTGTTTTTTTCGTGCCGGTCCGGAGCCGCCTTGGTGGACGAGTTGTCTTGCAACTCCGATCGCATGGCCTTGGCCGCCTGGGCGGCGAGCGCCGCTTCGTGACGGGCCGCCCTGGCCACCCTGCTCTGCGCCGCGGCCAGCTTCTTCGCCCGTTCCGCTTCGGCACGCGCCTGTTCGGCCGCCTGCGAGTACGCCTGCCCCTGCTGCTGCAAACGGGCGGCTTCTTCCAGCGCCATCTGGTACTGCATGCGCTGACGTTCCAGTTCGCGACGCGCGAGCTGGGCTTCGCGCCGGCTGTTGGCGAGCAGGATCTGGTCGTGCTCGCGATCGAGCTGAACCAGCTTGACCTGGGCATCCTGCAATTGCGCGGCGACCTTGGCCAGGTCCACCCGCCGTTCCGCCAGATACAGGGCATGCGCACGCTCGCGCGAACCCGCCTGCGCCAACCGGGCGATCGCATCGCGCGCGCGCGCCTGTTCGGCCCGGGCGTAACCGCCCATGACCGGATCGTTGGCAAGCTGGTCGAGGCTGCTGGTCAGGCGGGTGATGTCGATATCGTCCTGCCGGGCATGCACCGTCCCGAGGGCGGCCAGGGCCAGCGCGAACCCGGCAAGAACCCGAGTGGAGCGTTTCATGGCTGACCTCCCGATGAGGCCGGTGCAGGCGACTGACCCGCGTCTGACGGTTGATCCGGCTGTTGGCCGGTACCCGGCAGAGTCTGGAACCCGGCAGCCGGTGCCGGCACGGCGATCGCGGACGAGGCCGGCGCCGGCATATCCTGGATCGGCGGCGCCTCTGCGGGTGTTTCGGCACTTCCGATGTCCGCCGGGGCTGCCGACCGATCTTGCGACAGGCTGGCAGATGCCGCCTGCTCGCCCAGTTCACGCAAGCGGGCATTTTCCGCGAGCTTGCTCTGGATCTGCGCCCTTGCCGCGCCCAGCCTGGCCTTGGCCCGCGCCAGCGCGGAATCGGCCCGCGACTCCTCGGCCAGATCGGCCGCAGCGGCATACTTGCGCTCGGCCATGGCCGCCTGTGCCTGCTGGAACTTGTCCTGGGCAAAGCCCAGGTCGACCGGCGCATAATCCGCAGCGCCGGCATCGCGCGCCGCCTGCAGCTGGGTTTGCGCCAGATTCATCGCATCGTTGGGCGGCGGCACCGAGGCACAACCGCCCAGCGCCAGCAGCATCACGATGGCAGTTGCCGTACGAAGGCGGCGAAAAGACCCGGCCGGCGGGGAAAAGATGGGCACCGTCACATTCCTCCAAGAGTGTCGCAGCGTATTGTGAGCAGGCATAATCCACCATTGCAACGCGCACTGATACAGGGGTCATAAGTGGACATCGGTTACTTCCTCAAGCTTATGGTAGACAAGGGCGCGTCGGACATGTTCCTTTCGACCGGTGCGCCGGTGAACATCAAGGTCGAAGGCAAGCTGTATCCGCTGGGCAACACGGGGTTGCCGGGCGGGATGGTGAAGAAAATCGCCTACTCGCTGATGGACGAGGGCCAGGTGCCGCAGTTCGAGCGCAACCTCGAGCTGAACATGGCGCTGGCGGTGAAGGAAACCGGGCGCTTCCGCATCAACGTGTTCAAGCAGCGCGGCGAAGTGGGGATGGTGATCCGCGCGATCAAGAGCGAGATCCCCAGCATCGAGCAGCTGCAGCTGCCGAGCATCTTCCGCGACCTGATCATGGAACCGCGCGGCCTGATCCTGGTGGTCGGCGCCACCGGCTCGGGCAAGTCGACCACGCTGGCGGCGATGATCGACCAGCGCAACACGAACAGCCCCGGCCATATCCTCACCATCGAGGATCCGATCGAATACCTGCACCGGCACAAGAAATCGATCGTCAACCAGCGCGAGGTGGGGCTGGATACCCACAGCTACGGCGATGCGCTGAAGAACGCGATGCGCGAGGCGCCGGACGTGATCATGATCGGCGAGATCCGCGACACCGACACGATGGAAGCCGCGATCTCGTTCTCCGAAACCGGCCATCTGTGCCTGGCCACGCTGCACTCCAACAACGCCGACCAGACGCTGGAGCGCATCCTCAATTTCTTCCCGGAATCGGCGCACAAGAACGTGCTGATGAACCTGGCCTTGAACCTGCGCGCGGTGATCAGCCAGCGCCTGGTGATCGGCAAGGACGGACGCCGCATCCCCGCCGCCGAGGTGTTGCTCAACACCCCGCTGATCCGCGACATGATCCGCCGCGGGCAGATCCACGAGATCAAGGAGGCGATGGATCGCAGCCTGCAGGAAGGCATGCGCACGTTCGACCAGTCGCTGTACCGCCTCTACAAGGAGGGCCGCGTGGAACTGGAAGAAGCGCTCAGCAAGTCCGACTCGCGCGACGGCCTGGCGCTGAAGATCCGGCTGGCCGAAGGCGGTTCCAGCAACGCGGAACTGGCCGGCAACGACCCGTACGGCATGGAGTTCTGAGGAATGCGCGATCCGGGTAGGAGCGCACCCTGTGCGCGATGCTCTTGTCGGGCATTCCTGTAGAGCATCGCGCACAGGGTGCGCTCCTACAAAGTGCCAGGAACCAGGTTATTCGGGAGATTTCCTCAACCGGCATCCGCCTGCGCCTCGGGCGCGGCGCGCCGGAAAGCCTCCAGTTCGCCGCAGGCCTCGTAGATCCGCCGCAGCGTGGGGTAATCGTCCAGCGGCAGCTTCCGGCGCAACGCACCGTAGAACTGCGGCACCAGGCAGGCATCGGCCAGTCCCGGGGTTTCGCCGTGACAATAACGGCCGGTCGCCGCGTTGTCGGCCAGCATCGCCTCCAGCGCCTGGAACCCCATGGCGATCCAGTGCCGCGCCCATTCGTCGCGTTGCGTCGGGTCGGCGCCGAACTGGGCTTCGAGCCGGTCCAGCACGCGCAGATTGCCCAGCGGATGGGTGTCGCAGGCAATCGCCATGGCCAGCGCGCGCACCCGCGCCCGCCCCCTGGCATCGGCCGGCAACAGCGGCCGCTCCGGCCGTGTCTCGTCGAGATACTCCATGATCGCCAGCGACTGGGTGAGCACCCGATCGCCATCGCGCAGGCACGGAACCATGTCTTGCGGGTTCATCTGGTGATAGCCCGGGGCATGCTGCTGCCCGCCATCGCGCAACAAGTGCACCGGTTGCGATTGGTAAGCCAGGCCTTTCAGGTTCAGCGCGATGCGCACGCGGTAAGCGGCGCCGGAGCGCCAGTAGTCGTAGAGCACCAACCCGGTCGTCATGAGCGATCCCCTTGCGTGAAAGGTGCCGGCAGGCCAGCCGTGTTTGCATCGACGCACAGCCCACCGGACAATAAGTGGTTAGCGCCTGTCCTCTGGCAACTTTCAACATATCACCGGAGTTACCCCGTGTCAGTCATTCGCATGAACGACCTCGATTTGCGCGACCAGCGCGTGCTGATCCGCGAAGACCTGAATGTGCCGATCGACGAGCACGGCCGGATCACCTCCAGCCAGCGCCTCGATGCCGCCCTGCCGACCATCCGCGCCGCCCGCGACGCCGGTGCGCGGGTGATGGTGCTGTCGCATCTGGGACGCCCCAAGGAGGGCCGGTTCGACGCCGAATCCTCGCTGGCGCCGGTGGCGGCCTGGCTGGGCGAGAAACTCGGCACGCCGGTACGGCTGGTCGCCGACTACCTCGACGGGGTCGAGGTGGCTCCCGGCGAAGTGGTGCTGCTGGAAAACTGCCGCATGAATGTCGGCGAGGGCAAGGACGACGAGACCCTGGCAAGACGCTATGCCGCGCTGTGCGACATCTTCGTGATGGACGCGTTCGGCACCGCGCACCGCGCGCAGGCCTCCACCCACGGCGTGATCCGGTTCGCGCCGGTCGCCGCGGCCGGCCCGCTGCTGAGTGCGGAGCTGGACGCGCTGGGCAAGGCGCTGGAGCATCCGGCGCACCCGCTGCTGGCGATCGTCGCCGGCTCCAAGGTATCGACCAAACTGACCCTGCTCGACAACCTGATCGGCAAGGTCGACCAGCTGATCGTCGGCGGCGGCATCGCCAACACCTTCATTGCCGCGATGGGTCACCCGGTCGGCAACTCGCTGGTCGAGATGGATCTGCTCGACGCGGCGAAGAAGGCGATCGCCGATGCCAGGCGCCGTGGGGTGGAACTGCCGATGCCGGTCGACGTGGTGGTGGCGCCGGAGTTTTCCGCGCATGCCGCGGCCACCATCAGGCCGGTGGATCAGGTCAGGGAGGGCGAGATGATCCTCGACATCGGGCCGCAGACCGCCAGGCGCTACGCCGAACTGATCGCCAGGGCCGGCACGGTGGTGTGGAATGGCCCGGTCGGCGTGTTCGAATTCGACGCTTTCGGCAACGGCACCGAGACGCTGGCGCGCGCGATCGCCGCGTCCCCGGCGTTCTCGATCGCCGGCGGCGGCGATACGCTGGCCGCGGTGGACAAGTACGGCATCGCCGGCGAGGTCTCCTACATCTCCACCGGCGGCGGCGCCTTCCTCGAATTCCTCGAAGGCAAGGAGCTGCCGGCGGTCACCGCCTTGAAGGCGCGCGCGAAAGGCTGACGCCTTGACGATACCGGCACCGGGAGTTCGACATGCGCGTCAACAAGTACATCAGCGAAGCCGGGCTGTGCTCGCGCCGCGAGGCGGACGAACTGCTGCTGGCCGGGCGTGTCACCATCAATGGCGCAGCCGTCACCACCGGCGCCAAGGCGCTGGACGGCGACCAGGTGCGAGTCGACGGCGAACTGGTCAAGGCACGCATCCTGGCCGCCACCCCGGCGGCCAAGAAGGCCGTCTACATCGCGCTGAACAAGCCGGTGGGCGTCACCTGCACCACCGATCCGGGCGTGGACGGCAACATCGTCGACTTCATCGACCACCCGCAGCGGATCTTTCCGATCGGCCGGCTGGACAAGGATTCCGAAGGGCTGATCCTGCTGACCAGCAACGGCGACATCGTCAACGAGATCCTGCGCGTCGAGAACCACCACGAAAAGGAATATCTGGTCGGGGTGAACAAGGCGGTCACCGACGAGTTCCTCACCGGCATGGCCCGTGGCGTGCGCATCCACCACCAGACGACCAAGCCCTGTCGCGTGCGCCGGATCGCCAAATTCGGCTTCTCGATCGTGCTGACCCAGGGGCTGAACCGGCAGATCCGCCTGATGGCGGCGGCATTCGGTTACCGCGTGACCCAGCTGCGCCGCGTGCGGATCGACAACGTGCGGCTGGCGCACCTGAAAGCCGGGCAATGGCGCAACCTCACCGAGGCGGAGCTGAAAGGCCTGCTGCCCGGCCGCACGCAGTGGTAAGCCTCGGCTTGCCCGTAGGAGCGCACCCTGTGCGCGAATGCTCTTGCCGCGGCATAGCACGCCCGCGTAGGAGCGCACCCTGTGCGCGAATGCTTTTTTCCGAAATGTCCGCAAAGAGCAATCGCGCACAGGGTGCGCTCC
>SCRF01000034.1 GCA_004322005.1 Rhodanobacter sp. | reverse complement strand
GGCGGAGGCAGGCTCAGGCGATCCGGCAGGCCCGCCGCCCAAGATGGCTGGGCTGTCCGGCATCTCGCCGCTGCGGCATTCCCGTTGCAGCGTGCGGTGTCCACCATGATCCGCGACCTCGCGCCATGATTGCCGGACCGGCACCGTCGACATCACCAACCGCCGGGTCTGGGAGTACGGCGAGTCGACGAGGACATCGAAGCCGAATGACTCTCGCGGCACCACCCCGATTTCCAGTGGCATGCCAAACCACCGCTCGCACGCGTGTGTCGGGCCGGCAAGGCCCTGAGCCTGCCTTGCCAAGCCATCTTTTCAGTTGTATAAAAAGCGTTGACAATATGTAAGGAAGGCGTGATAAGGGGTGCGGGAACCGGTAAAAGACGTGGTTCAAAGCCTGGTGAGAAACATCGAGGCACCGCTGGCGGCACAGCTTGTTCGGCCGGGGTGGGTGTAAGTCGGGTGTTCACGTCGTGTTATTTGCCTGTTAGTATCGGCCCGGAGCAAAAGCTCCCGGGCAGCAGTCCGTGGGCCTGGGAGAGTCAGGCCAAGTCGCAGCTTCTGGGCAGAGTGCTTTCTGACCCATGGTGATAATTAATCGGAGGGTGTGTTCATGAAACTTGGGGTCAAGAAACTTTCTACGGCAGTCCGCCTGGCGCTTTCGCTGGGTGCCGTCATCGCGGTGGGTGCCTCGAGCACGGCATTCGCGCAGGACACCGGCAATCAGTCCACGCAGGACACGGCCAGCCAGAACAAGGCCAAGACGCTGCAGACCGTGGTCGTCACCGGTTCGCACATCCGCCGTGTGGATCTGGAAACGTCCAACCCGGTGGTCACCATCGACGCCGCCGCCATCAAGGCAACCGGCAAGCTGACCCTGGGCGACATCCTGCAGGATCTGCCGGCGGTCACCGGCGGCAACACCAACCCGCAGGTCAACAACAGCGGCGGCACCGGTGGTTCCACGGTCGGCCTGCGCGGCCTGGGCGCCCAGCGCACCCTGCTGCTGATCAACGGCAAGCGCATCATCAACCAGGATCCGAACTCGATCCCGGCCGACATGATCGAGCGCGTCGAAGTGCTGACCGACGGCGCCGGCTCCGTGTACGGCTCCGATGCGATCGGTGGCGTGGTCAACTTCATCCTGAAGAAGGACTACCAGGGCGCCACGATCTCGACCAACTACGGCGTATCCGATCGCAGCGACGGCCAGTCGCGCGGCGTGCAGTTCACCTTCGGCCAGACTTCGGACAAGGGCAGCATCGTCGCCGGCCTCGACTACAACAAGACCGATGCCGTGCTGGCCAAGAACCGCAAGTTCTCGCAGAACGCGGTGTCGATCTACGGCAGTGCCAACACCCCGCTCTATACCTTCATCGGCGGTTCGACCTTTCCGCCGCATGGCTATATTCAGCTGCCCGGAACCGTAGCCAATCCCTCCAAGGGCATTGCAGCCAGCGGCTTGGCCGGCCAGTACGGCTGCGGTATCGTGGCGGCCAATCCGGGTGCCAGCGGTCAGAACACGGCGACCGACTACCACTGCTTCGGCAACTCCGACAAGTACAACTATGCGCCCGTCAACCTGATCCAGACGCCGCAGGAGCGCACCAGCCTGTTCGTCAACGGCACCTACAACCTGGGTGAGCACGTGACGGCGTACATGGATGCCTACCACAACAAGACCTCGTCCGGCTTCCAGCTGGCGCCGTCGCTGTTCGGCACACTGTTTGGCGGCAAGATTTCGAAGGACAGCTATTACAACCCGTTCGGTGTCGATTTCGCCACGGGGGCCAATGCTTTCCGCGCACGTCTGGTCTCGGCCGGCTACCGCAGTGCCAACTTTGGCAGCACTACCGATCAGCTGCACGCGGGCCTGAAGGGTGATTTCACCCTGTTCAATCAGGACTGGAACTGGGATGCCGGCTTCGGTTACGGCCACTTCTCACAGAACCTGATCACCCGCGGCCTGCCGAACCAGGACAAGCTCAATGCCGATCTCGGGCCGTCCCACCTCGATCCGGCTACCGGCCAGGTGGTGTGCGATTCGGGCGCATCCGGCTGCACGCCGTTCAATCCGTTCAACCTGTTCGATCCGAACTCGGTCAAGGCGCTGCAGGCCGCTGCCGTGCCGGCGATCAGCAACGCCTTTTCGATCGAGAAAATCTACTCGGTGGACGTGAACGGCGGCCTGTTCGATCTGCCGGCGGGTACGGTACAGCTCGCCGCGGGCGCGGATTACCGGCATGAATACACCAGCAGCACGGTCGATCCGTTGCTGCTGATCGATCCGGCCACCGGCAACTGCACGCTGGGCAGCCAGTGCAGTTCGCCGCTGAGCGGCCAGTACTTCACCCGTGAGGCCTATGGCGAGTTGTTCATCCCGGTCCTGCAGGATCTGCCGTTCATCAAATCGTTGAACGTGACCCTGGGCGACCGTTACTCCTACTTCAGCTCGTTCGGCAGCACCAACGACGTCAAGATCGCACTGGAATATCGCCCGATCAACGACCTGATGCTGCGTGGCACCGTATCCGACGTGTACCGCGCACCGACCATCGGCAATGTGTTCGGTTCGGCGATCAGCGACGCGCCCAAGCTCAGCAGCGACCCGTGCGACGGCATCACCACCGCCGGCAACCCGGCCTGCGTGGGCGTGCCGACCGATGGCACGTTCGTCAATCAGGACGTGAAGCGGGGCCAGCAGATCAGCGGTATCGCTTCCGGTTCGAAGTTCGCGGGTTTCCCGCTGGGGCCGGAGCAGGGCAAGTCGTTCGACTTCGGCGCGGTCTATTCACCGGGATACGTGCCGGGCCTGTCGGTCAGTGCCGACGTGTGGCGCATCTACCTGAACAACACCATCACCAATATCGGTGCGCAGACCGTGCTTGACCAGTGCGCGGCAGGCGTCCTCAAGTTCTGCCCGCTGATTACCCGCCAGGGTTTGACCAGCGCCAATCCGGGCCAGATCGTCCATATCATCGAGCCGACCGGTAACCTCGGCCGTACCGATGTGAGCGGTGTGGACTTCTCGCTGCGTTACAAGCTGCCGCAGTTCTGGTTCGGCAACTTCACGCTGGGCATGGACGGCACCTATCTGTCGCGCTACGACCAGGAAACGGCGCCGGGCACGGCAGGCAATGTGGTCTATCACGATGCCGGGCACTTCATGCCGTTCGGTTCGTCGCAGGCGGCGGCCTGCCCCAGTGGCGGCGGCATCTGCCTGTTCCCGCGCTGGCGTGGCCAGGGCTTCCTGAACTGGAACCTCGGTTCATGGGATGCCTCGTGGCGGATGCGCTACATCGGCCGCTTCCAGAATGGCTCGAAGAATGCGTCGCAGGATACTCACCCGGCTTACGCTCTGGATGGCGTCGTGTTCAAGTACGGCGCGACGGTCTACAACGATGCGCAGATCGGCTACAACATCGAGCCGCTCAACACCCGCGTGGACTTCGGCGTGAACAACCTGTTCGACAAGCAGCCGCCGTTCCTGTACGCGAACAACACGCTGAACGCCAACACCGATCCGAGCGACTTCGACCTGCAGGGCCGCTATTACTGGGCTCGGGTGACCGTCAAGTTCTGATCGTTCAAGATCCTGCAAGAGTTGTTTAGCTTGACGAGCCGCGCGAGTCACCTCGCGCGGCTCTTTTTTTGAGACTTATGACTACACTACCTACCCAGCAAATCGTCGCGGCGCTACAGGCCGGTCATCCGGCCGAGGCGGAGCGTCTGGCCCGCTTTTACCTGCAGCCTCGACCGCAGGATGAAAACCTGCTGGTGCTGCTGGCCCTGAGCCTGCAACAGCAGCAGAAACTGACCGACGCCGTGGCCGTCTATGCCGAGCTGACCCGATTGTTTCCGCAAAGCAGCCTGCATTGGGGCAACTACGCCACGGCCCTGCGTGACGCGGGCGACCCGAAGGCGGCTGAAGAGGCCTATGCCACCGCGCTTCGGCTCGACCCCGCCAATACCGAACAAATGCTCAATTACGGGCTGCTGCAGATGCAGCAGCTGGATTATCTTGGCGCGCGCGAAACGCTGCTGGATGCCTTCGCGATCGATCCGCAATCGCCGGCCATCCGGATCCACGCGGCGCGTGCATGCTCCGCCTGCCGTGACGACCACCGGGTCGACGAATTGTTGAAGCCGTGGCGGCAATGGCTGCCGCTGGAGGCCGAGCTGCAGTTCGAGCTCGCCGGTCTGAAACTGGCGCTGGGCGAAGCCAATACCGTCCAGCTTCTGCTGGAGGACACGCTGGCCCGGTCGCCCTCCCATCTGCAGGCAAAGTTGCTGCTGGCAAGCGTGTACGAGCGGGTGAACCGGCTGGACAGTGCCGAGGCACTCTTGCGGGAAATCATCGCCAGTGATGCCGATGGCGATGACGCCGTACGCTGCGAAATCATGCATCAGCAGGCCATGCTGGCCTTGCGCAAGGGCGACCTTCCCGGGGCCAGGACATTGCTGGAGAGCGCCGGCCCGCGCAACGGTGGCGACTACGCCCATTATTTCGCGCTGGCCGATGTCTGCGACAAGCTTGGCGACCTGCCGGCCGTACTGCAGGCGCTGGAGGTTGCCCATGCGCGGCAGGTCGAGGAAATGCGCATCGTGGTGCCTTACCGCTTTGCACCGGGCGCACCGATCCTGCCATCCGCCGAGGGGCGCGTGACGGAGGCGGATTATCGGCGCTGGCCGAAGCTCGGCGCACCCGACGCCGCGCTGTCACCGGTGTTCATCGTCGGTTTTCCGCGTTCCGGCACCACCTTGCTGGAACAGATGCTGGATGCGCATCCTCATCTTCAATCAATGGACGAACGGCCCTTCTTCAATATCCTGGTGGACCAGCTCGAGGAGCAGGGTTTCCGGTTTCCGCAGGACATGCACAAGCTCGACCAGTGCGATTGCGACGAGCTGCGCAAGGCCTACGTCAGCATGGCGTGCTCGAAAGTCCCGCGGCGCTGGGATGCGCAACTGGTCGACAAGAACCCGCTGAACATGCTGTGGCTGCCGATGATCCATCGCCTGTTTCCCGAGGCAAGGATCATTCTCGCGTTGCGCCATCCGTGCGATGTGCTGCTGAGCAACTACATGCAGAACTTCCGTTCCACCGTGCTGGCCATGGCGTGTTCGTCGATCGAGAAGCTCGCCACGGCCTATGTGACGGCAATGGATTGCTGGCTGCAGCATGCAAAGGTGTTCGGCGCGAATGTGTTTGTCTCGCGCTACGAAGACCTGGTGGCCAACACCGCCGAGCAGACCCGGCAGATCGCCCGGTTCATCGGCATCGAGGACGCCTCGCCGATGCTGAACTTCGATCAGCACGCGCGCGACAAGGGCTATATCGCGACGCCGAGCTACACCCAGGTGATCGTGCCGGTCAACCGCAAGGGCCTGAATCGCTGGGTCCGCTATCGCGACGCGTTGGCGCCAGCCTTGCCGATACTGCAGCCGATGCTCGATCACTGGGGTTATTCCACCGATACCGCCGGCATACCCGTCCCGTAGGAGCGCACCCTGTGCGCGAATGTTTTGGCACATGCTGTAGAAGCGCACCCTGTGCGCGAATGCTCTTTACGGAGCGTCGACGAAAAGCAATCGCGCACAGGGTGCGCTCCTGCGGCAGGGGCGTGATGGCAAGCGGTTGCGGCCTGTGCTGAGCGCGTCGAGGGGTTAATCGTCGGGCAGTTGCAGCAGCTCGGGCACGTGCGCCGCGTAGTGGATCCAGCGTTGTACCGAGCGGGTGTGGATCGGCTGGCGTGCCTGCCACAGGCTGGCGGTGCTGATGACCGAGCCGGCGTCGGCGGGGGCACCGAGCAGGTCGTGTGCGGGCAGTTCCAGCCATGCCGACAAGGCATCGAGGCAGGTCGCCGGGTCGGCCGTCAACTGCTCGTAGCGCACCGTGCGGATCGAAGCGGGGTAGCGCGCCAGCCAGTGTTTCATCAGTCGGCGGGAGCCCTGGATGGCGGCGCCGATGTCGGCGAAATCGTAGGCGAAATCCTGGGTGCCCGTCTGGAAGGACTGCATCCACAGCGACAATGCGTTGTCGCGCGCATTGCGCTGGCAGTGGATGATGCGGGCGTTCGGAAACAGCTTCAGGATCAGGTCGACGTGCAGGAAGTTGTACGGCTGCTTGTCGATGAACCAGCGTGCATTCGAGTCATCCTGGCGCAGTTGAGCGGCGTAGGCGGCCGCTGCCCGTTCGAGGCGGGCGCGATAGTCGCCGCGGCCGTTGGCGATCTGCTCGGCCACCGTCGGCAGCCAGGGCAGTTCGCCGCGCGGACAGACGTCCGGATGCCGCGCCAGCAGTTCGGCCAGCAGGGTGGTGCCCGAGCGGGGCATGCCGACGATGAACACCGGTGTCCAGTCGGCCGGCGCATCAAGTTGAGCGGGCGGCAGCCGGCGGCCGATCCGCTCCTCGATGCTGCGTCGCCACTGCTTGCGCGGCCAGCGGGCCGTGGCATGAACGATCGCATTCGCCTCGCGCAGATGGCGTGCAGCCTGCCCGTAGTCGCCGAGATCGTCATGCGCCTTGCCCAGGGCGAACAACAGCGAAGCCCGCGCCGCCTCGCTCAGGTCCGGGCGCTGCAGGCAGGCACGAAACATCGCCAAGTCGGGATGGTTGCCGTCGGTATAGCGTTGCAGGCCGGTCAACCCGAGCGGCACATGCCATTCGGGCGCCAGCGGTGAGCTGTCGAGGACAAACTGCTGCCGGATGCGGGCAAGTTCGAATTCACCGAGCTGGGACAGCAGCATGCCGGCATACGCATGCAGGCGCGGATCGGCGGAGCCGGCGGCGATCTCGCCTTCGCACAGCGCAGCGGCATCGCGCTTGCGACCGCAATCGTCGAGCAACTCGACGGCGCGAATCACCAGCTCGGCATCGTGCCGCCCGTGCCGGAACAGCGCGCGCACGACGGTCGCAACGGCATGCATGCGGCCTTGCTGCTTGAGCAGGCGCGCCAGCAGCAAGGTTGCCGCGGCGTGATCGGGAGCATCGGCCAGCAAGGCGCGCAGCAACGACTCCGCGCGCGCGACCTCGCCGCTTTCCAGCAGGACGCCGGCCAGTGCCAGCCGAATCTCGCAGGACTTGGGGTATGCGGTCAGTGCGCCGTCCAGCACGGCCAGGGTTGCAGCGGGATCGCGACGCAGCACGAGCGCCTGGGCACATTCCAGCCAGTCCTGCTCGCCGCCGCCGGCAAGCGCGTCGAGCAGCGCCTGATGCGGCTGGTCGGCGCGCGATCGCTGCAGGTCGTAGGCAACCAGCGCGCGGGCGCTGCGGGGTGAGCCACCGGCAGGGTGTGTCATGACGAAAGGCTGCCACAGGGCACCTTGAACAACCCCGGTTTGTGTAGGAGCGCACCCTGTGCGCGAATCAGGCGGCCCCGTAGCAACGTGTTTTCGCGCACAGGGTGCGCTCCTACACGCGTGCCGGGCGCACCGGCCAGAGACACCGGCAGCATCCCGGCTAGCCTCGCCACGGCGCCATGCCCAGGGCGGCCCGCAAGGGATCGAGCAAGGCACCGTAGCGCGGCGCGTGCGCGGTGTCCGCCCGCAACGGTTGCCGCACCTGGGTGGCGCTCGGCGACCGCACCTCGCGCTGGTTCTCGTGAAAGCGCAGGCAGGCCTCCTCGAACGGCAGGCCGCAGAAATCGAGCAGTTGGCGTATGCGGCCTGCGGGATCGTGCAGCAGCGCTTCGTAGTCGTGCTCAAGCACCCGGGTCGGATGCAGTGCGCTCCAGTGGCGCAGGCTGCGGTCGAAGTCGCGCCAGAAGCTGGCCAGGTCGTCGAAGTCGCGGGTGTATTCGTTGTTGTCCAGGCGCTGCCGGTAGCACGAGAAGCAGGTTTCCAGCGCGTCGCGGCGGCAGCCGATGATGCGCGCCGCCGGCAACATCGCGCGGATCGCGCCGATATAGATCCAGTTGCTGGGCAGCTTGTCGGTGAACACCGGACGCTTGCGGCGCCAGTGCGCGGTGCGCTCCAGATAACGGCGGCCGAGCCGCTCCCAGTCCGCCGGCTGCATGGCGTTCACCCATCGCGGGAACGGCAGCCCGCGCCGCCGCGATTCCTCGGCGAGCACCAGCGGCAGGTCGGGCAGCTCGCCGGCGCCTTCCACGGACGAATGCGAAGCGAGGATCTGTTCGACCAGGGTCGAGCCCGAACGCGGCAGGCCGACGATGAAGATCACTTCGTGGCCGAGTGGTTCCGGGCCGAGTGATTCCGTGCCGGGCGCTTCCGGGGCACCGGCAGGCGGCGGTGTGAACGTCGCATTGAGCGCGCTGATTGCGGCGGAATAGCCGGCCCGATTCCAGCCCTGCCGCCGTCGCGCGATCGCGTTGGCCTGCGCCAGCGCGGCGAGGGCATCGGCATAGCGCCCGGCATCGTCGAACGCCTTGGCCAGGGCGAAGCCGATCGCGATCCGGTCATCATCCCCGGCCTCGCGCTGCTGCAGCGCACGCTGCATGCGCCCGATATCCTGTTCGTCGAAGCGCAGGGTCTTGAGATCGGCCAGCCCCCACCAGGCCTGGCCGGCCCACGGCTGCTCGGCGATCACCCGGCGATACTCGGCGGCGGCATCGATGGTGCGGCCGCGCATGCGCAGCATGTCGGCCAGCAGGGCGCGCGCGGACATGTGATCGGGGGCAAGGGCGACGGCGCGCTGGAGTGCATCGATGGCTTCCTGGTTGCGCACGCAGCGGGTCAGGATCACACCCAGGTTGTACCAGCCGACCGCCGTGTTCGGCTGCAGTTCGCAGCTGCGGCGCAAGGATTCGATGGCGGCATCGAATTGCCCGGCCTGGCCCAGCAGGGTGCCCAGGGTATTGTGGTACGTCGCGTCGGTCGGGCGCTGCGCGAGCGCGCGACGCATGGCGTGGACGGCATCCTGGTGCTGCCCGCGCAGGCCGAGGATGCCGGCCATCATGCGCAGTACCTCGGGATGCTCGGGATGCGTCGCGGCCACCCCGGCCAGATGCCGGCTGGCTTCGTCCATCCGGCCCGCATCCAGCGCCTGCGCAGCGGCCATGACGCCTTGCGCGGCGGCTTGGGTCAACCCCTGCAGTCGAGCTGTCATCCATCCTCCGAGTTGCCGCCGGCATAATAATGATCCGGCAGATCCGAAACCGTGCCCCGCGCTGCGCGAGGTATGCGGGCTCTTCACAGCGCCCTGCCGGCGGCGACTTGCCGTGACCCGGTATTATGCCTGCTCGACCGCTGCGGGCGTTCGCGCGCAAGACGTATCGAATTCCTCCCGGCGTTGAGGGTGAAGGCGCAGTGACGAACACGCTGCCTGCCGCGCAATGGCGCTGGATCAGGTGTGTCGGCAGGAGCCGGATTCGGCGGACTGCGAGTTGCCCGCCGCCACCGACTGAAGCCGGCGCCGGTCGTCATCCTGGGACCGTCACCCCAGCGAAAGCTGGCCGTCATCCCAGCGAAAGCTGGGATGAC
>SCRF01000033.1 GCA_004322005.1 Rhodanobacter sp. | reverse complement strand
CATGAAGAACACGACGGCTATGTGAAGTTTCAGAATCCGTCCAGCCAGCTGCCCTCGATCGCACAGCAGCAGAGCGCCTACCTCGCCAGCGGCGGCACCCTGGCCACGTTCCAGCCGATCAATCCGAACGACTACGTCACCGGCGGCAACAAGTACAACGCGCAGGATCAGTCCGCCGCCCGCGTCAGCGCGCTGTGGCAACCCAGCGATGCGTTCACATGGAACCTGTCCTACGAATACTTCCGCGATCGCGGCACGCCCGGCATGAGCCTGATGCAGCATCCGCGTGCCGGGCAGGATTTCTGGTCGGCGCTGATCGACACCGCGCCCTACCTGAAGCGTGACTCCGGCACGCTGCGCAGCCGCATCGACATCAAGCTCGGCGACGCGATGATGCTGAGCTACATCGCCGGCTTCAACCACTTCTCCGGCGCCAGCAACTTCGACCAGGACAACGGCGCACAGGTACCCACCAGCTTCAACACCGGCGCCAGTTACCAGGCCGACCGCACCAACTTCTCCCACTACAGGAGCAACAGCCAGGAGCTGGATCTGAAGTCGACCGGCGACAACACGGTGGACTGGATACTGGGCGCCTACTACGCGGCGGAGGACAACAGCATCCGCTTCGACATCCCGATCCTCAACGGCACCCAGCAGGGCACGGTGGCCTGGCAGGGCTCGTTCGTGCAGCCGAAGGAGACGGTGAAGTCCACCGCCGTGTTCGGCCAGGCCACCTGGCACATCTCCGACAGCTGGCGGCTTACCGGCGGTGCACGCTGGTCGCACGACCGCAAGGAAAACCGCGGCGGCATCGGCTGGGGCTGGGCCTACGACCCCAACGTGCCGCAGACCCCGATCTCGCCCGACGTGGCGCCGAGCCCGGCCACCGGATTCGCTGTCTCCACCCTCAACACGGCCACTTACAGCAACAGCAAGGTGACCTGGCTGGCGCGACTGGATACCGACGTGGGCCAGCACGGTCTGCTGTATGCCAGCGTGTCCACCGGCTACAAGTCCGGCGGCACCCAGGACGCCGGCGCGCTGTACAAGCCCGAGACGCTGACCAACTACGAGATCGGCTCGAAGTTCAGTTATCTGGGCGGCCATCTCACCTGGAACAGCGCGATCTACTACGAGCAGTTCAAGAACTTCCAGCTGGCTGCACCGATCACCTTCCCCAACGGCAACCGCGGACTGGGCTTCTCCAATGTGCAGGGCACCACCAATGTGCTGGGCTTCGAGTCGGAGCTGGCGCTGGCCGGCAAGAACAACCGCCTCAACCTGGTGTTCTCGGCCATCCCCAAGAAGAAGCTCGGCACCCTGCACTACGCCGGCAGCAACGACTACCAGGGCCTGCCCCCCTGCCCGGTCGGCTCGGGCATCAGCAACTGCATCGATATCTCCGGCAACGACCTGCCGCATGCGCCGAGCACTTCGCTGACCGCGGTCTACGAGCATGACTTCCAGCTGCCCAACGGCGGCCGCCTCACACCGCGACTGAGCAGCCAGTACCAGAGCTCGCAGTGGCTCAGCGCGTTCAACCTCGGCAGCGGCGACCAGCAGAAGGCATATATCCGCAACGACGTGTCGCTGCGCTACTCCGAACCGCAGGATCGCTGGTCGGTCACCGCCTACGTGCAGAACCTCAGCAACGACAAGATACGCACGAGTGCAGCACGCTTTGCCCTCCCCGACGGCAGCTTCATCTACACCTCGCAATACCTGCCGCCGCGCACTTACGGTGTCACCCTGGACGTGTGGTTCTAACCTCCCCTGCGAACCACATGTCGACACCGAGACGCCCCGGAAACGGGGCGTCTTTTTTGGGTGCGGCTGAAACATGGCGTCCGCGAATTTCCTGCCGCGCAGGCGGGGAAAAAGCTTCAGGCAATCAGCAGAAACGCCTCGCGTGGCGCGTTGTCTTTCGAGACAGGCCAGCCGTCGATTGCCCACGGTCAGCATCCAAGCGCCATCGCTTGGTCGATCTACAGTTCTATTTGATGGCGACCGCTTCGGCTTCACGAGGTTGCCAGCCACCACCGAGTGCCTTGAACGCTGCGACCGCTGCACGTGCTGATTCCGTTCGCGCCTGCGCTCGCGCATCCGAGGTTTGCAGCAGCGTCTGGTCGGCATGGAGCACGTCGATCAGGCTCGCGGCACCGTGCTGATACGCAATGGCTGAAGATTCACGCGCCCGGGCTAGTGATGCTTCGCCCTGACTTAGCGTGACAGCCTGTTCCTCGCGGTTGACCAATGCCGAGAAGGCGTTTTCAACATCCTCGGTTGCGCGAAGAACGGCTTGGCGATACGCGGCCAACGCTTCCGCATCCTTGCCCTTGGCCTGTTTGATCTGTGCATTGATACGGCCGAAGTCGAACAAACGCCAGCGCAGACCCAGCACGCCCGCAGCCTGGCTTGCTCCACTGGTAAACAGGTTGCCAGTCGAAACCGCAGTGGCACTGCCCAGCAGGCCGCTGAGTGAAAATTTCGGGTAGTACTCGGAGATGGCCTGACCGATCCTTGCATTGGCCGCTGCGAGATGCCGCTCGGCGACGATGAGATCGGGCCGCCGCTGGAGCAGATCCGCAGGCGAGCCCAGGGAGGCGATCTTCGGTGTGGCGGGTATCGGTGCGACCGTCGCCAATTCGGCCCGGTGGGTACCCGGTGGAGAACCCAGCATCACATCCAACGCGTTCATTGCCGCATCGAGGTGGGTCTGGAGAACCGGCACCGTCGCCCGAACTTGGGCGAGTTCGCCCTCGGCTTGCCGGACCTGATATTCAGCGGCGAGGCCCCTGCCATAAAGCAAGCGAACTTTCGCCAACAACTCTTGCTCGACCTTGACCTGCCGCCGGGCAATCTCAAGACGGCTCTGCAGCCCCCGAATAGCGATGTAGATATCCGCCGTCTGGGCAGCGACTTCCAATCGCGTGGCAACGACACCTGCTTCCGATGCCTGATAGTCCGCTAGCGCGGCCTGGCGTCCGCGCCGCAGCCCTCCGAAGATATCTATTTCCCAACTTGCGCCGAGGTCAGCCTCATAGGCGTTGCCCCATCGGTCATAGTTGGGCGTGGCATTGAGGACTTTCCCCAGCGGGGTTTCAATCGACTGGTATGCCCGGACGGCCGATCCAGTGACGTTGCCCGAAGGAAGCAGCGCGGCGTCGGCTCCACCGAGCGCGGCACGCGCCTGCGTAACACGTGCCGACGCTTGCGCCAAGTCCAGATTCTGCCCAAGAGCCAGCGATACGAAGTGCGACAGCAGCGGATCGTTAAAGCCTTGCCACCATTTCGCGAGGTCGGCGGTGGTGGCAGCCTGTTGTTGTTCGATCGCCGCTTGCCCCATGTAGTGATTCGGAAGCGGTACGTCGGGCCGGCGATAGTTCGGGCCAACCGCGCAACCGGCCGTGACGCTGGCGCACAGCAAAAGGGCGAGGAAACGGCGGGGGAGCATGAGGGTTCTCGGGACGGCAGTTGAAGAGTGACCATATTACAATATAGTCACTCGTTGTCAACGTTGCTCTGCCGCGGTAAGCTCTTGGCATGAAAAAGCCCCCTCCCCTCGACCCTCAAGTGCGGGGACCGTCGGACCATGACGTCCGCACCCAAATCGTTGAAGCTGCGACCGAACACTTCAGCCATTTCGGCTATGAGAAGACGACTGTTTCCGACCTGGCCAAAGCCATCGGCTTCTCCAAGGCCTACATCTACAAGTTCTTCGGCTCCAAGCAAGCGATCGGCGAAGTGATCTGTTCCGACTGCCTGAGTACCATCATGAAGGCGGTGGGCGAGGCCATTTCCACCGCTCCCACCGCATCCGAGCGGTTGCGCCAAATGTTCCGGGCGCTCGTAAAAGCTGGCGGCGAACTGTTTTTTCACGACCGCAAGCTCTACGACATTGCTGCCGCGGCAGCCAGCGGACCATGGCCCTCGGTGTGTGCCTATGAAAATCATGTCAAACAGCTCGTTGCACAAATCATCGTCGAAGGCCGTAATTCAGGCGAATTCGAGCGCAAAACCCCGCTGGACGAGACCGCCAACGCCATCTATCTGGTGATGCGTCCCTACGTCGATCCACTCTTGCTCCAGCACAATCTCGACCTCGCTGCCGAAGCTACGGCTCAGCTTTCCAGTCTGATTCTGCGCAGCCTGGCGCCGTGACTGGATAAGTAATGCGATGGTGACTATTGACTTGTTTGGTCACTCGAATGAAAATGAAGGTCCTGTCTTGCGAGGAAGGACCTCATGCGTCGCCGCCACATTGCTTCATCAGTCATATGCCTCTTGCCACTCGTCCTGGCGGCATGCGGCAACAAACAGGCTGCCGATCCGCGCACCGAGGCTCCTGTGGTCGGGATCGCGCCGGTCACGGTGGCGCCCGCTGCGTCGCTGTCCTTCACCGGCATCGTAGCTGCCCGGGTTCAGAGCGACCTGGGTTTTCGTGTCGCGGGAAAGGTGTTGCAACGTCTTGTCGATACGGGACAGACGGTCAAGCGCGGCCAGACGCTCATGCGCATCGATCCGATCGACCTGCGACTGGATGCGTCCGCCCAGAAGGAATTGGTTGCTGCGGCCCGCGCCCGCGCGAAGCAGGCAGCCGAAGATGAAGCTCGCTATCGCGGTCTGGTTGCCGCTGGCGCTGTATCCGCGTCGACCTATGGTCAGATCAAGGCGGCGGCCGATTCCGCCCGGGCCGATCTCCAAGCGGCCGAGGCGCAGGCAGATGTGGCGAACAACGCATCCAGCTACGCCGTATTGCTGGCCGACGCCGACGGCGTTGTTGTTGACACGCAGGCCGAGCCCGGCCAAGTTGTCAGCGCTGGCCAAGTCGTGGTGCGCCTTGCACACGCTGGACCTCGCGAAGCAGTAGTCCGCTTGCCTGAAACCCTGCGTCCGGCGATCGGTTCCAGGAGCGAGGCCACGCTGTACGGCCAAGATCAGCCCGCCGTACCCGCTACGTTGCGACAGCTCTCGGATGCAGCGGATCCTTTGACGCGTACGTATGAGGCGAGATACGTCCTCACCGGTGCGCTGGCCGATGCGCCGCTCGGCGCCACGGTGACCCTCCGGATGCCGGTAAGCGAAAGTCCGGCGCAGGCGCGCACGCAAGTACCGATTGGCGCCGTTTTCGACCCGGGGAAGGGCGCGGGCGTCTGGGTGGTAACGGGCCATCCCGCGCGCGTCGCGTGGCGTCCAGTCAAAGTGCTCGGTCTGACTGACGATGCCGCGCGTATCGACGGTGTCGACGGCAGCCTCAAGGTGGGTGAGCTGGTTGTGGCACTCGGTGCCCAGTTGCTGCACGACGAAGAAGCGGTCCGGCCCGTACCTCTCGCCACGCATTCATCTGCGATCGTGGAGCGCGGAGGCTTGCTGAAATGAGTGGTTTCAACCTCTCCGCGCTCGCTGTCCGCGAACGTTCCGTCACGCTGTTCCTGATCATCCTGATCTCCGTGGCGGGAGTCATCGCCTTCCTCAAGCTGGGGCGCGCGGAAGACCCGCCGTTCACGATCAAGCAGATGACGGTCATCACCGCGTGGCCGGGGGCGACGGCTCAGCAGATGCAGGATCAGGTCGCCGAGCCCCTGGAAAAGCGCATGCAGGAGTTGCGCTGGTACGACCACACAGAGACATACACCCGTCCCGGTTTGGCCTTCACCGTGGTGGAGCTGCGCGACAACACGCCACCATCGCAAGTGCCGGAGCAGTTCTACCAGGCACGCAAGAAAATCCATGACGAATCGGCACGCCTGCCGGCTGGCGTCATCGGCCCGATGGTGAACGACGAATATTCGGACGTGACCTTCGCGCTATTCGCCTTGAAAGCCCAAGGCGAACCGCAACGGTTACTGGTGCGTGAGGCGGAGGCACTGCGCCAGCGCCTGCTGCATGTCGCGGGCGTAGAGAAGGTCAACCTCATCGGCGAGCGGCCCGAACGCATCTTCGTGTCCTTCTCCCATGATCGCCTGGCGACGTTGGGCGTTTCGCCGCAGGACATTTTCGCGGCGCTCAACAGCCAGAACCTCCTCACACCGGCGGGTTCGATCGACACTCAGGGGCCGCAAGTCTTCATTCGCCTGGACGGCGCCTTCGACAAACTGCAGCAGATTCGCGACACACCGATCGTCGCTCACGGGCGGACGCTCAAGCTGTCGGATGTCGCCCAGGTGAAGCGTGGTTACGAGGATCCTCCGACTCTTTTGGTCCGCAACGATGGCAAGCCGGCGCTGCTGCTGGGCATCGTGATGCGTGACGGTTGGAACGGCCTGACGCTGGGCAAGGCGCTGGATCACGAGGTCGCCAGGATCAATGCCGGATTGCCGCAGGGCGTGAGCCTGACGAAAGTGACCGACCAGTCCGTCAACATCAAGTCGGCAACCAACGAATTCATGCTCAAGTTCTTTGTCGCCCTGCTCGTGGTGATGGTTGTGTGCTTCGTGAGCATGGGTTGGCGCGTGGGTGTCGTGGTCGCTGCGGCCGTCCCGCTGACGCTGGCCGGTGTATTCGTCGTCATGGCAGCCACGGGAAAGAACTTCGACCGTATCACGCTCGGATCGCTGATCCTCGCCCTAGGCCTGCTTGTTGACGACGCCATCATCGCCATCGAGATGATGGTCGTGAAAATGGAGGAAGGCTTCAACCGGGTCCATGCGTCCGCCTACGCGTGGAGCCATACCGCCGCGCCCATGCTGGCCGGCACCCTCGTCACAACCGTCGGTTTCCTACCCAACGGCTTTGCCCGGTCCACCGCAGGTGAATACACCCACAACATGTTCTGGATCGTGGGCATTGCACTGATCACTTCCTGGATCGTCGCCGTGGTCTTCACACCGTACCTCGGTGTGAAGTTGCTGCCAGAAATACCGAGGATCGAAGGCGGCGAGAAGACCATCTACGACACGCCGAACTACAACCGCTTCCGCCGCGTGCTGGGTCGGGTCATTGCCCGTAAATGGTGGGTGGCCGGAGCGGTCGTCGGGATGTTGGCGTTGGCCATCGTCGGCATGGGGCTGGTCAAGAAGCAGTTCTTCCCGACGTCGGATCGGCCGGAAGTGCTAGTCGAGGTGCAGATGCCGTATGGCACCTCGATCGAGCAGACCAGCGCGGCAACGGCCAAGGTCGAGGCCTGGCTGGCGAAGCAGAAGGCGGCAAAGGTCGTCACGTCTTACATTGGCCAGGGCGCGCCACGCTTCTTCTTGGCGATGGCGCCTGAATTGCCCGATCCGTCGTTCGCCAAAATCGTGGTGCTCGCGGGCAATGACAAGGAACGGGATGCCCTGAAGTTCAGACTGCGCCAGGCGGTGGCCGACGGGTTGGCATCCGAGGCGCGGGTGCGTGTCACCCAGATCGTGTTCGGCCCGCCTTCGCCCTTTCCCGTGGCCTTCCGCGTCATGGGGCCGGACCCGGAAAGACTTCGCGCGATCGCCGCGCAGGTCAAGGCGGTCATGCGCGCCAGCCCGATGATGCGTACCGTCAATACCGACTGGGGACCGCGCATTCCCACCTTGCACATCGCCTTGAACCAGGATCGGCTGCAGGCCGTCGGGCTGAGTTCGAGTGCCGTGGCCCAACAACTCCAGTTCCTGCTGACCGGTGTCCCGGTCACTGCGGTTCGCGAGGACATTCGCTCGGTGCAGGTGGTGGCACGCGCGGCTGGCGACATCCGCCTGGATCCGGCGAAGATCAACGGCTTCACGCTGGTGGGATCGGCCGGGCAGCGCGTTCCGCTCTCGCAGGTCGGAACCGTGGATGTTCGGATGGAAGACCCCGTTCTTCGTCGGCGAGACCGCACGCCGACCATCACCGTGCGTGGCGACATTGCGACCGGAGTGCAGCCGCCTGACGTATCGACGGCGATACTGAAGCAACTGCAGCCGATCATCGCCAAGCTGCCGGATGGCTACAGGGTCGAAGAAGCCGGCTCCATCGAACAGTCTCGCAAGGCCAGCGGGGCGATCGTGCCACTCCTTCCGATCATGATCGCGGCCACGCTCCTCATCATCATCCTGCAAGTGCGCTCGATCGCGACCATGATCATGGTGTTTGCGACCAGTCCGCTCGGCCTGATCGGCGTCGTGCCGACACTGCTGCTGTTCAACCAGCCGTTCGGTATCAACGCGCTGGTTGGCCTGATTGCGCTCTCAGGCATCGTGATGCGCAACACCCTGATCCTTGTCGGGCAAATCAAGGACAACGCAGAACAGGGACTGGCGCCTTTCGATGCCGTGATCGAGGCGACCGTGCAGCGTGCGCGGCCGGTGATCCTGACCGCGTTGGCGGCGATCTTTGCCTTCATCCCGCTGACCCATTCGGTGTTCTGGGGAACTCTCGCGTACACGCTGATCGGCGGCACGTTTGCCGGGACGATCTTGACCCTGGTGTTCCTGCCGGCCATGTATTCCATCTGGTTCAAGATCAGGCCTGCGCAAGCGCACCGCTGAGCCACCACTCATTCCGATTCACTCTTGCCGAAAGGAACTGCCATGTCGAATTCCAAAGTCGTCGTTGTGACCGGCGTGTCGTCGGGCATCGGGCGTGCCACCGCAGAGAAGTTTGCCAAGCGGGGTTGCCGGGTATTCGGCACGGTGCGCAACGCCGCCAAGGCAAAGCCACTCCCTGGTGTTGTACTGGTCGAGATGGATATCCGTGACGAAACGTCAGTTCAAAAGGGAATCCAGGCCATCATCGCTCAGGCCACGCGCATCGACGTGCTGGTCAATAGCGCAGGCGTGACTCTGATCGGCGCGATCGAGGAAACGTCGCTTGCCGAGGCGCAGGCGCTGCTCGATACCAACGTCCTGGGCGTCTTGCGCACGACCCAGGCGGTCCTGCCGCATATGCGCGAGCAAGGCTCGGGAAGAATCGTCAACATCAGTTCGGTGCTGGGCTTTCTTCCCGCGCCGTACATGAGCCTCTATTCGGCATCCAAGCACGCCGTTGAGGGACTGTCCGAGACCCTGGATCACGAGGTACGCCAGTTCGGAATTCGCGTGGCGCTGGTCGAGCCATCCTTTACAAAAACCAACCTGGATCTCAACGCGCCCCAGACGGCTTCCAAAATCCCCGACTACAAGAGAGAGTTCGGCGTCGCTTCCCAGGCCATCCAGAAGAATGTCCAAAAGGCGCCCAAGCCCGATGGCGTAGCCAACACCATTGTCGATGCTGCTTTGGGCGTCTGGAAGATGCGCCATACGCCCAAAGGCGAGGCGTCCGTTCTGGCCAGATTGCGCCGCTTCATGCCTGCCGGACCGGTCGAGAAAGGCCTGAGAAAAACGTTTGGCCTGGGTTGACATCGCACCTGGTGTTGCGACATTGAAATTCAGCAACATCCGGAACCGTAGGAGCGCACCCTGTGCGCGAATGCTCTTCGTCACGTCGCCAAGAGCATTCGCGCACAGGGTGCGCTCCTACATGTTTCGATAGTTCTGTGTCGCCGCACTAGTTGGGCATGGTGACCTTAGATCAACCGCCATAGCCCAGCCACGTTTCATGCCTGATTTCAGTCGGAGAGCTTCTCATGCCCACCGTACCGAATATGGATTGGACTGCTCGACAGGAAACGGCAAGGCAACGCTCCCTTGCCGGTGGCGGAAAGCCTGGTCTCGCTCAAGCGGAACGGCTCGCCGGCAAGACCGGGCGCGAAATCCTCGAAGCCATGATGTCCGGCGATCTGCCCTACCCACCCATGAACGAGACCATGAATATGACGTTGCTGGAGGTGGGCGACGGACGCGCCGTGTTTCAAGGTATTCCGCTGCTACAGCACTACAACCCGCTGGGCTCGGTGCACGGTGGCTGGTTTGCCACACTCCTCGACTCGGCATTGGGCTGTGCCGTGCAAACGACGCTGCCGGCCGGCCGCTCCTACACCACGGCCGAACTCAGCTTGAACATCGTGCGGCCAGCGTCACACAAGACCGGCCCGCTACGCGCGGTTGGCACGGTTATCCACGTTGGCCGACAGATCGCCACAGCAGAAGCTCGTGTAGAGGACGAAGAAGGCAGGCTGTACGCACACGCGACCACAACCTGCTTTGTCTTCAACGTGCCAGCCGGTAGCGTCAGCTGACTGCAAGCCAGGGCCCCGGCCTGACGTTCACACTGGCAGCAGACCGGCTCGAAAGCTCGGAAGAGCGGAGCGGCGTGGCAGTTTGGGCCGAGCGCGCATAGGACTGATATGCACGGATGTGTTGGCAGGCCGCGCTCAAGCGAGTGGATTGTTCCGCGAATACTTCGCCACGCGGCCAACGCCTTATTTCCGTCCCTTCGACAAACGCTGCCATGGATGCCCTGCGTACAGCGATGAAGTTGACCAATCGAACCAATCGGTGGTGATCAGCTCGCCGGCATCCTCACCGGCGGGATCGCTGGCGGGTTCCCGGCCAACAACGGCCGGTCGGCTGTTTCAGATGCGTGCCGTAAAACTGCTATTCAAAAATCGCTTTCCAGCACCGCAAACGTCGCATCTTACGGTTGAATCCCCCATTTTTTTGGCGCACCAAAAATTACCCGGAGCCAAGCGCTACTCAGTCGTGGATTATCCCGATCGTCCGCAGCCAGGTGTCGGCCAGCACAGGCCAGCCGGTGATCGGCATCTTCGTCGGCCGCAATCCGAATGCGTGGCCGCCGTGTGCGTACAGATGCATCTCCGCCGGCACATGCGCCTTGGCCAGCGCGGCGTAGTAGACCAGCGACTGGTGCACGCCGTCCGTGTAGTCGTCTTCCGCTTGGGCCAGAAATGTGGGAGGGACATCGTGGGTGACCGGCAGATTAGGATTGAATTTGTCATCATCGGTCGCGAGATGGCCTGGATAGATCAGCATGGCGAAATCCGGTCGAGCACTTCCCTTGTCGGACCTGTCCACCGGCGCATACAGTTGCCGATCGAAGTTTGTACTGATCTCAGCGACCAGGAAGCCGCCCGCCGAAAACCCCAGCACGCCAATCTTGTGCGGGTCGACATGCCACTGTGCCGCAAGAAAACGCACCAGACGCATCGTTCTTTGCAGATCTTGCAGAGACGGCACTGACAACGAGAGATTGTGCGGGCGGCAATCGCACCGCAATACATAGGGAATACTCGGCACGCGATACTTCAAGAGCACGCAAGTGATGCCTTGGGAAGTCAGCCAATCGCACGCATCGGTGCCTTCAAGATCCATGGCCAGAAACTCGAAGCCGCCACCCGGAATGACTACGACGGCGGCACCCGTGTTTGTTCCCTTGGGCGGATAGACGGTCATCGTGGGCTGCGAGACGTTACTAACGCTAAGCACAGGTTTGCCGCCGATCAGCTTTGTGCTTGTCCGGGTGTATTCAGGCCCCGACATAGGCTTGGCACCTGGCGGCGTTCCCGGCCACAGCGGGATTTGCGTATGCCCGGCACTGGGTTGCCAAACCTTTGCGCTTGAGTAGGCACTGCCGCTAGCAGCCAGCAGACACAGGGCGATAAACCAGACTTTCATGACGCTCCTCCATTTTTGCGCTCGCCAAAGTTGTGTGGCCATGGTAAGAATCCCAGTGCAGCCCAGCATCAATCCTGCCTGTCAGATCGTGCGCGCTGCTGCCACTTTCGTGGATTTTTTCGGGCAAGTTGGCTGCAGACGCTTCGGTCGTTGCGCGCCGCAGTGGGTAGGGGAGGTTTGCTATGGGTCGGTCACCGACGGCTGCAGCTTGCCCGGGCGTCGCCAGGCCTGCAAGGGCTGCAACCGGCCAGGAGTTGCCGGTCGCGCCCTCCATCTAGCTGCCGGATAGCGGCAGCTCAAGGCGTGCTCTGTTAGTGCTGGCGACACCGAGCGGAAGCCTGATGACGGTTTCGTCTGGGTCCGGCAATACCACGTATGATTAGCCGGGCCGAGTGCGACGAAGTTGTTTCAGAAGCATGGTTTTGCGCCACCTTCGGGAGTACGCAGCTCAAGATGTGCAACCGGCCCGTATCTTCAATAGTTAGGCGGTAGGTGCGGATTCCGGTCGTACTGAACACCGATTCCGGCTGAATATGCCGCTGGTTGTGACCACGTCTGCGTTATCGGCAAACACTCGGCCTGAGGCCATAATCAATGGAGCCACAGGGGGTTCCCTTGACACCTGACGAAGAAGCGGAAGCTCACCAACTCATGAGCGCGTACAGCGTGGTGATGATGCACCAGGACAGCCGCATCGTCATCAGGTGGGTTTGGCGTGTTGTCTTCATCGCAGTGATCGTTGCTGCATGGCACATACGGTGGCGAGACGCAGGCGGCTTCTTTGTCCTTGGCGTGCTGCTTAACCTCATCGTGTCCCTTTGGTATATCCGCAAGGCGTACGTGAAGACAGGAATTCCGCGTCAGCAACAAGCGGTGTATTACCACAGCTATCGGACTGACCCTGCGTTCCGCGAGGTGATCGACGCTATTTTCCTGAGACACATGATGAAGATCGTGAGTAAGCCAAAGCCTAAGTGAGGTGCCTTGGGGGTATTCTCATGGGCATCGGCTATCCGAAAGCAGCCTGCCGCCTACGTCCGACGCTGGCCGGTCAGCGATCGTCGAGCAATACGCGCGACCCGATGAATCGGCGAACGGCAACCAACGGTCGCTGACCGGCCAACAACGGACTGCCAACTATTGACGACAGCATTTGGCCCCTCAGGGATGACCACCATAACGGCGGGTTAGATTCAAGCTGTAATGGTTCGATCATTTGCTATTTCCGGGGCAACGAGAGTCGGGGTTGCATGGGGAGCGAAAGAAAAACTCTCCTGCATAAAAGGAAGAGCCCAGAAGTGATCTATCGTTCCAGAAAATGGCCTAGGCATGTTATGCAAAGTCATAGGCCCCAACGGGTCATCCGCTCGCGGGCGACCATTGCGGTAGATGAAAATGAAGTCTCTAAGATCTTCCAGATTCAGGTGAAAGCCAACGGGTACAGCCAAAACCTTCTGTGCCCCCGCTGAGTAGTTGGCGAATTTCCTTTCCGTTTCGAACACCCGGTCTATGAGATGACCCCTAGTGGCCTGGTATTGATGATAGACCGGGCCATTCATGATCACTTTGTTGCCAGCTGCGATGCGCTCCACGGGAATCCGAGTGTCACGCCAATTTGGATGGAAGCATTTCATTTCCACTAAGTACCTGTCGCTGCGGTATGTAGCTGTCAAATCACACTTTTCCGCCCGAGGTTCGATGCCAGTGGGCTCGTAGGCAATTTCTGTTGAACGGCAGACGACTTCCAGAAACCGAATTACTTTAAGTTCGAAGAGGTGATCTTCTACCTGCCGATATGTCCCAGCCCCGCGTGCAACAGCTTCTGCCAATTGTCCAAAGCGATCTAGCCATGCGCCAATGTTTTCTACACCCACAGATAAGCGATATTCCGACTCAATTTGCTCTAAAAAATCGTAGTCAAACTCTGGGAGTTTTCTGAATATCTCTCGCATATCACCCCTAATCAACAAGGTAAGTATCCCCCGGCAAAGCCGGGGCTTTAACGATTGCGGGCCCCTCAAAGGGGCCTTTTCGCAATCGAAAATCAAGAGCTCGCCATTCAACCCTCGACGCGTCGACTTCACCATTCCAAGGAAGAATGCGCCGTCGGTTCGATATCTATGTTTGAACTACCTCAACGCCGACGGCTACTTCTGTAAACGTCAAACTGCTACTGCCACCCCGGCAGAGCCGGGGGAACTCTCTGGTTGGTTTAGGATGTTGCTATCAATCGCGTGGCAACAGTTCCGACGATGTGATCGATGTTCCGCCGCACACTGGGCAGCGTGGGCTGTTGCCGCCGGTTGAATCCACCACCGCCCCCTGTCAAACGACATGCCGGCGCCAAGAATTCGGAAGCCGACGACGGGCAGCGGGCAACGCATCTACTCCTTCGGCGTGGTCATCGCTTCAACTTTCAACGCATTTCGGCGGCGACGATCCGCACATGCAGCGTGGGCTCCAAAGCCAACCATCATTGTGCCCGCGATACTGCCGAAAGGTGAGCCGAAAAGCACGTCCCCTGTTTGCGCAGCCAAGTAGATACGTAGTCCGAGAAAGACCACTGCGACTCCGAAGATGGACAATGTTACAAAGAGCAGTCGGTCTTGGTCTCGCACCGCAAGCCACACAAAAAGCCAAGCGACTGGATCCACTGCGGATGACTCCATGCCCTCGAAAGTTGCGGCACTAAGCAATCGGCCACCTGGAACAGCCATAGCCAGAGAGGCGATCCAAAATGCCGCCAGCGCGATGAAGATCCAAAGGCTCGCCCGTTTCTTCATACCCACCCCTGAGTTGTGCCAGAACCAAGAGCATACTACCCCGCCCAATTAAGCGTGCCGTGCCGTTCCGATTCGGCGGCTGCGGACAACTTGCATGGCGTGCACGGGCCCGGCACCAGTTCAATACCGGTCACCGCGGCAGGATCGCGATATTGAAAAGCTTGTCTGCCTTAGCGGGGTCGAGTTTGCGCAGGTGTTGGTAGGCTTCGATCGCGCCATCACGGTTGCCCTCGATTGAATAAGTCAACCCCAAATTGAACCACGCGCTTGCTTTGGTCGGGTTGAGCTTGGTAGCTTGCTCATAGGCATTCGTAGCTGCGCTGTGTTGGTGCAAGGCGTTGAAGAAAGGCCCTCCGAAAGCAGACGGTCGCCAATGACTGCAAAGGGTCGGTTTCTGCCGGTCGGCGCCTGGTCAGCGCCGATCGGTCGCGTCATGCGATCACTCCGGTGCACGCATGCCCCGAGCGCTATGCCGAATCTTCAGGGTTGATGCGGTGGCTTCTTCACGACGACGAGCACGACGTCGTTGGTCCGCATCGGAATGCGCAAGGTGGCGGCACCTGTCGGGCCGATGGTCAGCTGACGCACCTCGGGAATGTCCCGGGTCGCGTCCTGAAGTTTTCGTAGTTGCTCGGTGCTCAGTGACATCGGCGAACCCATACGCAGGTAAGCCGTATAGGCGTCGTTGGCGTCGAAGCCGGTGCGGTGGATCTCGACCCGGTATGTGCCCGGGCGCAGGTGTTTCAGGTCGAGGCTCACCAGCGGCGCGGAACGGGCGGGCAGAACCTT
This sequence comes from Rhodanobacter sp., assembly GCA_004322005.1. Classification (GTDB taxonomy): domain Bacteria; phylum Pseudomonadota; class Gammaproteobacteria; order Xanthomonadales; family Rhodanobacteraceae; genus Rhodanobacter. The sequence goes on along the minus strand of SCRF01000033.1, from coordinate 41,981 downwards.
GGTGTAGAAGTCGCGGTCGGTCTTGTCCTGCCGGGGCGTGACGAAATCCCAGACCAGGGTTTTGAGCACGCCGTCGTCCCACGTCACGAGGCTCTGCGTGTCCGTGGTTTTCAGTTCGGTCTGGCCCAGCGCGTTGAGGTATTTATAGGCGAAGTAGGCCGGCTTGCGGATGCCTTCGGGCGTCATCAGGCCGAAACCGCCCTGAAACGGTGCGGTCGGCGGGCCGGGCTCGTCGAACAGGTCGCTGAAGGTCCAGTAGCTCATGCCCTGGGCCCGGCCCTCGCAGGCCTTGAGCTTGGCGAGGATGTAGGCGGCGCTGACGTACGAGTCGTGCACGGCATCGCGCGGGGTGTAGCTGGTGCTCCATTCGGTGATGTAGAGCGGCAGCCCCGGCCGGGGCGACGCCTGGATCTGCGCGCGCACCCGGCGCACGTCGCCGACGATCGCATCGGGCGACGGCGAGAGCTTGGTGTCGGCCTTGCCGTCCTGGTCGAGAAAGCCGCCGTCCACGCCATAAGTATGCGTGGTGATGAAATCCAGCGGCGCCCGCACCCGCGCGACGTGGGCGATGAACCTTGGGATCCACGCGGCGCCCGCGGTGGCCGGGCCGCCGACCCGCAGCTTCGGATCGATGCGCTTGATGGTGCGCGCGGTGACGTCGTAAAGGTGGAAATAGGCTGCCTGGTCGGCGCCCTGCCAGAAGCCGGCCAGATTCGGCTCGTTCCAGACTTCGAAATACCAGCTGCGGATTTCCCGCCTGCCGTAGCGCTGCTCCAGATGGCGCACGAAGGCAGCGACCAGCCCGGCCCATCGATCCATCCGCGGATGCGAGGTGTTGCCCTTCCAGTAGAAGATGTGCTGGTCCGAGGTCTTCATCGCTTCGGGAGTGAACCCCAGTTCGACGAATGGCCGCACATCCATGGCGAGCAGGTGGTCGTAGAGGTAGTCGATCCTGGTCCAGTCGTAGACCGGCCTGCCTTGCACCTCGCGGTAGGTTCCGAGTACGTCGTGGAAGATGGCGTGGAAGCGGACGTAGCGGAAGCCCAGTTCCCGGCGCTGGGTGCCCAGCTGCGCCAGGCTGTCGGCACGGATCAGCGTCCCTGGATAGTCCGAGCCGACCGACAGATTGAAAAAGCGATCGAGCGGCGCCTTCGGGCCGCGCACATCGACATCGATGTGACGGACAGGCTGCTCGGCACGGGTCGTGGACACAAAGCCGCCCAACCAACAGGCTAGCGCCAGGGTGAATGGCCATGCGCGCCGCTTCTTCATGCCTGATGCCCCGCCGTTGAACCGCATGGAAATCTACCATCGCGGCGTCGTTCGTCCCGTCCGGTCAAGCACAGGAAAGCAAATATTCTCGAGCCGATACGAATTTTCGCAAAGCAAGTCGATAGCCGGGATACAACAGGGCGCGGGCTCGCAAGTAAGCCTTGCTCCTGCCCACGGTCCATCGCGCTTACCCGTGATCTTGAACTGGCGGAAACTCCCGACGATACACATTCGTCATGCCCGCTTTCAGCGCTGAACCGCCGCCCGAACAATGTGCTTTGAACGTCCGCAGTGGCTGATCTCCACCTCTCAACCGATTCTTTGCATCGCTCTCCACCAAGTCTGCAGGGTTCCGCACCAGCAAGCCTGCGCTAAGAGATGCGTCACAGCCATCGTTTGATCGTGCTGAGCCCATCACTGCGCCGGGCATGCCAGCGTCCTGTCCGCCACCATCCCCAGCGATGCCGAGGTGATCGCAATGCGTTCGCCGGCGCTGCTGCGCCACGTGAATGGCTGATCGAGTTGGGTCATGTCGGCGCCGGCGGCGCGGAAGCATTTCAGCGGGATGCCCAGCTTCAGCCACTGGCCGCGCGGCAGCTTCGCCAGCTGGGATCCGATCGGCAGCTCGGCGCTGCAGCCGCGGCCGCAGCGGACGCCGATCGAGCTGCCCTGCGCGGACAGCGCGTCGATGCGCAAGGTGGCCACCAGCAGCATGTCGCCGTTGGCTTGGCGATCGAGGTTCAACGGCGCGGCAGAAGCAAGCGTTGCCGCTGCGCTGCCACCGGTCCAGGTGAGTTCGCGTGCATCCTCCTGCGCCTTGTCGTCGATGGCGGCGATGCGCAGGCTGCCGTCCGCACTGGCGGCGGGCGTGGCGGTGACTGGGGTGGCTGTGCCGCTGGCGCCCTGCAACTGCAGCGTGAAGCCCGGCGCTGGGCGGCCGCGCATCAGGTAGATGCCGGCGCGAGCGCTGTCCAGCGCCACGCCGGCGGCCTCGGGCAGCGGGGCAAGGTCGCCATCGTCGGCGTAGGTCAGGCCATAGCCATAGGGAAACTGCGGATGGTAGTCGGGCGGGCCCATGTCGAGCGGCGTCCGCAGCGCGGTGCGCGGCCACGAGTAGGCCAGCTTGCCGTGGAAGTCGTGGTCGATGCGGCCGTGGCGGGTACGCAGCAGCACGTCGGCCACGCCCTCGCCTTCGCTGCCCGGCAACCACGCCGCCACGAAGGCATCGGCGGCATTGATCTCGCGGTTCACCCACAGCGGCCTCCCACTGAGAAACACCGCCACCACCGGCACGCCCTGCCGGTGCAGACGGCGCAACAGATCCAGATCGCGATCGTCGCCGGGATGGAAGGCCAGATTGGGCAGGTCGCCCTGGAACTCGGCATACGGGTCCTCGCCGAACACCACGATGGCGACGTCGGGTTTTTGCGTGTAACTGCCATCGGGCGACAACTGTGCGCTGCCGCCGGCGGCATCCACCTGCGCACGGATGCCGGCCCAGATCGAGGTGGCGCCGGGAAAATCCGCGTTGGTGAGGCCGGTGCCCTGCCAGTTGATCGTCCAGCCGCCATTCTGTTTGGAGATGTTGTCGGCGCCGGCGCCGGCCACCAGGATGCGCTTGCGCGGATCGATCGGCAGCAGGTGGTTCCGGTTCTTCAGCAGCACCAGCGACTCGCGCACCGCGCGCCGCGCCAGCTCGCGATGCGCCTTGCTGCCCACCACCTCGGCCGCCCGCCTCGCCAGCGGCTGAGTCGAGGGAGCACCCTGCCTGAACAGGCCCAGGCGAAACTTCACCCGCAGGATGCGCGCCACGGCGTCGTCCAGCCGCGCGATCGGAATCACCCCCGACTTCACCTCGGCGAGCGTGTGCTGATACAGGCCGCGCCAGCTGTCCGGCGCCATGAACATGTCCAGGCCCGCGTTGATCGCCTGCGGGCAGTCCTCGTTGCTGCAACCGGGCACCTGGCCGTGCGCATTCCAGTCGCCCACCACGAAACCGCCGAAATGCATGTGCTGCTTGAGCACGTCGGTGAGCAATGCCTTGTTGCCGGTCATCTTGGTGCCGCGCCAGCTGGAGAACGAAGCCATCACGGTCTGCACGCCCGCGTCGATCGCCTTGGTGTAGCCGGCCGCATGAATGCGGATGAGAGCAGCCTCGTCGTCGGGATTGTCGCCCTGATCCTTGCCGTTCAAGGTGCCGCCGTCGCCGAGGAAATGCTTGGCGCTGGCGACCACGTGCGAGCTGTCCAGAAAGGCCGGCGTACCGGGTCGTCCCTGCAAACCCTCGATGGCAGCCGTGGCGTACTGCGCCACCAACGCGGGGTTCTCCGAATAGCCTTCGTAGGTGCGGCCCCAGCGATCGTCCTGCGGTACCGCCAGGGTGGGTGCGAACGCCCAGTTGATGCCGGTGGCGCGCACTTCCTCGGCGGTGGCGGCGGCGATCGCACGCACCAGTGCCGGGTCGCGCATCGCACCCAGCGCGGAGTTCTGCGGGAACAGCGTGGCGCCCAGCGTATCGTTGTCGCCGTGCACGGCGTCCACGCCGAACAGCACCGGTATGGCCATGCCGCCATCACGCGTATCCATCGACGCGTGGTAGAACGCATCGGCGGCCGCCTGCCACTGGGCAGGATCGGCGGTGCGGCGACCGCCCGGTTTGGAGTTGCCGCCGGCCAGCACCGCACCGAGGTGATAAGTGCGCACGTCGTCCGGCGTGACGCTGCCGATGTCGGCCTGGATGATCTGACCGACCTTCTCTTCTACCGTCATCTTGTGCAGCAAAGCCTGCACGCGCGCTTCGAGCTTCGCGTCGCTGGCGAACGGCCAGTGCGTCTGCGGCCACAGCGACGGATGCACGACCGCAGGCGTGCCGGCACCGAGGGCGTGCCGGATGGGCAGGAACAGCGCCGCGACAAGCGCGACGGCCAGAAAGATGCGATGCGGAACGACAGGCTGATGACGGAACGACGGCACGATGCAACTCCTGGCAAGCGCGCAGATCGCGCGCATCGAGGCCGAAGAGTGACACAAATGACAGCGCTGTCAATTCGCGAAGCAACATGGTCGAACGGATGCCGGCCTGCGCCGTCCGCCAGCAGCGGATACCTATCGGATGTCAGGGCACGCGCGCGGTCGAGTCGCGCACCTCCAGCGAAAACCCCACCTGCGCCAGCCGCCCCGGCGAGCGGTCACGCACCACCTCCAGCAGTTGCAACGCGGCCAGCTTGCCCATCTCACGGGCAGGTTGGCGCACCGTGGTGAGCGCAGGCCATAGCTGGCGCGCCAGCGGGATGTCATCAAAACCGCATACGGACAGATCGTGCGGCACCTTGATGCCGTATTCGCCGGCCGCCCACATCACGCCGGCGGCCATGTCGTCATTGGCGGCGAACACCGCGGTGGGTCGCTTCTTCAGCGCGAACAGCTTGCGCGCCGCCTCGACCCCGGAGCCGAAGGTAAAGGCGCCCTGCACCACCAGCACCGGATCCTCGGCGATGCCGGCCGCGGCCAGCGCCTCGCGATAGCCGGCCAGCCGCCAACGGCTCGCACCGTGGTCGGCAATGCCTACCACATGTGCGATGCGCCGATGCCCCAGCGCCAGCAGGTGCTCCACGATCGCCCGTGCAGCCTGCTGCTCGTCCATCCTGACACCGATGATGCCCTTGCCACGATGCGCCGGCGACACGCTGGCATGCGGCACGCCGGCCTCGCGCAGGCGCTTGAGCAGCGGCGCGTAATCGGTGATCGGCGGAGTCAGCACCACGCCATCGGGGTGATGGTCGGCGATCAGCGCATCCAGCCGCCGGATGAAGTCGCCGCTGCGCATGCGCAGCGGACGCACCATCATCGAGTAGCGGTGCTCGTCGCAGGCCTCCAGCACGCCGTCCTGGATCTCGGCCAGATAGGTCGAAGCCGGGTTGTCGTTGTTGTCGTACAGCATCGCCACCAGAAAAGAGCGGTGCCCGGCCAGGCTGCGCGCCGACGGATGCGGCCGATAGTCCATTGCCTGCATGGCGGCGAGCACGCGCTGGCGCGTGTCGTCGCTCACGTTGGCCTCGTCATTCAGTACACGCGATACCGTCTTGGGCGATACGCTCGCCGCGCGTGCCACATCTTCGAGGCGTACCCGCATGGATTCTCCGATTGTGGTGGCGCTGTCGATCGACTATGCCGCCAGAGCGCCTGCGTTTACAAGAAGCGCGAATGAAATACCTATCCGCGGTTGCGGCACTCCGGACGATTCCGGAAAGTGTCCCAAACCCGCACCAAAGCGGCCCCATTCTCCACCAAAACGAAGAAAGCCCCCTAAATGAATCAATCACTTAGGGGGCCGCATTGGTGGAGGTGGCGGGAGTCGAACCCGCGTCCGAGAGCGTTCAATGCCCGGATCTACATGCTTAGCTCACCGTTCGATCTCGTTCCGCGACAAGCACGATGGGCAAGGCGCACCGCGGAACCAGCCTGATTGATTTGACCTGATACCGCCAGGCGGCAGTCTTCGGCGATCTCGTGATAATGACCCTACACCGACAAGCACGAGCACAAGTGGGTTCGGGGCTTACGCCTTAAGCGGCGAGAGCGTAGTTGTCGTCGTTGGCAACTAGAAGTTTGCTGCTGGATTAACGAGGAAAGCTGCCCCCTCGGCATGCACCAAGTCATCTCACTACCCCCGTCGAAGCCAGAACACCCCCGGGAAAGCTGATATGACCGGACGAGTATATGGGGTCGATGCTCCGATCATCAATACGCGGGCGTCCGCCTCATCGCTGGATGCGCCGAATCTGGTCCGCATACCCGCTGGCAGCCCTGCCGGGCGGTGATATGGGATGGCATGGGACGCCACGTCCACGAAATCGCCGAGACAGCGATGCACGGCAGTTGCGGTGATCCGGTCACCGACCGGATACTCGCCATCGGCGTGTTGTCTGCCCCCTCGTGCAACGTCTATACTTAATGGCTTGTATCACTCTGTACCAGCGCGTACCCGCGGGGATGATTTCGATGACTCGACTGCAACTGCTAGGCTTGGCCGTGGCCACCGCTCTGATCGCCGCCACCAGCGCGCATGCCGAAGGGGACAAGGCTGCCGGCCGCAAACTGATCTACACCTGCGCCGGTTGCCATGGCGTCCCCGGCTACAGCAATGCCTACCCGCAATATCCGGTGCCGAAGATTGCCGGGCAGAATGAGCAGTACATCATCAATGCGCTGCATGGATACAAGAGCGGCGACCGCAAGCATCCGACCATGGATGCGCAGGGTCAGAGTCTGTCCGACACGGACATCCAGAACATCGCCGCCTACCTTTCCAGCCTCGCCAAGTAGTTTTCAAGGAACCTCCGCATGAGACGTGCGCTTACCCTGTTTTCGATCGGCGCCATGCTGGCGTTTGCCTCCAGCCAGTTGCTGGCCAGCGGCAACATCCAGAATGGCAAGCAGAAGGCCGCTACCTGCTTCGCCTGCCACGGTGTCGATGGCAATGGAATCGACCCCCAGTACCCGCGCCTGGCCGGGCAGTACAACCTCTACCTGCAGCAGGTACTGCATGAATACAAGGACGGCCAGCGCAACAATCCGATCATGAAGGGCATGGCGTCCACGCTGTCGGATCAGGATATCGAGGATGTCGCCGCCTATTTCTCAAGCCTGCCGACCAAGCTCAGTACCCTGAAGGGACATATCCAGGGCGACAAGTAAAAGCTTGCCCGCACTTGCATGGCAAAGGCCCGCTTTTGCGGGCCTTTGTCTTTGTTCGAGCCGCCGTCCGATGAGTCAGGCGATCGCAGACTTGCCCTCGGCCTTGCTGTAATAAGGTTTCTGGCCAACCGCGTGATCGGTCGCATCGCGTACGGCGGTAATTTCGGGCACGCGCTCGCGCAATGTTTTTTCGACGCCCTGCTTGAGCGTCACATCGACCATGCCACAGCCATGGCAGCCGCCACCGAATTGCAGCAGCACCGCGCCATCGGCATCGATCTCCAGCAGCGTGACCCGTCCGCCATGCGAAGCCAGCTTCGGATTCACCTCGGCCTCCAGCACATAGCGCACCCGCTCGATCAGGCCGGCTTCGGCGCCGGGCACATGGCCCTTGATCTTCGGTGCGCGGATGTTGAGCTGACCACCGGTGGCATTGGGCTCGAAGTCGATGGTCGCGTTGTCCAGCCAGCTGGCACTGTCGCCGTCGATATGGAAATTGAAACCGGCACACTCGATCGTCCATTCTCCGCCGAGCAGATCCGCCGGCTCGCAGAACTCCAGCTCGCAGTTGGCCGCCGGCGTACCGGCAGCCGTCACGCACAGGCGGATGCCCAGGCCATCGATGCCCTGCTGTGAAAGAAGCCGCAGAAAGTGTTGCTGCGCGCGTTCGGAAATGTCGATCATGTCTGCTCCGTTGTCACCCGTCGGCTGCGGCGGGCCCTGCCGATGAAACAGCACCATTTTAGTACTATTTATGATTCAATGCGCGCTTTGACTTTTTCGCACGCAACTTCGACGCTTCGGCCCTTGAGCTTTCAGTCCCTGGAGATCCGCATGAACATCATTGAGCTGGCCGCCCGGCATTGCCAACCGCGCAAGGGCAAGGAGCACGCACTCGACGCCGCACAAGTGAGCCAGTTGCTGCAGCAATTGCCGGGCTGGCAGTTGCGCGACGACGGCCTGGCCATCACCAAGGATTTCAGTTTCACCGACTTCCACCACACGCTGGGCTTCATCAATGCGGTGGGCTTCATGGCCAACCACGAGGATCATCACCCGGATCTCGAGGCCGGCTATGGCCACTGCCGGGTGTCGTGGTCGACTCACGATGTCGGCGGCCTGTCGCTGAACGACTTCATCTGTGCCGCGCGGATCGAGGCCTTGCTGGCGCACTGATCAGAAATCGGTACGCGACTTTTCCTTCATCCACAGCAGCCGCTTGCCTTTCACCGACAACACATCGAGGAAATCCTTGAGGTCATCCGGTAGCGGTGCCGAGAAGCTGTAAGCCCGCCCGTCCAGGTCGAAACTCATGTGCGAGGCATGCAGAAACATCCGGTGCAGCCCCATTTCGCGAAAGCGCTTGTTCATCTCGCGGTCGCCGTATTTGGGATCGCCGGCCAGCGGATGGCCGATGTGCGCGGCATGCACGCGGATCTGATGGGTTCTTCCGGTACCCAATGTGGCCTGCATCAGGCGCGCGCTGGGGTATTGGTCCATTTCGCGGAAAAACGTCAGTGAGGGCTTGCCGTTATCGGCCACCCGCACCATCCGTTCGCCACCCTGCAGTACCGACTTCAACAGTGGGGCGTTGACGTCGAATTTCGCCTTCGACGGATGGCCGAGCATCAGGCACAGGTACTGTTTGGTGACTTCCCCGGCGCGGATCACCGCCTGCAGGCCGGTCAATCCGGCACGGGTCTTGGCGAACACCAGCACCCCGCTGGTATCGCGATCGAGCCGGTGCACCAGTTCCAGGTGCTCTTTGGGCCGTGCCGCCCGCAGCAGTTCGATCGCACCATGACTGACCCCGCTGCCGCCATGGCTGGCCACACCGGAAGGCTTGTCGATGACCAGGAAATGCCTGTCCTCGAAAATGATCGCCTCGACTACCTGCGTCAACAAGCCGCTGGCCGGCGCCTGCCCTTCAGGCCGCTCCGCCACCCGAACCGGTGGAATGCGCAGCGTATCGCCGTCTGCGAGACGGGTATCCGGCTTGGCCCGCTTGCCGTTGACGCGCACCTGACCGGTACGCAGCAGCCGGTAAATCATGCTCTTGGGCACGCCCTTGAGCATGGTCACCAGCGCATTGTCGATGCGCTGGCCGTCCCGTTCCGGGCCGACCACGACTTGACGTACGCCGTGAGGTGCGTCGGGAGAAGTTACCGTCTGCATTGAAAAAAACCTGCTGAAATAGGATACTCGACAGGCGCTGCATTCTGCCCATCGATGTCTGGAACGGGTCGAGTGCCCGCCCGTAACGTCGGCGAGGAATGCGCCGGTTGCCTTGCGGCGGCCGGTCGCGGCTCTCTTTCATCGTAGCGGTATGGCTGCCGTTTGTCCCGATGCCATGAGGTTTCGGGGTGGCAGACGAAGCTGACCGAATCATCCCGACACCGGAAACGGTGCCGTTATTTTGCCGCTCAACCGCAGCGGCGCGATCCACGGCAGGCCGCCACATCGGCGCCACCGCGGCACGCGACGCGCGGCTTGGCTGAGGATTACCACCATGAAACGTATGTTGATCAACGCGACTCAGCGTGAAGAGTTGCGTGTGGCCATTGTCGATGGCCAGAATCTGTATGACCTGGATATCGAAATTCCTTCACGGGAACAGAAGAAATCCAACATTTACAAAGGCCGCATCACCCGTGTCGAGGCTTCGCTGGAAGCCTGCTTCATCGAATACGGTGCCGAACGTCACGGCTTTCTGCCACTGAAGGAAATCTCCCGCGAGTACTTCACGCCCGGCGTGGACCCTCACAAGGCGTCCATCCGCGAACTGCTCAAGGAAGGCCAGGAAGTGGTGGTGCAGGTCGAGAAGGAGGAGCGCGGCAACAAGGGCGCTGCCCTGACCACCTTCATCAGCCTGGCCGGCCGCTACATGGTGCTGATGCCGAACAACCCGAAGGCCGGCGGCGTCTCGCGGCGTATCGAGGGCGAGGATCGGCAGGCGCTGAAAGAGGCCCTCGAACACGTCACCGTTCCCGACGAGGTCGGCCTGATCGTGCGCACCGCCGGCCTCGGCCGCGACGCCGAAGAACTGCAGTGGGATCTGGATTACCTGCTGCAGCTGTGGAAATCGATTTCCGCCGCCGCAAGCTCGCAGAAGGCGCCGTTCCTGATCTACCAAGAGTCGAAGCTGTTCATCCGCGCCCTGCGCGACTACCTGCGCAGCGACATCGGCGAGATCCTGATCGACGAGGAGTCGCTGTACAACGATGCACGCGAGTTCATGCAGCAGGTGATGCCGAACGCGCTGCGCAAACTCAAGCTGTACACCGACGATACCCCGCTGTTCACGCGCTACCAGATCGAGACGCAGATCGAGAACGCGTTCGATCGGCAGGTTCGCCTCCCGTCCGGCGGCTCGATCGTGATCGATCAGACCGAGGCGCTGACCGCGATCGACGTCAACTCCTCCAAGGCCACCAAGGGCAGCGACATCGAGGAGACCGCCTTCAACACCAACTGCGAAGCGGCGGTGGAAATCGCGCGTCAGGCGCGCATCCGCGATGCCGGCGGCCTGATCGTGATCGATTTCATCGACATGGACAGCCCGAAGCATCAGCGCGAAGTGGAAGATCGGCTGAAGGAGGCCCTGAAGCTTGACCGTGCGCGCGTCCAGATCGGGCGCATCTCCCGCTTCGGTCTGCTCGAAATGTCGCGTCAGCGTCTGCGTCCGAGTCTCGGCGAAGCCACCGAAATCGTGTGCCCGCGCTGCGAGGGCCACGGCCACATCCGCGGGGTCGAATCGCTCTCGCTGTCGACCCTGCGCCTGATCGAAGAACATGCGATGAAGGAAAACACCGGCCAGGTGCTGGTGCAGGCGCCGTCGAGCGTCGTCAATTTCCTGCTCAACGAAAAGCGTGCCAGCGTGGTCGAGATCGAAATGCGCCACAAGGTGCATGTCATGATCATCGCCGACGAGAAACTGCAAACTCCGCATATCGAAATCCAGCGCATCCGCGAAGCGGACATGGGCGAGCACAGCAAACCCAGCTACGAGCGGTTGACCTCGGTTGCCGCGACTGAACTGCCCAAGATGGGCCAGACCCTGGGCAGCAGCGAACAGCCGGCTGTCAGCGGTATCGTGCTGTCCGCACCGGCCCCGTTGCGCGAAGAAGTCATCCCGGCGCCAGCCGCCACACAGCCCGCCGCCGTCAAGCGTCAACCGGTAGCCGCTGCTCCGGCTCCGGCTTCCACTGGCATCATCTCGCGGTTGCTGGGATGGTTCCGCGACAATGCCGAACCCGCCGCCCGGACACCGGCACCCCAGCGCACCGACGACGATGCTGTGCGCGGCAATCGGCGTGGCGAACGGACAGGCCGCGGTAGCAACACCCAGAATGCCGCCTCGCCGCGCCAGCCGCGGCGGGATCCGTCACCGCAGGATTCGTCGAAATCCGCCGTGCAGCAGCAAGCTCGCAGTGGCCGTCAGCGCAACAACGAGACGCAGCCGCGGCAGCCACAACAGGGCCAGACCCAGACGGCCAGGGCAGAACGCCAACCCAGACCGACGTTGACTGAAGGTAGTCAGGCCAAGGCCGAGCGCAAGACGAATCCGCAACAATCGAAGGCCGAACGTCAACCGCGTGCAGCGGCGAACGAGCGTCCCGCTGCCACTCTGCCCGATGAGCCTGCCAGTGAAGCTGGGCTGCCGGCAATGCCGGCGGGCGGATCCGTTGCACTGGAGTCTGCCGACAGCACCCTTGATGCCGACGGCAATCAGGCACGTCGTCGTCGTGGTCGTCGCGGCGGCCGCCGCCGGCGCCGGCATGACGAATCCACCGCGAACAGCACGAGTCTCGACATTGCCGAGGTTCAGGCACTGGATGACGAGGACCGTGATGCCGTGCCCACCACCCCGGGCACGACGGCATCGGCCATCCACGACGAATCGACACGCACGGCCGTCTCTGTCGAGAGGGCTCCCAACGTCGCTGCAACTGCACGAACGGGTGCGCCGGATGGCAATGGCAGTACGGATAATGCCGTCAAGTCATCACCGGTAGCCGAAGCAGCCCGGCAGGCAGCCCCGACCGCAACCAATACGATGATCGACGCGACGGTCGACACCCCGGCCGGCCATCAGCTGAAACCAGCCGGTGCGTACGCTGACCCCGTGACGGTCAGCGCCGCCGCGCCGGCTGCCGTTCCATTCAACCTTCCCACGCTGCCGCCGATCCCTGGGCAAGACCTTGCAGCGGAAAAAGGTGTCGAAGATCGCGCGACCGTCAAAGCCACGCCTGTAGCCAAGCCGGCACCAGTGATCGTGGTTGCTCCGGCTCCGGCCCAACTCGGGCCGGAAGTCACGCCAGCCGTTTCCGGCAACACAGATACGCATGGCGCCGCCGGACAATCGGATGCCGTATCCATGCCGCCGGTCAATTCCGTGCCGCCCACGGCACCGCTGGCAGCATCTGTCCTTGCGCAGGCACACGATGCCGGGCAGATGCCAGATGCCCGACCGGCCATGCCGACACCTCCGGCAGCCGTCCCCGGCAACCAGCACACTGCACCGGTGCTTGCCGTGACGTCAGCAACCACGGCACCGATGCACCTGCAGGAATCTGCTGCCGCGGCGGAAAGCCTTGCCGCGGACCGCCCCAAACAGGGCGACTTGCTGGCACAGGTGCCGCCTTCCGACACCACGAATCCGCGCCAGGGCCGGCCGGTCGTGACCGAGCCGGTCAGCAGCGGGCACAATGACGTCTCACATGACTGACCGCGTATCTTGATCAAGCCACAAAAAAACCGGACGCAAGTCCGGTTTTTTTGTGGCTTGACTCAGGCCGCGGGCACCCGATCGCTGCGCTGCCCAACCGGCAGTTCAGCTGCCCACCTCATGGTTGGGTGCATCGAGCAGGCCATGCACCGTCATCAGGTGGGCCAGGCTGAGAATATGATCGACATGCAGTTTTTCCATCAGCCGCTGCTTGTAGGTGGACACGGTCTTCGGACTCAGATTGAGTTGTTCGCCGATGATCGTCAGCGGCTTGCCGCGTACCAGCATCATGGCCACCTCCAGTTCACGGCTGGACAGTACGTCGAAAGGTGAAGTGCTGCCATCGAGGGTCGCCAGTGCCAGTTGCTGGGCAACGGCAGGTGCCAGGTAACGTCGACCGCTGGCCACCTGGCGCACGGCGGACACCAGTTCCTCGGCGCTGCAGCCCTTGGTCAGGTAACCTAGCGCGCCCGCGTCGAGCAGACGCTTGGGGAACCGCGCATCGTCGACCACCGTCACGATGACGATATGCGTGGATAGCTTTGCCCGGCATACGCGTTCGGTGAGTTCAAGGACAATATTGATCACTTCACGACCTCCTCGGATTGGGCTGCATGAAAGCAGGATGCAGAACGCCGTATTGCCGGCATTCGACAATGTCCTGGCGGGATACAGCATGCTTGATTGCCATGCGAACAACCAGCAAGCGGCGAATGACTGTCACGACAATCTCGACCCGGCTACGTTCGACAAGAGGCCGCCGACATGCATCGACACGTCCAGTCGATCATTCCAGTGAAACAGTCACCGTGAGTCCGCCGCATCCCCTGAACAGACCGAATACCGATACGACGCGCGCCACCTGCTGGTATCGCCCCTCAATATGCCACTCTGAAACGGCCCTTTCTGTCAGCCGTCGCCTACATCGCGCGTACGGGACAGGTGCGTCCTGCCGGGCGTACCCAATAAAAAGGGTGGCTGGCCTCGCGGCCAGCCACCCTTTCATGTCTCAACACATCATGTCTTGCGGTTTAGATCGCCAACCAAACGTAGAAGTAAAGCGTGTTGTTGTCGCTGGCACTACGCCCGGCACCGTCGACATTGTGCACGAGGCCGCTGAACTTGGTGAAGTAGGTGTACTGCAGGCCCAACCGCACGTTGGCGTAAGGCTGTTCCCACGAGTCGGACTTGCCGAACGGGTTGTAGTTGAGCTCGACCATGCCACCCTGGGTATTCGGCGAACCGTTGTTGCCGTACAGGAGGAGGTCGTTGCTGCCATTGCTGGCAAACCCGGCCAGCGTCACGCCGTAGGTATTCTGGTACCAGTAGCTGCCCTTGAGGTTGAACGAATCCAGCGTATTGTGCAGATTCGATGAACCGTTGCCGCCGTCGTAGGTGTTGTTGAGGGTCTGTTTCTCGTGGACGTACAGCCCGTTGACCGTGACGACGTTGTCGCCCATGAAGTGCTGGTAGTCGGCCGAGAGCCCCACGTCATCGAAGTTGTCGGTCGGGCCGGCCAGCGGGATGTCGTTGCCGTTCAGATCCGTACCCAGGCCGCCCCGCTTCATGTCCAGCAGGAAACCGCCCAACGTGAAGTTGCCGTGCGGAATGTTCCAGGTGTAGGCCACCCGGGCATACGGGGCCAGACCTGAAAGTTTGCCGTCGTAGCCGGCATTGACATGGTGGGTGAAGGCGATCGAGAGGGAACGATAGCCACCGGCCTCGACATACCATTTGCCATCGACCTGGGCATAGCCGGTCACACCGATCGCCTGGCCACCCAGGCCGCCGAACAGCATCGGTGCCGCCGGCGCACCTGGAGCAAGGTCAGAGCCCATGTAGGGATAGATCCAGCCCGGTGCGGAATTGAAGACGTCACTGATGGTCGGGTTGTTGTTGACCGAAATGCCCCAGGTGCCGCTGTGATTGCCATGCTTGAACGGGCTGGCGTAACGCACGTCCGCATTGTCCCAGCCGAGCAAGCCGCCGTTCTCCGAATAGGTCGCCTGGGAAAATACGCCGATGTGATCGGTCAGACGACCGGCCAGGAACACCGATGCCTGCTGCAGCTCGGTGTTGTTGTTGGTACCGAAGCCGTTGGCCGGCGGCGAAGTCTGCGCCTTCGACGTATGCGTGAAGGACTCGACCAGCATCGCCGAGAGCGGCACCTTGGTGTCGTTGCCGACCTTCATGGTGTAGCCGTTGATCTTGAACTCGCGCCCGAATACCGTCAGTTCGGGGCCGAAGCCGCCGACATGGCAGGCCACGCAGGGCTGATGGGTCTGACGCGCATACGAAGGTACCGCCAATGCCAGCGTGGGTGCCAACAGCAAACACGCTGCCACGGCAGCCTTGCGCAGCAGCCGGCGCGCTGGCCTGGCTCCGTCAGAACTCCGCTTTCTCATCGTAAACATGCGTCTGTGCTCCTCGATCGAGTGGTTAAGATGTCGTTAGGTGAAAGCGTAGAGACGTTCGACTCACATCGTTTTGACCTCGATCAAATTGATACACCCCTGGCCGCCCCCTCCCGACGCCGATAAATCCCAAAAAAGCACAAGATCTTGCGGCCCCGATATATCGCGTACCGAACTCCTCTTTTCCACCGCAAATGCAGTCAGCTGCAGGCTTCATGGCACATCGGCAGGCCCGGCAAAACTGCTGGAAAGAGGTATTTCAGCCGGGCCAGGGACGTTTCAGTGCAACATATTGCGCGACAGGCTGCGACACTGCGCCACGCATCCACCACCCAGTGTCACGCGCGCCCCTCCCAGCCTCCCCCTGCTCGCAGGGGGAGGCTGGGAGGGGCCGCGAGGCCAGTGGGGAATGCTCCCTCCCCTGCAATGCAGGGGAGGGAGGGATGGGGAGGGGGCGCTCTTCCTATGAAACGGTGCCGCCCACTGTCATGCCATCGATCTTCAGTGTCGGTTGCCCCACGCCCACCGGTACGCTCTGGCCGTCCTTGCCGCACACCCCGACGCCATCGTCCAGCTTGAGATCGTTGCCGATCATCGAGACCCGGTTCAGTACCTCCGGACCCGAGCCGATCAGCGTGGCCCCCTTGACCGGCGCGGTAATCCGCCCGTCCTCGATCAGGTAGGCCTCGCTGGCGGAGAACACGAACTTGCCGTTGGTGATGTCGACCTGGCCACCGCCGAAATTCGGCGCGTAGAGGCCACGCTTGACCGAGCGGATGATCTCCGCGGGATCGTGCGACCCGGCCAGCATGTAGGTATTGGTCATGCGCGGCATCGGCAGCGTGCTGAACGATTCGCGCCGGCCGTTGCCGGTTGGTGTCATGCCCATCAGGCGGGCATTCAACTTGTCCTGCATGTAGCCCTTGAGGATGCCGTTCTCGATCAGCGTGGTGCACTCGGTCGGCGTGCCCTCGTCATCCACGCTCAGCGAGCCGCGACGGCCGGCCAGGGTGCCGTCGTCCACCACGGTGACGCCCGGCGCGGCCACCCGCTGGCCGAGCCGGCCGGCGAACGCCGAGCTGCCCTTGCGGTTGAAGTCGCCCTCCAGGCCATGCCCGATCGCCTCGTGCAGCAGCACGCCAGGCCAGCCGGGGCCAAGCACCACGGTCATGTTGCCGGCCGGAGCGTCGACGGCGTCGAGGTTCACCAGCGCCTGGCGCACGGCTTCGGCGGCGAACGCCAGGGCGCGGCCGTTCTCGATCAACTCACGGTATCCGTAGCGACCGCCACCACCGCCCTGGCCCTGTTCGCGGCGGCCATTCTGCTCGGCTATCACCTGCACGCTGAGCCGCACCAGTGGGCGCACATCGGCCGCCAGGGTGCCGTCGGAAGCGGCGATCAGGATCGTGTCGATGGTCGCGGCCAGGCTCACGATCACCTGCTTGACACGCGGATCGCGCGCGCGGGCGTAGGCGTCGACCTCGCGCAGCAACGCGATCTTGTCCGGATTGGGCAGGCTGTCGACCGGGTCGATCGCCGGATACAGCGCCCGTGCACCGTTCAGCGCGAGCGGCCGGCCGGCGCCGTGACCGTCCCGGGCAATCGCGCGCGCGGCCCTGGTCGCCTCCATCAGCTGCGGCAGCACGATTTCGTCGGAATAGGCGAAACCGGTCTTTTCGCCGCTGATCGCGCGTACGCCCACACCCTGCTCGATCGAGTGGCTGCCATCCTTGACGATGCCCTCCTCCAGCAACCACGACTCGCTGCGGGAATGCTGGAAATACAGGTCGGCGGCATCGATCGACGGGCCCATCAACTGGGCGAACACGCGATCCAGGTCGCCAGTGGCGAGGCCACCGGGAACAAGCAGCCTGCTCTCGGCTTGTGCGATCAGGGAATCCATAAGTCAGGGGTATCGGCGGTCGGTCAGGAACTATTTCACATGGGGTTCGCTCCCGCCGCTTTAAAGCCGTGGTGATCGACGGCATGTTCTCTGGCGACGCCCACCGGCAAATTGGCGGCTGCCGGCTTGATGGGTTCACCGGGCCGGTGTTGTACCGGTTTCATCTGGACGGCAACCGTCTGGCGGCGAGTCAGTGACCTACCGGGCTGGAGCCTGCCGGCGCCACACTGCTGGCGGCGGCCGGCGCACTACCCTCAGCGGCGGGATAGAGCAGCGGAGCCACGGGCAGCGCCCCTGCAGCACGTTTCTCTACCAGGGTCATCACCGGTTTGTCCCAGCTTCCGGTGACCGTGTAGCGCGCACTGGAGGCCTGGTTCAGCCCCCGGCCAAGCAGGCCTTGCACCGCAAGCCCGGCCGCCGCACCAATCGGGCCACCGACTACGGCGCCGACCAGTGGCAGGCTGTTGCCGACGTGTGGAACAACCAGTACCTGCTGGTCGTAATCCCTGGCCCGCAAGCCGGTGCGGCCGGTGATGCTGATATTCGCCGCTGGCGCCTTGATCAGCAGGTTGCTGGTAGTGGCGTTGCCATTGGCAAGCTTGAAATCGCCGGCAATCGAGTCAAACGCCACACCCTTGCCGAACACGTCGCCAAAGTCGAGGGTGAGCCGGCGCGGCAGCTCGGACAGCGAAACCAGTCCCAGCAGCCGCCCGACCCCGGGGGACGTCACTGCAGGGATATGACCGTTGGTGACATGGATGCTCAGGGTGCCATCCATATTTGCCAACGACAAGGTACTGGGTGCGCCTGGCCAGGTGGCATCGAGCTGATCATGCGTCTTGCCGTCATCAACCAGTCCTTCGTAACCGAATGCGCTCAGCATCGCACCGAGATCTTCGGCCGCAAAATCGATCCGCATGTGCGTGTGACTGTTGCTGGCGGTGCCGTCCCAGTCGCCGCTCCCGTTGATCTGCACGCCGCTGGACAATGAGCGCAACTGCTCGATATGCATACCGCTGGCGGTCGGCCACGTCTCCAGGCGGGATTCGCCGAGTTTTGCATCACCCAAACGCAGATCACCGACCCAGAGGTGCATGGGCGGCAACGCTGCCGGGTTGATGCCGGTGTCGGCGGGGTCTGCGGAGACAGTGGGCGACGCTGCATCGGCAGCGAGCCCGGACGCCGGCTCTTTCGGCCAGTACAACCGCTGCAACCGGGCCGTGACGCCGCGCTTGCTCAGCTCCTGGAGGGGCACGCTGAAGTTGCCGGCCATGGCGGCACCCATCACGTTGATGCCCAGTGTGCCTGACTGCGGTGTGACACGGATCTGCATCGAACCCAGCGGGCGACCGAACACCGCGGCATGATCGGTACTGACGTCGACGCTCTCCAGTCCCGGGCCACCGCCACCGCCGCCGGCAACAGCACGCTGCACCCAGCCGGTGACATCCAGTTGGTCGGCATGACCGCGAATGCGCAGATCGCGCTCGGGCAGGCCAGTCGGCATCTGGTTGCCGAATGTCAGGGTGGCCGCCAGCGCCTGCTGCGTGCCGGCGGGCAATTTGATGCGCCCGCGCAACACCTGGCCCAGCGCAATTTTCAGATCGCTGCCGCTGACCGGCAGGCTCATGCTCAAATGCAGCGGCAGACTGGCGGCAGCCGATTTGTCCAGTGGCGCCGGCAGACCCAGCGTCATTCCGCTCAGCGGCGAATCGATGCTGAGGGTTTGCGCCAAGGCACCGCTGCCGGGTACGTGCGCAAGCACAAAACCGATCGTGAAATCGCTGCGGCCATTGGCCAATTCGCCGAGCCAGTGCAAGGCTGGATAGTCCTGTACCAGCTCGTCAATCCGGTAACTGCCGCGCAACTGTGCCGACAACACGGTGCCCGGGTCGCTGTTGGCTCCGGCGATCGCCAGCGTGAACCTGGACGGTTGACCGCGAAAATCTGCCGTCAGCGGCCCGGCCTGCATGCCATGCAAATCGAATCGCAGCGGACCGTTGAGCTTGTCGAGCTTGAGCTTCCATTCCGGTGCCGCAAGGTCGGCGTCCTTCAATTGCGCCGTGCCATCCAGCTGCGCGTCACCGATCTTTTTCAGTGGCAACACCAGATGAAAATCAAAGGTGCCGCTACCACCGAGTTTCAGCTTGGCCAGCGTGTCCGCCTGATGAATGCCGATCGGGCTTTTGCGCACAAACTCCATCAGACCCGCACCGCTGCCGCCACCTTGCACGCTCAGGTCGAGCAGGCCGTCGGCGAAATCGGGAATCACCGCAACCGCCTTGTCGGCGGTGACGGACAGCGAATGACCGCTGCTCGCTTCAGCCAGCATGCCATTGTCGACGAAGCTGACCACCGCGGAAGCGCCTTCCACGCGCGGCCAATCCTCGCCGTAGTCGAGTGTCAGACCGCTGATCGCTGCACGTGCCTCGAAGCGCCCTTCGTTGTGACGGAACGGCCAATCGGCCAGATTGCCACGCAACAGCACCTGTGCCTGATCGATGCTGCCGGCCACCAAGGCACGATCCAGCCACTCGATGGTGCCGGGCGACATCGAGCCGAGCGGCCAGAACAACTTTGCCGATGGCACCTCGGCGTGGTCGAGCCTGGCATACATATCCATGAACGGCGCACCGCCCTGCGCCGGGAACACAACCTCGCCGCGAACCTGTCCGGCATATCCCGTGCCGACGAAATCGAGCGCATCCGCGCCGATGTGCCAGTCGCCATCCTGTGGCCAGAATGCCAGCGTGCCGGCCAGCTTCGACAGCACGAATGGCTGGCGAAACCGGTGCGGAAATTGCAGCGTGGTGGCCTGCGCGGGCAGCTCCAGCGACAGCGCCTCGGCATCGCCGCGCAACTCGCCGCGCAGCCCCTCCACGCCCGGCAGTTTGCCGACCGGGCCGATCATCAGATCCCTGAAAGTCAGATCCAGTCCCTGCAGACCATCGGCACGACTCCAGTGCAGCGCGGCACTGGCCACCTCACCGCGCGGATGCCCACTGCCCATCCATTCGGCCAACGCCGGCGCAAGCGCCGGCTTCAGGGCCAGCCATGGCAGCAACGGTCCTACCTGCAGATCGCGCGCGGCGACATTCACACTGGCTTGCGGGCCGCCGGGCTGCCGCAAATTGAATGCCAGCGTGCTGCCGTCGTCGCCAGCCCAGCGCACATCGTAGTTCTCGCCGATGCAATACAAGCCAGCCAGTCCGTGCAATCCGGACACGTTCGCCACAGCACCGCCGGGGGCTGTCACCACCAGCTTGTCCAGGTCGAAGCGGACCAGGCTGCTGGTCAGTCTGCCCTTGCGCCAATCCAGCCAGGCTGCCAGCTTGCCCTGCCCCTGCTCGACCTTGTAACCACCCGGATCGATGCCATCCAGCAGTGGCCCGAGTTCGACACCATCGGTACCGAGCCAGATCTGGCCGGCACTGCCATCCGCACGAAACCGGCCGGCCGCATGCAGTGCGGCGGCCACCCCCGCACGCTGCAGCATGCCGCCAAAGCGGATTTGGTCACCTTGCGCACTCAAGCGCAACTGCCGGGCCAGCAGCGTGTAATTTTTCCCGAGCTTGGCGTCGGTGATGACGACCTGCAGGTCATCGAGCCAGAGGCCCAGAGAGAGCTTGCCCAGCGATACCGGCTGCTGATGCACGCCACTGGCGTCACCGATGCCATTGATATGCCACACCCCGTCGGCACCATGCAGCAGACTCAGCTGCAACCCTCTTGCGTGCAGATTCAGCAGGTGCCGCGAAGGCAGCAGCCAGCCGCCAAAGTCGAGTTTCAGTTCGGACTCCGGTATCCGCAACTCGGAGCCCGTTTCGCCAGCAGCTGCACCGATCGTGACTCCATGCATGATGAACAGCGGCCCGGAGGTCGTCCAGCGCCCCTGCATCGAGGCAAAGGCGACCGGCCGCTGCAGCCGTTGACTGAGCTGTTCGGCCACCCACTGCGGGTGCCGCGCCATCAACGGCAGCAGCAATTGCGTCAGCGCCGCCAGCACGGCAAGCAGGATCACGGCCACGCCGGTGGTCCAGCTCAACGCCCGGGCGCAACGATGCAGCC
The DNA here is from genome assembly GCA_004322005.1 of Rhodanobacter sp. GTDB lineage: Bacteria > Pseudomonadota > Gammaproteobacteria > Xanthomonadales > Rhodanobacteraceae > Rhodanobacter. Next base: position 20,899 of record SCRF01000033.1, on the reverse strand, counting down.
GTCGGTGCCACAGCTTCTTCATGCGAGGCAATCCGGACCCGACTTACAGCAAAACGACATCGAACTGTTCCTGCGAGTAATGCTCTTCGGCCTGGAAGCGTATGCTTTTGGAGATGAACTCTTCCAGTTCGGCAACCGCGCTGGAGTCTTCTTCCAGAATCCGGTCGACCACCAGCGGACTGGCCATCACCAGCAGTTTCTGGGCATTGAACTGGCGCACGGCGCGGGTGATTTCCCGAAAGATCTCGTAGGTTACCGTTTCCGCAGTCTTCATCACGCCGCGACCGTTGCAGGTCGGGCACGGCTCGCACAGCTGCCGGGCCAGGCTTTCGGTGGTGCGCTTGCGGGTCATTTCCACCAGCCCCAGCGCCGACATCGGATACACCGTGGTCTTGGCGTGGTCGCGTGCCAGCCCCTTGTTCAGCATGCGCAAGACCTGGCGCTTGTGCTCCTCATCGAGCATGTCGATGAAGTCGATGATGATGATGCCGCCCAGATTGCGCAGTCGCAATTGCCGCGCGGCCGCCTGCGCCGCTTCCAGGTTGGTGCGGTAGACCGTCTCCTCCAGGTTGCGCGAGCCCAGATAGGCACCGGTGTTGACGTCGATGGTCGTCATTGCCTCGGTCTGGTCGACGATCAGGTAGCCACCCGATTTCAGTGGCACTTCCTTCTTCAACGCCCGCTGTATCTCGTCCTCGACGCCGTACAGATCGAAGATCGGTCGTTCACCATCGTAATGCTCGATACGATCGTCCAGGCTCGGCATGAACTTGTGCACGAACTTGACCACTTTCTCGTACATCGCTCGCGAATCCACCCGCACCTTCTCGATGTCGTCGTTGAGCATGTCGCGCAGGCTGCGCAACGGCAGCGAGAGTTCCTCGTAGACACGCTCGCCCACCTTGGCTTTGGCGATGTTCTCCTGCACCACCCGCCACACCTTGCCGAGGTAGGCCACGTCGAACGCCAGCGACTCGGCGCTCTGGCCCTCGGCGTTGGTGCGCACGATGTAGCCGGGCCGGCCGCTGCCCGATGCGTCTTCGCCGATCAGCGAAGTCAATACCTCCTTCAGCCGCTGGCGCTCGGCCTCGTCCTCGATACGGGTGGAAATACCCAGCGTGCGGGCGTACGGCAGCAGCACCAGATAGCGCGAGGGGATCGACAGATGCGCCGACAACCGCGCGCCCTTGGTGCTGATCGGATCCTTCACCACCTGCACCACGATCTCCTGGCCCTCGTGCACCAGTTCGCTGATCGATGGAACATGACCGTTGCCGTTCGATTCAACCCCTTCGACGGACGCCGGCAACGCCGGCCGCACGATATCGGAGGCATGCAGGAACGCCGCGCGATCGAGTCCGATCTCCACGAACACCGCCTGCATGCCAGGCATCACCCGCTGTACCCGGCCCTTGTACACGTTGCCGACATAGCCCCGTTTGGAAGCCCGCTCGACGTGCACCTCCTGCAGCATGCCGTTTTCGACCACGCCGACCCGCGTCTCGCGCGGGGTCACGTTGATCAGGATTTCTTCACTCACTGGCATACTCCCGAATAGACGATCTTTATAGCCGTTGGGGGCGCGAGCTGTCGATGCACCATTTCAAATCATGTGCACGCACCATTCTGTTATCGCACATAAGATGTGCCATCCTGCTTTAGGCTTGACCCGCCGAATGAGATGGCGCGCATGAAATTGTTGCTGGTCGAAGACTCCGAACGCCTGCGCCAGACCCTGCGACATGGCCTGCACGGGGCCGGCTTCGCGGTCGACACGGCCAGCGACGGCGTGGAGGCCACCGGCTACCTGGGCAGCTACGACTATGATCTGGTCGTGCTCGACCTGATGCTGCCCCGGCTTGACGGGATCGGCGTGTTGCGCGGCCTGCCCGCCGGGGATCGGCGCCCGCGCGTGCTGGTGCTGTCGGCACGCGACCAGGTGCCCGACCGCATCGAGGCCCTGAACGCCGGTGCCGACGACTACCTGGTCAAGCCGTTCGCGTTCGACGAGCTGGTCGCGCGCCTGCATGCGCTGGCGCGGCGACCGCAGCAGGCGCAACCGCTGGTACTCAGTCATGGCCGACTGGCCTGGGATCCCCTCGCGCAGAGCGCCAGCGTGGACGGACAACCGCTGCCGCTCACGCCACGCGAATTCGCCGTGCTGGGACTGTTGCTGCGCCACCGCGGCCGCGCCTTCAGCCGGCTGGACATCCTCGAGCGCACGGCCGGCAGCGACAGCGACGTCTCCGACCGCAGCGTGGAGGTGCTGGTGTTCGGGCTGCGTCGCAAGCTGGATGCCGCCGGCCTGCCCGGCCTGATCGAAACCCGACGCGGCGCCGGCTACCTGATCCCATGAGGACGATGGCAAGATGAGACTGGCATCGTTGTCCGCGCGCATCACCCTGCTGCTGGTCGTCACCAGCCTGCTGGTGCTGGGTGGTGGCGCCCGATTGATGGATTGGCGCATCGACCATGAAATGGAAAGCCGCTTCCAGCAGAACCTGCTGACCCAGGCCGGCGCATTGAGCACGATGCTGCAGATGGAGCAGGACGAAGTCCCCAGCGACTGGGGGCCGCGCCCGCATCCGGGCATGCTTGGCGGTGACGGCCCCACATTTTACGAGCTGCGCTGCGACGACATGCCGTTGCTGCGCAGTTCGCCGCCACCACCGGCCATTCCAGCCGGCTGGCCGCAAGAGGCCAGCGCGAAGCCGCGTTTCGCCAGACTGCAGCATGGCCGGCAGCAGCTGGGGTCCGTGCAGTTCGCGTTCACGTCCCGGCCGGTCGAATACACCGACGGTCAGCATCCGGACATATCCCGCGGCGGCATGAAGCCACGTAAATGCGTGCTGTTGTTTGAACAGGATCGGCGGGCGATCGACCAGCTGTTGCTGGCGACCGACTGGACCCTGCTGCTCGGTCCGGCCCTGGCGCTGGGTATCGCATTGATCGCGGTGCCGCTGATCGTGCGCCGCGGCCTGCGCCCGGTGAATGTTCTGGTGGATCGCATGCGCGACATCGGCCCGCATGCGCCCGGCCAACGGCTTGCCGCCAGCGGCATGCGCGAACTCGATCCGCTGGTGGCGCGCTTCAACGACGTGCTCGGGCGGATGGACGATGGCCTGGCCCGCGAACGCCAGTTCGCCAATGGACTGGCGCATGAAACCCGCACCCGGCTGGCCGAGTTGCGCGCCCTGACCGAAGTCGAATCGCGCTACCCCAGCGGTCGCAAGCTGCCCGAAATACTCGGCGAAGTCGGCCAGATCGGCGTCGAACTCGAGGCCACGGTGACCGCGTTGTTGCTGCTGACCCGGCTACAGTCAGGCCTCGAACAGCCGCAAATGCAGGCGCTGCCGCTGGCCGCGTGGCTGGAACGCCAGTTGCAACGGCAGCATGGCACGGCGACTGATCGCGGCATCGTGCTGCGGCTGGAAGGCACGCCACCTACCTGCCTGCATACCGACCCAGCGCTGCTGGAAGTGGTGATCGGCAACCTGATCGGCAATGCCTGCGCCTACGCGCCCACCGGCGACACGGCGACCGTGCGCCTGACCGCGACTGGGCTGTGCATCGACAACGCCGCACCGGGGCTCGGCGCCGATGATCTGGCCAATTTCGGCCAGCGCTTCTGGCGCAAGCAGCCGCCCCATGCCGGGCACGCCGGGCTGGGGCTGGCGCTGGCCGATGCCGCGGCCGTAGCGCTCGACCTGCAGCTGGATTTCCGGCTGGATGCCGGACAACGCCTGCACGCCGCGCTATCGTGGCCGGATCGAATGACGCGACACGTACCCCGATCATGACTGACACCATCGCAAACAAACCCATCCTGCTGGCCTGGAGCGGCGGCAAGGACTGCCTGCTGGCACTGCAGCGCCTGCTCGCCGATCCGCAGTGGCAGGTCGTCGGCCTGCTCACCACGGTCAATCGCAACTACCAGCGGGTGGCCATGCATGGCGTGCAGCGCGACGTGCTGCTGGCACAGACCGCCGCGCTCGGCCTGCCACTGGTCGAAGTCATGCTCGACTGGCCCGGCAGCAACGAAGCCTACGAGCAGGCCCATGCACAGGCGCTCGTCGAGGCGCGCATGCGCTGGCCGGGCATCCGCCATTGCGCGTTCGGCGACCTGTTTCTGGAGGACGTGCGCGACTACCGCGTGCGCCAGCTTGGCCGCGAAAACTGGCGCGCGGTGTTCCCGCTGTGGGGCGAGGACACCGCGGCGCTGGCACGACGCTTCGTCGGTGAAGGGCACCGCGCGATGCTGTGCTGCGTCGACACCCAGCAGCTCGACGCCAGCCATTGCGGCCGCGACTACGACGCCGCGCTGCTCGACAGCTTGCCGGTCGGTGTCGATCCCTGCGGCGAGCGCGGCGAATTTCATACCCTGAGCTACGCCGGCCCGCTGTTCCGCCAGCCGCTGAAGCTGCATCGCGCTGAATCGGTGCTGCGCGACGGGCGATTCCAGTTCACCGATTTCCTGCTCGATGATGGCAGGCGCAGCAATGTCACTGCCGTCGACTGAGGCATCGGCTCGATCCGGCGTGATCCTGCCGGACGTGCTGCAACCCGGGCTCGCCCTGGTGTTCTGCGGCACCGCTGCCGGCCGACGCTCGGCCGCCGAACGCGCCTATTACGCGCATCCCGGCAACCTGTTCTGGCGCGCGCTGTGCGAGGCAGGCCTTACCCCGCGCCAGCTGGCACCGGCAGAATTCCCGCAAGTGGCCCGCTACGGCATCGGCCTCACCGACCTGGCCAAGCGCCACTTCGGCAACGACAACGAACTGCCGCGCGAGGCGTTCGACGTGCCCGCCCTGATCGTCAGGATCGAACGCCATGGCCCGCGTCTGCTCGCCTTCACCAGCAAGAACGCCGCGCACGCGGTACTCGGCGGCAGTCCCGGCTACGGCCTGCAGGTCGAAACCATCGGCGACACGCAACTGTTCGTGCTGCCGTCGCCGTCCGGGCAGGCCCGCGGGCACTGGGACATCGGGCCGTGGCTGGCGCTGGGCGACCTTTACCGGGCAGCCAATACCCCGTAGGAGCCCGCTGGCGGGCGATGCTTTTGCTTTGATGTTTTTGGGAAATTCAAAGCAAAAGCATCGCCCGCCAGCGGGCTCCTGCAAGAGCAATGCCCGGATCAGTCCATTGGCGTGTGCCGATAGTGGCTCACATCCTCGGGCCGAACCACCGGCGCCCGATTCGTCCATGCTTGCCGGATATAGCTGACCACCGCGGACACCTCGCTGTCGTTCAGTTGCTGGGCGAACGGTGGCATCGAGTAGGGGCGCAGGTTGGCTTGGGTCAGCGGGGCAAACCCGCCAAGCAGGACCATCCGGGTGGCATTGATGCCGGTCGGCTCGGTCACCGCGGAGTTGCCGTCGAGTGGCGGATAGACGCCGGCCACACCCTCACCATCCTTGCCGTGGCAATCCGCGCAGTGCTGTCCATAGACCTTGCCGCCCTGCCGGGCAAGCGCCCTGGCGTCGAATTGCGGCGTGGCTTCCGCCGGTTGCGCCCGTGGCGGCAATGCATGCAGATAGGTGGCGATCGCCCGCAGGTCATCACCCGACATGTACTGGGTGCTGTCCGCCACCACCTCGGCCATCGGACCAAAGGCCACGCCTTTCGCCGACCGGCCGGTTTGCAGCAGGTCGACGATATCCTGCTCGCTCCAGCCCTGCAGGCCGCCGCCGGCACGCGTGCTCAGGTCGGGCGCATACCAGTCCAGTTCCGGAATCCGGCCCCCGGACAGCGCGGGATGGCCGGACACGCCACCCAGTGCGTCACGCGCCGCATGGCATTCGTTGCAGTGACCAAGCCCCTGCACCAGATAGGCGCCACGATTCCATGCCTGCGACTTGGCCGGCTCGGGCCGGTACCCAGCTTCATTGAAGTACATCGCTCGCCATGCAGCGAGGCTGCTGCGCATGCTGTAGGGGAAATCCAGCCCCGACGCCCCGGACGGCGTGTGCACCGGTACAAGCGTCTGCAGGTAGGCGAACATCGCCAGTGCGTCATCGCGAGTGACCCGGGTGTACGAGGTGTAAGGAAACGCGGGGTACAGCAGCTCGCCCCGGCGCCCCCTGCCCGCATGCAGCGCGCGCCAGAAATCCGCAAAGCTCCACTGGCCGATGCCGGTCGCGCGGTCGGACGTGAGGTTGGGAGCTGGAATGCTGCCGAATGGCGTGGACACGGAACGTCCACCCGCATAGGGCATGCCACCCTGCGCGGTATGGCAGGCCGCGCAATCGCCGGCGATGGCCAGATAGCGGCCCCTGGCGATCAGCGCCGGATCGTGCAGATTCTCCGCCGTGACGATCGCCGCTGACGGTACCGCCAATCCGCCGCCGCGCGAAGCAAGCAGGAGCCATCCGCCGATGGCCAATACCGTCAGCACGAGCGCACCCGGCAGGATACGGCCGATCCATTTCATGCCCCACCCCCATGCTCGCCAAGCACACCGCAGCGCAACGGCGGCTTGATCGAGCCCGCCGGCTGTGCCTGCATATCGGCCGGCAGCTCGCGACTGGCCAGCCAGGTGGCGACTGCACTGATGTCCGACGCACCAAGGCGGCGGGCTATCACTGCCATGCAGTCCGGTGCCGCGCTGGCACGCGTGCCGGTACGCCATGAACCCAGCTGGGAACTCACATAGTCGTACGGCAGGCCCACCAGCGCAGGAATCGACGGCTGCACCCCGGTGAGCTGCGTCCCGTGGCAGCTGCTGCATGCGGGAATCTTGAGCGCCGGATCGCCGTGGCTGGTCAGTTGCTCGCCACGCTGCAGCATCGCCGCCGATGCATTCGGTACCGGCGAGCGAGCGTACGGCACCTGCTGGGTGGCGAAGTACTCGGCGATCTCCCGCATGTAGGCAGGACTGAGCTGACGCACCGTGTACTCCATCGGCGCGTACTTGCGCAGACCGTCCTGGAAATTCTGCAGCTGGCGCGCCAGATACGCAGCCGGCTTGCCGGCCAGACGCGGAAAGAAACCGCTCTTCAGCTCACCCTCGCCATGCACGCCATGACAGGCCGTGCAGGCAGCAATGCGCTGCTGGAGGGTATCGGGAACTTTCGCCGCGGCAACAGCGTGACCGGAAGCGCCAACAAAAGTGACCGCAACGAACCACGCCACGGCAGCATGTATTCGGGTCAGATGCGTTCCAGGGCTTGTCTTCATCATGCAATTATAGGGGCGGCTGGCATGGACGCGGCTCGGCATGCGCCCCGGCGAATGGCGCCCCTACCAAAGTCCGGCAAGCTCCCGACTACCGATTATTCGCTCCTGTCCCACCTACCGACTTGCGTACGATCAGCATGGCCAGCTCGATCGACTGCTCGTAGTTGAGACGCGGATCGACCATCGACTTGTAGGCGCGCTGCAGGTCGGTCTCGGAAAGATCGCGGGCACCGCCCATGCACTCGGTGACATCCTCGCCGGTCAGCTCCAGATGCACGCCACCCAGCCGCGTGCCGGCGGCCGCGTGGATGTCGAACGCCTGATCCAGCTCGCCGCGAATATTGTCGAAGCGACGGGTCTTGTAACCGTTCGAAGTGCTCTCGGTATTGCCGTGCATCGGATCGGCCACCCACAGCACGCGGCGCCCTTCGCGCCTGACGACCTCCAGCAACGGCGGCAGCGTCTCGGCGATCTTCGTGTTGCCCATGCGGTGAATCAGGGTCAACCGGCCCGGTTCGTCCTCCGGATTCAAGGCATCGATCAGCGGCAGCAGCTGATCGGACGTCACCGAAGGGCCGACCTTCACCGCGATCGGATTGCGGATGCCGCGGAAATATTCCACATGCGCACCATCCAGCGCAGCCGTGCGCATGCCGATCCACGGAAAATGCGTGGACAGGTTGAACCAGCCCGGATGGCGCGGCACCTGCCGGGTCAGCGCCTCTTCGTAATGCAGCAGCAGCGCTTCGTGCGAAGTGAAAAAATCCACCCGTGAGAAGCCGGCAATCGGGCCGGCCAGCGTTTCCATGAAGCGCAGCGAGTCGCCGATGTTGGCGACCATCTGTCGATACTCGGCGGCGAGCGGCGAATGCTCGACCCAGGCCAGATCCCAGTACTCCGGATGATGCAGGTCGGCGAAGCCGCCATCGATCAGGGCGCGCACGAAGTTCATGGTCAGCGCCGAATGCGCATGGGCCTGGATCAGGCGCCCGGGATCGGCACGGCGCGCCTCGGCGGTGAAGGCAGGACTGTTCACGACATCGCCGCGAAAACTCGGCAAGGTCAGACCATCGCGCGTTTCGCTGTCCGTCGATCGCGGCTTGGCGTACTGACCGGCGAAACGGCCTACGCGCAACACCGGTTTTTTCATGCCGTGCACCAGCACCAGGCTCATCTGCAGCAGCACCTTCAGGCGATTGGAGATCACCGGGCTGGTGCAGTCGGCAAAGCTCTCCGCGCAATCGCCGCCCTGCAGCAGGAAACGCCGGCCTTCCTGCGCCTCCGCCAGTGCCTGCTTCAGCGCCAGCACCTCCCACGAGGTGACCAGCGGCGGCAGCTTCGCCAGATGCGTCGTAGCCTCTGCGAGCTCGCCGGCATCCTCGTATTGCGGCTGCTGCAGTGCGATGTGTTGCTGCCAGGATGCCGGCGTCCAGTTGGCGGCATCGTGCGGGGTTGCTGGGGTAGTGTTCATCACTTCAGCCTTCGTACCTACAAACATGTCAGACACCCCTGCGCAATGTGGCGTGGATTGTCCACGCCCCCAGCAACACGAACCACAGCAGGGTCCACGCGGGCATCGGCAGACCGAGGATCGGCGCAACCTTGGCGCATTCGCCGGAGCCGGTGAAAACCAGCTTCAGTACCTTTTCGAATGGAAACGCACTGAACATGTAGTTCAGCGGCGGTCCGCAGGATGGCACCTGATCGGCCGGCAAGGATTGGATCCACAGGTGCCGACCAGCCACCACGGCACCGAATGCCGCACCCAGCAAGGTTCCCACGGAGTACAGCCAGCGTCCGCGATGGCGCGGCGAATGCAACGCGCCCAACAGGAAAAACAACGCCATGACCAGAAACGCGATGCGCTGGAAAATGCACAGAGGACACGGATCCATGCCCCACTGGTATTCGGAATACAACGCGAAACCAAGCAATCCTGCACAAATCAGGAACCCGGCGAGAAAACTGACACGATACGACCAGCGAAAAGGATTCATGGCATTTTGTTGCGTTGCGGGACAACGAACATACCTGTTCGCCGCCGCGCTGTCAGCAAGCTCATGGCGAACAGGCAGAAATCAGGCGCATTTTGACGGGCCGAACACGCAAAAACCCGGCAGGTCACCCGGCCGGGTCTGTGTGTGGCGCGCATGGCCGCGTGGATCACTCGCTGGTACGTACCATCATCGCCTAGTCGGCGTCGACGGCCTCGACCTGCGGCCGGCCGACCAGCTCGACATACGCCATCGGTGCATTGTCGCCGGGACGGAAACCACACTTGAGGATGCGCAGATAGCCGCCGGGACGCTCGCGATAGCGCGGTCCCAGTTCGACGAACAGCTTGCCGACCGCTTCCTTGTCGCGCATGCGCGCAAACGCCAGGCGGCGATTGGCGACGCCGTCGATCTTGGCGAGTGTGATCAGCGGTTCGGCCACGCGGCGAAGTTCCTTTGCCTTGGGCAGGGTGGTACGGATCAGCTCATGCTTCACCAGCGACGATGCCATGTTGCGAAACATCGCTTCGCGATGGCTGCTGGTGCGGTTGAGTTTGCGTCCGGATTTTTGGTGGCGCATGGCGGAACTCTCTGTCTGTTGTTATGAAAAGCCGGCGCTTGTGTCCGGCTTCCCGCGGTTACCCGCTTATAAAAGCCCCATTGAAACGGGCTCTTGTGAAGAGTGCGGCCACGGATGGCCGCTTATAAAGGCCCCATCGGAGCGGGCTCTTGTGAAGAGTGCGGCCACGGATGGCCGCTTTTAGACTTTCCATTGGCGAGACGACCACACGAACAACGGTCTGGCCAACTACCGCGATCATGGATGATCGCACCAGTAAACCATCAGCCAAGCTGCATGCCGTGCGAAAGGCCCGGCGGCGGCCAGTTCTCGAGTTTCATGCCGAGTGCGAGACCACGCCCACCCAGCACATCCTTGATCTCGGTCAGCGACTTCTTGCCAAGGTTCGGCGTCTTCAGCAGCTCGACTTCGGTCTTCTGTACCAGATCACCGATGTAGTAGATGCTCTCGGCCTTCAGGCAGTTCGCCGAACGCACGGTGAGCTCCAGATCGTCGATCGGACGCAGCAGCAGCGGGTCGAAACCGCTCTTCTCCGCCTTGTCGGTGGCGCTCTCGCGACGCGAGAAGTCGCCGAACACCGACAGCTGGTCGTTGATGATCTCGGCGGCCTTGCGGACCGCGTCTTCGGCACCGATCGTGCCGTTCGTCTCGATGTCCAGCACCAGTTTGTCTAGGTTGGTGCGCTGCTCGACACGAGCCGCATCCACTTCGTAAGCCACGCGCAGCACCGGTGCAAACGAGGCATCGAGCTGCAGGCGGCCGATCGGACGCGCTTCGTCGTCCGGATGCTGGCGCGTGCTGGCCGGCTGGTAGCCGACGCCACGGCGCACCTTCAGCCGCATGTTGAGCGCAACATCCTTGGTGAGGTGACAGATCACATGCTCGGGATTGATGATTTCAACCGAATGATCCACGACGATGTCGCCGGCAGTGACCACGCCCTTGCCTTTCTTGGACAGGGTCAGAATGACTTCATCGCCCGTGTGCTGAAGTATGGCCACGTCCTTCAGGTTGAGCAGAACCTCGATGACGTCTTCCTGCAAACCTTCCAGGGTGGTGTACTCATGCAACACGCCGTCGATTTCAACCTCGACGATGGCACTGCCGGGGATTGACGAGAGCAGCACGCGGCGCAGCGCGTTGCCCAGGGTGTGGCCAAAGCCACGCTCGAGCGGCTCGACCACCACCTTGGCGCGGTTGGGTCCGAGCTGTTCGACGCTGAGGCCACGAGGCCTCAGCACGCTAGTTGACGAAACTGCCATGCAGAGCTCCAGTAATTACTTCGAGTAAAGCTCGATGATCAATGCTTCATTGATGTCGGACGGCAGATCACCACGATCCGGCACCGACTTGAACGTGCCTTCGAATTTCTTCGCATCGACCTCGACCCAGATCGGACGCAGATCCATCGTGTCGAAAATGGTCGCCGCTTCCTGTACGCGCAATTGGGCGCGCGCGCGTTCGGTCAGCGCAATCGCGTCACCGGCACTGACCTGGTAAGACGGGATGTTCACCTTCTTGCCATTCACCAGAACTGCCTTGTGGGCAACCATCTGGCGGGCCTGGGCGCGAGTGACCGCAAAGCCCATGCGGTAAACGACGTTGTCCAGCCGGCTCTCCAGCAGACGCAGCAGGTTCTCGCCGGTGTTGCCCTTGAGGGTCGACGCCTTGGCGTAGTAGTTGCTGAACTGGCGCTCAAGCACGCCATAGATGCGCTTGACCTTTTGCTTCTCGCGCAACTGCACGGCGTAATCGGACATGCGCATGCGCTTGTTGGCGCCGTGCTGGCCGGGCTTGTTCTCCAGCTTGCACTTGGAGTCCAGCGCGCGCGCCGGACTCTTCAGACTGAGATCTGCACCCTCACGACGGGCGAGTTTGCAGGTAGCTCCACGATAACGTGCCATGGGTAATCTCTTCTTAAATAGTCCGGCCAAGGATGGCCGGCTCTTGATTCTCGCGATCAGGGACGATCGCACTCACACACGTCGCTTCTTGGGGGGACGGCAGCCGTTGTGCGGAATCGGCGTGACATCGATGATGTTGAGCACTTTGAAGCCCAGCGCATTAAGTGAGCGCACCGCTGATTCGCGACCAGGACCGGGGCCCTTGATCCGAACCTCAACGGTTTTCACACCGTATTCGCCAGCGACACGGCCAGCTTTCTCCGCTGCGACCTGGGCAGCAAATGGAGTGGACTTGCGCGAGCCGCGGAAACCGGCACCGCCGGCAGTCGCCCACGACAAGGCGTTGCCCTGACGATCGGTGATGGTGACAATGGTGTTGTTGAAGGAGGCTTGGACGTGCGCCACCGCATCGGTGACAACACGCTTGATCTTCTTCTTGGTCTTGACCGGTTTAGCCATGGTTTAGAGGCTCTTTGTTAATCAGTGCGGCCAGGCATGGCCACTTTTCGATCTTCGCAATCAGGGAAGATCGCACTAAGGCAATCACTTCTTGATCGCGCGACGGGGACCCTTGCGGGTACGTGCGTTGGTACGCGTGCGCTGTCCGCGCACCGGCAAGCCGCGACGATGGCGCAAGCCGCGATAGCAACCCAGGTCCATCAGGCGCTTGATGGCAATGCCCACCTCACGGCGCAGATCACCCTCGACAATGTACTTGGCGATTTCATGGCGAATTTTCTCCACCTCGCCTTCACTGAGGGACTTGATCGGGGTGGTCAAGACCACACCCGCATCCGCGCAGACTTTCCTGGCTCGGCTGCGGCCGATACCATAAATGCTCTGCAGGCCAACCCAGACATGTTTCTGGACCGGCAAATTGACACCCGCGATGCGCGCCATGATGTACTTTCTCCGATGCGTTTCGTGCGCGGTAAACGCGCAATTCTAACCTGAATTACGGTAACTGGAAAGCCCTGCGACACCAAGGTGCCGCCACTTCCCGACTTTGACCACCCGCACACAGAATCAACTGCGACGGAGATTGGCCTTCTTGAGCAAACTCTCGTACTGATGACTGACCAGATGCGCCTGCACCTGTGCCGTAAAATCCATCACTACCACCACCACGATCAGCAGCGACGTGCCACCGAAATAAAACGGGACGTGCCAGGCAGCCTGCATGAACGACGGCACCAGGCAAACCAGCACCAGATACAGTGCGCCGACGCCGGTCAGGCGAGTCATTACCGAGTCGACGTAACTGGCCGTGGCCCGACCCGGACGAATCCCGGGAATCAAGGCTCCCGAACGCTTGAGATTGTCGGCTGTCTCCTCGGCGTTGAACACGATCGCCGTGTAGAAAAAGGCGAACGCGATCACCAGCACCGAAAACACGATGTCATGCAACGGGTTGCCGGGGCTCAGTGACTGCGTCAGATCCTGCAGCCAGCGCGATTGATGGCCTGCGCTGAACCACGTGACAGCCGTTGCCGGAAACATCAGCAAGCTCGAGGCAAAGATCGGCGGAATCACACCTGCCATGTTGATCTTCAGCGGCAGGTGCGAGCTCTGGTTCTGGTAAGCCCGCTGACCACCGGATCGCCGCGCATAGTTCACCGTGATGCGCCGCTGGGCGCGCTCCATGAATACCACGAACGCGGTGACCGCCAACACCAGGCCGAACACCATCAGCAGCATCAGCACCGTCAACTCGCCGTTGTTGGCCATGCCCAGGGTATGCACCACCGCACCCGGCAGACCCGCGACGATACCTGCGAAAATCAGCAGCGAGATGCCGTTGCCGATACCGCGCTCGGTCATCTGCTCACCCAGCCACATCAGGAACATCGTGCCTGCGGTAAGACCGACCACCGACGACATGACGAAACCGAATCCCGGCGTATAGACCACTGGCGCGCCACCGGATGCGACCTGCCCTTGCAACGCCATGGCGATGCCGAACGACTGGAAAGCCGCCAGACCCACCGTGGCAAAGCGGGTATACATCGTCATCTTGCGCTTGCCGGACTCGCCTTCCTTGCGCAGCCCCTGCAGACTCGGAACTACCGACCCCATCATCTGGAACACGATCGACGCCGAGATGTACGGGATCACGCCCAACGCGAATATCGAAAACCGCGCCAACGCTCCACCCGAGAACATGTTGAACATGTCCATCAGGCCGTTGCCGTTGACCAGGCTGGTCATCGCCTCCGGATTGACGCCGGGTACCGGGATGAACGAACCAAGCCGGAACACCACCAACGCACCAATCACGAAGAAAATGCGCTGGCGAAGCTCTGTCAGCTTGCCCAGCTTGCCGAGTGCATTGCCCTTGGCTGCAGCCACAGTCGATTACTCCACGCTGCCGCCGGCAGCTTCGATGGCTGCCCTGGCGCCGGCGGTGGCCAGCAAACCGGACAACTTCACCGCGCGACCGATTTCACCCTTCAGAACCACCTTGACCTTCTTCGCACGACTGCTGATCAGACCGGCCTTGTGCAGCGCGACGACATCGATCACCTCGGCCTTGAGATTGGCCAGCTGATACAGGAACACTTCCTGGCTCTCGGCCTTCTTCAGCGAACGGAAGCCAACCTTCGGCAACCGGCGCTGCAGCGGCATCTGGCCGCCCTCGAAACCGTACTTGTGGGTGCCGCCCGCGCGGGCATGCTGACCCTTGTGACCGCGACCGGCGGTCTTGCCCAGGCCCGAACCGATACCGCGAGCAACGCGCAGGCGCGTCTTGTGCGAACCGGCGGCCGGCTGAATGTCATTCAGACGCATAAATTATTCCTCCACCCGGACCAGGTAGTACACCGTGCTGATCAGGCCGCGAACCTGCGGGCTGTCCTTCAGTTCACGGACATCGTTGATCTTGCCGAGACCCAGCGCCTTCACGCTGAGACGATGGCGTGCCTGAACACCGCCCAGGCTCTTGACCAGGCGCACGCGCACGGTCTTGTCGGCGATTGCTTGATCGGCGGTTGATTGGGCGGCAGTTGATTGGGACTTAGCCATTGCCGAGCACCTCTTCCAGGGTCTTGCCACGCTTGGCGGCGATCTTCTTGGGCGAGGCAACAGCCTGCAGCCCCTTGATGGTGGCGCGCACCAGGTTGATCGGGTTGCGCGAACCAACCGCCTTGGCCAGCACGTTCTTCACGCCGACCACTTCCAGCACAGCGCGCATGGCGCCGCCGGCGATCACGCCGGTACCCTCGGAGGCCGGCTGCATGTAGACGCGTGCCGCGCCATGGTTGGCCTTGATGGCGTACCACAGGGTGCCGTTGTTCAGTTCAATGTTGACCATCTGGCGCCGCGCACGCTCCATCGCCTTGGAGATGGCGACCGGCACTTCGCGCGCCTTGCCGTAGCCGAAGCCGACCTTGCCCTCACCGTCACCGACCACGGTCAGCGCGGTGAAGCTCATCTGGCGGCCGCCCTTCACGGTCTTGGCCACGCGGTTGACGGCAATCAGCTTTTCAAGCAACCCGTCCGAATTTTCGCGATCGTTAGAAGACATGTTCTTTTCCATGTGCCCGGCTGACCGGGACTTTGGCTTGCGGCTGAGCCGCTTGGAGTTGTAGGTGCAACTGCTGGAATCAAGCTATCCGGGAGGATATCCTGAATTCCGGAACGCCTTTAGAACTTCAGACCCGCTTCACGAGCCGCATCGGCCAATGCCTTGATTCGACCGTGATAACGGAAACCGGAGCGGTCGAACGCCACCGCCTCGATCCCTGCAGCGACTGCACGCTCGGCAACCGCCTTGCCTACAGCTGCCGCGGCAGCGAGATTCTTGGTGCCCTTGAGGCCCTCGGCCACCGACTTCTGCACGGTGGAGGCAGCAGCCACCACGTTCAGGCCCGATGCGTCGAACACCTGCGCGTAGATGTGCTGGCCCGTGCGATGCACTGAAAGGCGCGGCACGGCCAATTTGCGGATATGGCAACGCGTGGACTTGGCACGGCGCAGGCGATTTTCGTTTTTGTTCATTGTCATGATTCCTTGAAAGCGGATCGGCTAGTTTTTGGCAGCGCTCTTGTGAGTAATGCGGCCATGAATGGCCGCTTTCACACGCAGGGAGTGCGTACTTATGCCTTCTTTGCTTCCTTAAGGGTGATTTTCTCGCCAGCGTAGCGCACGCCCTTGCCCTTGTAGGGCTCGGGCGGACGGAAGCCGCGAATCTTGGCCGCCACCTGACCCACGTGCTGCTTGTCGAAGCCCTTGATCACGACTTCGGTTTGCGTCGGGGTTTCGAGACTGATGCCCTCCGGCGCATCGAACACCACCGGATGGGAGTAACCAAGGCTCAGATTCAGTGACTTGCCCTGCATGGAGGCGCGGTAACCCACCCCGACCAGTTCCAGCTTGCGCTCATACCCATCGGACACGCCCTTGACCATGTTGGCCAGAAGTGCGCGGGTAGTACCGCCGAACTTGTCCTCGGAGCCCTCGGCAAGACCGATGGAAACGACCCCATTATCCACTGCGACGGACACGCCAGGGAGGTGATGCAAGGACAGCGAACCCTTGGGGCCCTTGACGGAGATGCAGTCGACAGCGACGGTCAGCTCCACACCCTTCGGCAGGGTAATCGGTTGTTTGGCAACACGTGACATCGAAAGACTCCTTATGCCACTTGGCCAATGACTTCGCCGCCCAGGCCCTTGGCACGGGCCTGCGCATCAGTCAACAGACCAGCGGAAGTCGAGATGATCGAAATACCCAGGCCGCCGAGAACTTTCGGCAGTTCGTCCTTGCCGCGATACACACGCAGGCCGGAGCGGCTGACACGGGAGATGGTCTCGATGGCCGGCTGGCCATCGAAATACTTGAGCTTGATCTCGAGCACCGGCTTGCCTTCCACATCGGAAGCCTTGGCATCGAGGATATAGCCTTCGTTCTTGAGAAGGTCGGCAATCGCCACCTTCAGTTTCGACGATGGCATACGCACGACCGGCTTGCCCATGGCCTGGGCATTGCGGACACGCGTAAACAGATCGGCGATGGGATCAGTCATGCTCATGAAAAAAGTCCTTCAGAGTGCACCGATATCCGATAAAACCGGAAATCAATTGGATTGTGAGCCGATACAACAATCGGTCTGCTTTGCGCAGACCGCTGACTATATCAGCTTTACCGGGCTTTAGCGAACATCATGCGAGGAGCCGCGTCGACAGCGGCAACACCACCAGCCGGCTGAATCGGCCGCGAAGCCATGGCTTCGTCCACCGATCCTGCACAAGGCTTTGTATTACCAGCTGGCCTTGCGCAGGCCGGGTACGTCACCGCGCATGGTCGCCTCGCGCAGCTTGTTGCGACCGAGACCAAACTTGGCATAAACCGCACGCGGACGACCGGTCAAGGCGCAACGCGTGCGCTGACGCACCGGGCTGGCGTCGCGCGGCAGCTTCTGAAGCTTGGCCTGCGCCTCCATCTTCTCCTCGTAGGAGGCGGTGGCGCTCAGCACGACCGCCTTGAACTCGCTGCGCCTGGCAGCGTACTTCTTGACGAGTTTGGTCCGCTTGATGTCGCGGTTCACCATTGATGTCTTGGCCATAAGTAAATCTTCTCTCTTGAAGAGTCCGGCCATGGATGGCCGGTTTTCTCTCGATCACGGATGATCGTTCAATTCCTGAACGGAAAGCTGAATGCCGCCAGCAGAGCCTTGGCTTCGTCGTCGGTCTTGGCGGTGGTGGTGATGGATATATCCATGCCACGCAGCGCATCCACCTGATCGAAGTCGATCTCGGGGAAGATGATCTGTTCCCGGATGCCGAAGTTGTAGTTGCCGCGGCCATCGAACGCGCGCGCCGACACACCGCGGAAGTCGCGTACGCGGGGCAGCGAGATGTTGATCAGACGATCGAGAAACTCGAACATCTGGGCGCGGCGCAAGGTGACCTTGCAGCCGATCGGCCAGCCGTCGCGGATCTTAAACGAAGCCACGGAAACCCTGGCCTTGGTCGTGATCGGCTTCTGACCGGCGATCTTGGCCATGTCAGCGACCGCGTTCTCGAGCACTTTCTTGTTGCCCGCCGCTTCGCCCACGCCCATGTTCAGCGTGATCTTGGTGATGCGAGGAACCTGCATCACGTTCTTGTAGCCGAACTGCTCGGTGAGCTTGGCCACTACCTGGTCTTTGTAGAAATTTTCAAGGCGCGTCATGATCGTGTTCCTTACGCGTCCACGACCTCGCCAGTCGAACGGTACACGCGGACCTTGCGCCCATCTTCGAGCGTTTTGGTGCCGACGCGTTCACCCTTGTTCGTGGCGGGGTTGAACAGCTGCACATTGGAGAGATGGATCGAAGCCTCACGTTCGACGATGCCGCCGGCCTGATTGGCCTGCGGATTCGGCTTGGTGTGACGCTTGACCAGATTCACGTTGGAGACGAATACACGGTCGTCTGCAACACGCAGCACATCGCCGCGTTGACCCTTGTTCTTGCCGGTAATCACGAGGACCTGATCACCTTTGCGGATACGGTTCATTTCTGTGATCTCCGCTCAGAGCACTTCGGGCGCGAGCGAGACGATCTTCATGAACTTCTCGCTGCGCAGCTCGCGGGTGACCGGTCCGAAAATACGGGTGCCGATCGGCTCGAGCTTGTTGTTGAGGAGCACCGCTGCATTGCCGTCGAAACGGATCAGCGAGCCATCGGGACGACGCACACCCTTGGCGGTACGTACCACCACGGCATTGTAAACCTCGCCCTTCTTCACCTTGCCGCGTGGAATGGCATCCTTCACGGTAACCTTGATCACATCACCGATCGATGCGTAGCGGCGCTTGGAGCCACCGAGCACCTTGATGCACATCATCAGCTTCGCGCCGCTGTTGTCCGCTGCGGATAGCGTGCTTTGCACTTGGATCATGTCTGCACCCCTCCTTAGACGTTGGCGCGCGTGATGATTTCAACCACGCGGTGATGTTTGGTCTTGGACAGCGGACGACATTCCGCGATACGCACGAAATCGCCCTCGTTCGCACCGAGATCGTCCTGCGCATGCAGCTTGGTCGAACGACGGATGATCTTGCCGAGCAGCCAATGCTGTACCTGACGTTCGACCAGTACGGTGACCGTCTTGTCCATCTTGTTGCTGGTAACACGCCCCTCGAGGGTGCGCACCTGCTTTTTTTCCACTTGAATCTGGACTTCTTGAATTTCGTTAGCGCTCATGTCCGCCGTCCCTTACTTCTTGCCGCCGAGCACGAATTTCGTGCGGGCGATGTCACGCCGAACGCGGCGTAGCTGGTGCGGCTGAGTGAGCTGACCAGAGCCTTTTTGCATGCGCAGGTTGAACTGTTCCTTGCGCAGGTCCAGCAGATGCTGCTTCAACTCGTCGACCGACTGGTTGTTGATATCTTTGGTGGCCATCACATCACCGCCCTGGTCACAAACTGGGTCTGCACCGACAGCTTCGCAGCCGCCAGACGGAATGCCTCGCGCGCCGTGATCTCGTCGACGCCCTCGATTTCATAAAGCATGCGGCCTGGCTGGATCGGAGCGACCCAGAACTCGACACTGCCCTTGCCCGAGCCCATGCGGACTTCGATCGGCTTCTTGGTGATCGGCTTGTCCGGAAACACGCGGATCCACAGCTTGCCGCCGCGCTTGACGAAACGGGTGATGCAGCGACGTGCAGATTCGATCTGCCGGGCCGTCAGGCGGCCATGCGTCGTTGCCTTCAATCCGTATTCGCCGAAGCTGACGAGATTGGACGACTGTGCGAGACCGTAGTTACGGCCCTTGAACTGCTTGCGGTATTTGGTGCGCTTGGGTTGCAACATGGCAACTCTCCTTACTTCGCAGACCGTTCGCGGCGGCCGTCACCGGCCTCGCGACGCGAGTCATTACGACGACCTTCGCCACCTTCGCGGCGCGGCTGCGACGACTCATCCTTCGACTCCTGGCTGGCCTGGGCCAGATCGAAGATCTCGCCCTTGTAGATCCAGACCTTGATGCCGATGATGCCGTAGGTGGTCTTCGCCTCGGCAAAGCCGTAATCGATGTCGGCACGCAACGTATGCAGTGGCACGCGACCCTCGCGGCTCCATTCGGAACGGGCGATCTCGGCTCCGTTCAGACGGCCGGAGACGTTGATCTTGATGCCCAGCGCCCCGAGACGCATCGCATTGCCAACCGAGCGCTTCATCGCACGGCGGAACATGATGCGACGTTCCAACTGCTGGGCGATCGACTCGGCCACCAACTGCGCATCGAGCTCGGGCTTGCGTACTTCGTTGACGTTGATGTGCGTCGGGACGCCCATCATGTCGCTGACTTCCTTGCGCAGCTTCTCGATATCCTCGCCCTTCTTGCCGATCACCACGCCCGGACGGGCGGTGTGGATCGTCACGCGCGCGGTCTTCGCCGGACGCTCGATCTGGATACGCGAGATACCGGCCTGCGCCAGCTTCCTTTTCAGCATGTCGCGAACTTTGATGTCGGCCACAAGATAGGTGGCGTAATCACGCTTGTTGGCGAACCACTTCGAGTTCCAGTCCTTGGCAATGCCGAGGCGGATACCGGTGGGATGAACTTTATGACCCATCGTCTCTTGTCCCCAGTCAGTTGCCGACAACCACAGTGATGTGGCTGGTGCGTTTCAGGATGCGCGAACCACGACCTTTGGCCCTGGCATGCATGCGCTTCATCGCCGGACCTTCGTCGACGAAAATGCTGGCCACTTTCAGCTCGTCGACATCGGCGCCCAGGTTGTTCTCGGCGTTGGCGACGGCGGACAGCAACACCTTGCGGACAAGGAGCGCAGCTTTCTTGTTGGTAAAGGTGAGCACGTCGCTGGCCCGGCCCACGGGAAGCCCGCGGACCAGATCAGCCACCAGGCGTGCCTTTTGCGCCGAGATGCGGGCGCCACGCAGGATCGCTTTGGCTTCAGTGCTCATCACTTGCCCTTCTTGTCGCCGACATGGCCCTTGAACGTCCGGGTCACCGCGAACTCGCCGAGCTTGTGCCCGACCATGTTCTCGTTGATCAGAACGGGCACGTGCTGGCGGCCGTTGTGGATGGCGATGGTCAAGCCGACCATTTCCGGCAGGATCATCGAGCGACGCGACCAGGTCTTGATCGGGCGCTTGTTGTTGGCGGAAACCGCAGCTTCCACCTTCTTTACGAGGTGAAGGTCGACGAACGGACCTTTCTTCAGAGAACGCGGCATGTCGGCTTCCTGTTACTTGGTACGACGACGCACGATGAACTGCTGCGTGCGCTTGTTGTT